>DASVPS010000159.1:0-5570 GCA_036389555.1 Pyrinomonadaceae bacterium
TCCCCAGCGATAAATCGCTGGGCTATTCTCAATCGTCCCTGTCGGGACTCATTCAAACTGCTTCTTAATCACGATTGCAGGGGCAGGGTAAGTCCTGCTCCTACGAAATTATTTGATTGATATTTACGTAGAATTTACGTACTATCCTCGTGTTCGAGTTTGCTCTATTGGAGATTTGCTTAAAAGCTTGGGCAACAGTTAGTAGGGCAAACAAGGACACAGCTGGGTGTACGTGCTTTGAACCGAAATATAGCACCAATGCACTGGTCATATGGAACCTAACTAGCTGCTAACTAACTTTCTAACCCCCGTGCGAAAGGACAACCACTGTGAACCAAGCCATCGCAAAAAACGCGAATCGCGGATCACCCAAAAATGAAAAGGAGAAAGTTCGTCTCAGTCTCGACATCTCTCGTGAATTGAACGATCTTCTTGAACAACTCGCCGCCAGAACGGGCGGCACGAAAAGCGATGTTCTGCGCAAGGCCATAGCTTTGATGGAAGTCGCCGTGGACGGCAAACGGCGCGGCCTGAAACTGGGTCTTGCGGACAAGGATCAGCAACTCACGACGGAGATCATCGGGCTGTAGAGCGGGCGCGCCCGGCCATGAATGATGACAAGATTGATCTCAGTGACTTAGCGAACCGACACCAACTCTCTATTGTCCCGCGCGAAGAACCCGATCAGAGGGATTCGCGCATCCGCATCGAGGAAGCCGACGCGGCGCACCGGCGGCGGAAAGACTTGCTGCTGTCGAGCAGCGCGCTCGTCGTCATCGGCGTCGCGCTTTGCCTGTGCGTGTGGGCTATCGTCAGGGAAGGCTCGGCGGCGTCAGATAGAGAGTGGGCGGTTCCGCTCCTCACGGCCATCGTGACCGGGCTGATCGGATACGTCACGGGGCGGGCGACAAAATAAAAGTTAGTTTTAGGTGATCTGTGCGCGCTGTTTGTCCAACTAGTGGGCGGGCGTGGTTATGCGTCAAAGCCCGGACGGTGGGAAAAGGCCATGCGGCGCGTAGTGAGTTGGCTTGAAATTCTTAGCCGACGTTTATGCGGAGCGCATTTTCAAACTGACCTGCTGCGCGGAAAGATCATTATATTGACAGCCTTGATCGGTGCTGTTATATTGCGCCGCAAATCCGATCAAGGGTGGTCGCGTTAATGCTGTTACCCGGACAGCTTCATTAAATCTCACGCGAGTGGAACAACGAACGCCGGTTCCGCAATCTTTCCAAACGCTGGCTCCACCGCTGAAAGGCAAGGCGTCCCCTTGGCTGACCATAACGACCCCAATGCGGTCAACTCGATCTTCTCCGACATTGACCTGAGCGCGGCAGACCTCTACGACCTCTTCGGCTTTCCCAGCGATGACACGGATGGAGGCGAGAAGGTCGTCATTGCCCTGACCTTCGCGCCGATCCCGGAAGCGGGTGTCTTTGACACCGACATGCTCTACAGAATAATGGTCTCTCCCGACCCGCGAGTCGTGCGCCCGGACAAAGAAGACCACAGCCTGAAAGCCCTGCTCAGGTATTTCGACGCCGTCAAGGAGAAGTACCTCGGCCCTTCAAAGTCTGCGGAGATTCGCGTCACCGTCGATCAGTCGCAGCGTGCGACCGTCAAATTCATAGACTTCCCGGAGGGCAGTTTTTCCACGGTCGTTGATCTCAACCAGAGCTTGACTATCAATACGCCCGGCGGTCACGCCATCAAGACCTACATCGGCGGGCGCGACGACGCCTTCTTCAACGACCTGACAGGGTTCTTCCGCTCCATCAATTACGCGCCACAGTTCTATCACGTCCCGCATACGATGGCGTCGGCGCGCGAGCTGGAAATTCCCAAAACCCTACTCGAACTCGAAGGCAACGACCTGTTCAATACCGACCCGAACGACCCCGAATGGGGCTACGGCAAGAAGCGAGACCTCCCCGCGGGGGCTCTCACCTGGAACGGCGACAAATTCCGCAAGGACGAGAACGGCAATTATCGTTTCGTCTATACGGGCAAGGACTGTCAGGCCGGACGGAACATCAACGCCATCATCCTCGAAATCCCGCTCGCCTTCATCACTCCCTCGCCGGAGACGAATCGCATCGTCAACACCTGGGGCGAGAGTTGGGTGTTGAAAGCCGCCGATAAGATCGAGACGATTCCAGACCACCCCTTCTGGCTGGAGAATCCGGTCTCACTGCTCGATTCTTTCAAACTCGACGACGAGTTGAAGAAGTACAAGTTGGTTGATACCGATGGACAGCCGTTCGCGGACGCCGGACTCAGCGAGCGCGAAGACAACCGCCAACTCGGCGCAAACAACTTCTGGCTTGCGCCGCACTTCGTCAAGCGTTTGGCGCATCTCGGCTGGGGGTTCGGCCCGTCCATCAGCGCGATGGGTCTGGAAACCACTTTCGACCACGACAATTCGCCCGTCTCCGTGCACAAGACCTACGCCACCGCCATCCTCGCCTTCCCGAAGGCGAAGAAAACTCTCTTTCAGGAATTGAACATGCCCGACGATTCCTGGAACCGGAAGGGCTTGCACATCCCGCTCCGTCGCCCGTTTGAAATCTTCATCCCGAACGTCTGCGCCATTGATATGGACACCACGGGCACATGGCCTTTCGGGCGGCGTCCCGAAGATCAGGTCGCCACCCGTTTCCTCTCCATGTTCCTGGACATGTCGGCCGAATATAATGGCAGGAAGTATCACCTCGACATGCTGAACGATCAGGCTTTGCTGGACGCCGCGCCGATTGAACCGAAGAATCCGCCGAACCCTCTGAAGAACGACAAGGAGTTCCTCAATCACTTTCCCTATTTGGCTGAGCCCTGGTGAACGGGTCTCCAAGGCTCAACCATGTAAGCTCCCGTCTTTCGCGAAGCGTCTTGACATACACCGGGCAAACGCCCCCGACCCGCGCCTTATACATTCTCGCGCTTGAAACCGAAGATGAGCACACCGACTGATTTTGAGATCGAGTTAGAGCGGATTGATAGAGACATCTCCGAACTCGAAGGCCGTGCGCTCGCCGACCCGCTCGACACCGAACGAGCGACGCGCTTCGCCTATCGTCTCTACCAACGAGGCTCGCTCTTGGGCGACTTCGCCCAACTGGAAGCTGCCGGGGCTGTCCTAGACGATCTCATCGGGCGGATCAGCCGGGTCTCAGACCTCTGCTTTCTCAAGGCCAATCTCGATTTCAAATTTCACCGCCTTGCCGATGTCAAGCGCGATCTGGAGATGAGCCGGGACTTACAGGGCAGCACGCAGGGTCGCGCGTTGCAGGCCGATCTCGATTTTCAGGAAGGCCGCTACGACGAATCGCGTGCCGGTTACGAGTCTCTCATCCGCGAAGAGCGTACGTGGGACAGCCTCGCGCGCCTCGCGCACCTCAAGTTTAAGATGGGCGACGATGAGGGCGCAGACGGGTTGTATGCGGAGGCCGTGGACGAACTGACGGCCAAGGAGATGCGCCACTACTCCTGGGTGGAACTACAGCGCGGCGTGCTCAATCTCAAGCGCGGGCGCTATGCAGACGCACAGGCTCACTACGAGCGCGCCGCGCGCGCCTACTCCGGCCACTGGATGGTGGAGGAACACCTGGCCGAGTTGCTCGCCGCGCAGGGCGAGTTTGACAAAGCGATTGCGCTGTACGAGAAGGTCATCGCGCGTGTGCCGAGGCCGGAGTTCCAGCAGGCGCTCGGAGAGCTTTATGCGTTCATGGGCAAACCGGAACAGTCCGAACTATGGCTCGACCGCGCGCTCGCCGCTTATCAGGAGTCGGTCGAGCGCGGCGAGGTTCATTACTATCACCACCTCGCGGACTTTTACGCAGACGCGCGCCGGGACGGCGCGGAAGCTGTGAAGTGGGCGCTGAGGGACATCGAACTGCGCGAGAACTTCTCGACCCTCGCGGCGCTGGCCTGGGCGTTGTACCGCACGGGGCGCTTCGACGAATCGCGGGAGACGATTGACAGGGCGCTCGCTTCCGGCGCGAAGGACGCGCACCTGCTCCGTCAGGCAGGAACCATTCACCGCGCCGCAGGCAGCAATGGCAAGGCCGAGAAGTATTTGCAAATGGCGGAGGAACTCAACCCGCACCACCACAGCTTTCACGTTCACCGTTAAGGTGAATTGCGCCCGGACGCTCTTTGAGGCAATGCGCGGCGTCGCCGCACAGCGCGCCTCGAAACTGAAAACGCTCTCATAAATATATGCGCCCGCTCCGCCGACAAGAAGAACGCTCGCTTTAATGGCCGCCGGTCAGGCAGTTTGCCGCGAAATGTTTCCGCCCTCGCCCGCATAATATGTACGAGACTGTTTGTAAATAATTTTTGCATACAGCTACGAAGCAAACGCCTTCACCGCCCTTACGCACTTCAACGGGCGCACGTGCCAGACGCCTTCCCGCTCTCGTCCTACAGGCACTGAGATCGTTCAACCGTGCTCTTTCAAGCAGACTTATAAGGAGTGGTCGTGATGAGAAAACACTTAACCAAGATCATTGTCTTGATCGTCATCGTCGTGCTGGTCGGTGGTGTGTTTGCGATCAAACGTTGGCGCGACAGAGGGCCGGAACCCGGCACCGTGCTCGACGAGGCGAGAGTCGCTAACCGTGCGGCGAACACTTTCCCCGCGGCCGATGAGGATTACTTCCGCGAGATGGACGACGCCATTCCGCTGACGCCCGAAGAGGTCAAGGGGCGCAACACGTGGGTTGTCTGGACGGGCGGCAACGACCGCTTCTGGGACAAGATAGGCGTCAAAAGCTACGGCGCGCTCGACCTGCTGAAATCGGTCTCGACCCATCCGTCGCTGAAGTTCAGCCGCAACAACCGCTGGGTCTATCTGGGACTCGTCAACGAACCCTGCTTCGAGAATGCCACCGGCCCAGACCCGCAACGCTTCGGACTCTGGCTCGACAAACGCTCCGCGAATTGCCCCCCAGACCCCTTCGAGAACGAGACGAAGTATCCGGGCGTGAAAATAGGCGCGCGCGGCAAGAACATGCCCGTCGGCTCATACTACGGCTACGCGACCGGCATCGTCGGGCTACGCCTGTTCCCCAATCCCGATTTCGATGAAGCGGCCGCCAAGAACTGGAATGCCGAGCGTTACTATACGGACGAGAAATATTACAACGACAAGGACCTCGTTCGCCCGTATCGAATCGGTATGTCGTGCGCTTTCTGCCACGTCGGGCCGAATCCGGTGAAGCCGCCCGACGACCCGGAGCATCCGAAGTGGGAGAACCTGTCGAACAATGTCGGCGCGCAGTATTTCTGGATCGACCGCATCTTCGACTGGCAGGCCGACGAGGGCAGCTACATCTTTCAGATGTTCCACACCTCCCGTCCGGGCGCGCTCGACACGTCGCTGGTCTCGACCGACAACATCAACAACCCGCGCACGATGAACGCCATCTACAACCTCGGCGCGCGTCTTGAACAGGCCAAACGTTTCGGCAAAGAGACGCTCGCCGGCGGCAGCCTGAATAATAAACAGATCAACGATTACGTCCCGGCGGGTTCTCCGCTGGCGCAGTTCTATACTCCGCCGGACACGGTCT
>DASVPS010000160.1:0-1989 GCA_036389555.1 Pyrinomonadaceae bacterium
ACAGCTTCCTCTTCGGCGAGTGGTATCAGACGGGCACGAATGATCCGCTCTACCGGGACTCCTACAAGTACGCCAACAAGAGCGGCATCTCCATGCTCGACTTTCCGCTGAACACCGCTATCCGCAACGTCTTCGGCTCAAACGCCAACTTCTCCGAGATAGATGCCGTGCTCACGGCTGAAGCCGCGAACTTCACCTGGGACGAAGACCTCGTCACGTTCATAGACAACCACGACATGACGCGCTTCCTCTCGCTCCTCAATAACAACAACCGCCTGCACCAATCGCTCGCCTTCATCCTCACGCAGCGCGGCATCCCCTGCATCTACTACGGCACGGAGCAGTACCTGCACAACGACACCTCCGGCGGCGGCGACCCCTACAACCGCCCGATGATGAACGCTTTTTCGACCACGACCACCGCCTACACGCTCGTCAATCGTCTCTCCACCCTGCGCCGCAACAATCCGGCCATCGCTTACGGTTCAAACCAGCAACGCTGGATGAACAACGACGTCTACATCTACGAGCGCAAGTTCTTCGGCAACGTCGTCCTCGTCGCCATCAACAAGAACGAGACGAGTTCATATAACATCACCGGCCTCAACACCGCGCTCCCCGTGGGCACGTATGCCGACCAACTGACAGGGCTGCTCGGCGGCTCTAATATCAGCGTGGCGACCGGCACGGGCGGCAACAATCCCGTCTCGAACTTCACGCTCCCGGCGCACACCGTCGCCGTCTGGAGTTTTACAGAGTCGCCCGCCGCGCCGCAGATCGGCGCCATCGGCCCTACGGTCGCGCACCCCGGCGTGCGCGTCACCATCGGCGGCAAAAACTTCGGCACGACGACCGGCACGGTCAAGTTCGGCACGACCACGGCGACCATCAACTCCTGGACTTCGACGAAGATCGTCGCGACCGTCCCCGTCGTCACGAACGGCAACTATAATGTGACCGTCACCAACTCTTCGGCGCAGGTCTCAAACGGCATCCAGTTCACCGCGCTCGCGGCGAAACTGATCCCCGTCACGTTCACCGTCAACAACGCCTCGCCGACCGTGACGGGCGATTACATTTTCCTGACGGGCAACACCGTCGAGTTGAGCAACTGGGCGACGACGTGGGATTCGGCCGTCGGGCCGATGCTCACGCCGAACTACCCGAACTGGTTCCTCAACGTGAGCGTGCCGGCCGGAAAGACGCTCCAATTCAAATTCATCAAGATCGCCGCGAACGGCACGGTCACGTGGGAGGCGGGCGCGAACCACACCTACACCGTGCCCACGAGCGGCGTCGGGTTCGTCAACGTCAACTGGCAGTATTAGCGCTCTCTCGCGGTCTTGAAGTTTTGCGTCGAAGGCGTCTAAGCATTAAGGCATTCACCACGGAGACAATGAGAGAAATGATGAATGATGAACGAGGAATGATGAACTGAAAGCAAGTTATCTTCCGCTCATCGTTCCGCATTCATCATTCATCATTTCTCCCCTCTGTGGTGAGTGCTTCTAACTTTACTCAAACCTCGGACAGTTGAGATTATTCACCTGAGGGCGGAGCGATGAAGAGTTTTTTGATCCTCGCGGCGTTGACGCTCGCCTCTACATCTCACGCGCGAGCGGCGACGGCAGCCACACGGCAAACTCAATCCACATCCGCGACGGCCGCACAGCCCGGCGGCAAAGCGAAGCATGCCGCGAAGGTTGATGCCGCCGTCTTGATAAACTATGCCGGGCGCTATGAACTGGGCGCGGGCATCATCCCCGTCACCACGCTCGACGTGACGCTCGAAAATAACGAACTCTGGGTCAAACCCACGCTTCTCAAGAAACGCAGGCTCATTGCCACGCGCTCACGCCGCAGTTTTCTAGACGAGATCGAAGGCACGCGCTACATCTTCAACCGCGACGACGAGGGGCGCATCGTCAGCCTCACTTTTCGCTACGAGGGCAGCGACTACACGGCGCAGCGAGTCACACTGCCGCCGCC
>DASVPS010000161.1:0-22543 GCA_036389555.1 Pyrinomonadaceae bacterium
GAACAGTTGCGAAACGTCGTCGCAGAGGCGCGCAGACGCTTCGGTCAAATCAACGGCGTGATGCACACGGCCTCCGACACGAGCGGCGGCATCATACAACTCAAGACTCTGGAAGCCTCGCACACGGCACTCGAACCAAAGCTGCGCGGGGCGCTGCTGCTCCGCTCCGTCTTGCGGGATGAACCGCTCGACTTCATCGCGCTCTTCTCCAATACGCTTTCCATCACCGGCGCGCTCGGCCAGTCGGACTACTGCGCCGCGAGTGCTTTTCTAGATGCTTTCGCTCACGCCCAAGATGCGAAAGGACAAACTCGCGTCATGGCAATCAACTGGCGTTTGCCGCACTGGGAAGATTGGGGCGAACTTCGGGCGGCAGGCAATTCCGTGATGCGCGAGGAATTCGCAGAGGTGCGCGCTCAGTTTGGCATCAGCCTCGCGGAAGGCCTGGAAGCGTTTGAGCGAATCATTGCGAGTGCTCAATCTCAAATCATCGTTTCGACGCAATCGTTTCCGGCTTTGATGGAGCAGCAAAAGAGTCTCACGAAGCGTGCGCTTCTCAATCCACAGGAGACGCGACGCGACATCGCGCACAGGTCGTTTGCCGCTGACGACGGAAACAGCCTGGCCGGAGATGAGTTGGAACAGGTCGTGACGAGTATCTGGCGGGAGCTTTTCGGCATCGAGCGCATCGGCCTCGAAGATAATTTCTTCGACCTCGGCGGCAATTCGCTACTCGCCATTCAACTCATGGCGCATCTTCGTCAAACCTTCCAGTTGGAGTTGCCTTTGAGCAGTCTTTTTGAAGCGCCGACGGTGGCCGGACTTGCGATGCGTATCGCCGAGAGTCGGCTCAAGGAGCAAGAGGCCGCGGAGATCGAGCGTTTGTTGCGCGAGATTGAATCGCTTGACCCGCAGGATTTGCAAGCCAGTCTCGCGCAGGAAGTGAAATCCAACAGCGACACGAATCTTTGACTGTAAAAGCGACGGGCGACGCACGCAAGCGTCGTTGCGTAGATTAACGAAAAGAAAGTAGATGGACGAAATCTCAAAACGCCTGGCTGCGCTTTCACCCGAACAGCGTCAACTGCTCGAATTGCGTCTGAAGAATAAAGGCTTGTCGCCGCCGCTCGAAACGACGCGCGCGGTAGCGACCATAACGCCTGAGGACAGTGACGGTTCGCCGGAAGCACGCACGCTAACCGGCACGAGCGACGTTGATTGGAAGCAGCGCCGCATTGAGCGCGAGTTGCGTTTTAGTCTCTACTTTTTCTCCGGCGACGGCTCGAAGGAGACTGAGGATAAATACCGGCTCGTCATTGAGAGCGCAAAGTTTGCCGACCGTCACGGCTTCGATGCGGTGTGGACACCGGAGCGGCACTTTCAGGATTTTGGCGGGCTATATCCGAATCCGTCCGTGTTGAGCGCCGCGCTGGCCGTTCTCACCGAGCGCATACAGATTCGCGCGGGGAGCGTTGCGCTGCCGCTCCATCATCCGGTGCGCGTCGCGGAGGAGTGGTCGGTCATAGACAATTTATCGCGCGGACGTGTGGCCGTCTCCTTCGCGTCCGGCTGGCATCCGGACGATTTCATCTTCGCGCCCGACGCATACGATGAACGTCGAGAGACGATGTTTCGCCACATCGAGTTGATACAGAAATTGTGGGCGGGCGAAACAATTCGACAGCGGGGCATAAGAGAGCATGAGGTTGAAATAAAAATCATGCCGCGGCCTTTGCAGCCGAGATTGCCTGTCTGGATTACGAGTTCGGGCAGCGCCGACACGTGGTCGCGTGCGGGCGCGATTGGAGCGAATGTTTTGGCAGCCTACGTCGGTTATTCGGACGAAGAACTAAAAGAGCGCATCAGTCTCTATCGTGAGTCGCGCGCCGAGCACGGGCACGACCCGCAGCAAGGCGTGGTGACGCTGATGCTCCACACCTTCGTCGGCGAGAGCGACGAAGCCGTGAGACGGAAAGTGCGCGTCCCTTTCACTAATTATCTGCGCACGTATTTCAAGCAGTATGAAAATGTTCATGTCGCTCCCGATGCGATCAGCGATGCGGACAAAGACGCTTTGATGGCGGCGGCCTTTGAGAAATATTTTGAGTCGCACACGCTCCTCGGCACGCCCGCCAAATGCGTGCGCTTACTTGATCGGCTCGCGAAACTCGGAGTTGACGAAGTTGCCTGTCTGGTTGATTTCGGCGTCGAGGCCGATGCCGTGCTTGACAGCCTGCATCATCTCAACGAACTGCGCGAACACTATGCTCGACCACAGGAGACTGAAGCGCGTCCCGGCCTGACGGCAGAACGCTGAGAGTGTGTGTTTCAACGAATGGAAAGACACAAAGGGAATCGAGATGCAAGACCTGTCGAGTAGAATTTCCGCGCTGACGCCCGAACAGCGCGCCCTGTTCGAGGCACGCCTCAAACAGAAGGGACTGCACGCGCCCGACGCGCAGGTCATCCCACACAGGCCGCCGAGCGATTCGCCTTATTGTCTGCCCTCAATTGACCAGGAGCGCCTGTGGTTCATTGACCAACTACAACCCGGCAACAGCGCCTACAATATTTTCAGCGCCAGCCGTCTGCGCGGGCCGCTCGACGTGGACATCATGCGGCAGGTGGTCAACGAGTTGGTTGTCCGGCACGAATCGCTGCGCACGACCTTTGTCGTCGTTGACGGACAGCCCATGCAGCTCATCGCGCCGGAACTGAAGATTCCACTCATACCCGTTGATCTTTCATCGCTGCCCGCGGATGAACGCGAGGCGGAAGCCTTGCGACTGACGACCGAGGACTTCGCCGCGCCGTTTGATCTGGAAAAAGGGCCGCTCGTCCGCATCGGCCTCATACGGCTGGCGGATGACGATTATGTGATGCACGTCAACATGCATCACACCGTCACAGACCGTTGGTCGGGGGCGATCTTCGAGCGGGAGACGGGCTTGTTGTATCAGGCGTTAGCGAGCGGGCAGCCGTCGCCCCTGCCGCCTTTGTCGATCCAGTATGCTGATTATGCCGCGTGGCAACGTGGGCGGATGCAGGGCGAGATGTACCAAAAGCAAGTCGCTTACTGGAAGCAACAACTGAATGGTGCGCCTTACGTGCTCGAAGTGCCGACCGATTACACGCGCCCGCCCATTCAAACTTTCAAAGGCGCGCGGGCTTTCGCCACTTATCCTAAACCTTTGCTCGATGCGCTCAGGGAGGTTTGCAAGCGCGAAGGCGTCACGATGTTTATGCTCGCGCTGGCTGCCTTCAAGACGCTGCTTTATCGCTACACCGGACAAGACGACGTTCTCGTCGGCGCAACCTTCGCTAACCGCAACCGTCCCGAACTCGATAATCTCGTCGGATATCTGCTCAACCTGCTCGTCTTTCGCTCAAGCCTGTCCGGCAATCCGACCTTTCGCGAACTGTTGAAGCGCGAGCGTGAGGCGGCGGTCGGCGCGTTTGCGCATCAGGAATTGCCGTTCGGAAAACTCGTGCAGGAATTGCGTCCACCGCAGGATGCGAGCCGCAATCCAATCGTGCAGGCTTCGCTCATCTATCTCGATTTCCCCGAACTGACCGTGATGGAAGTGCTGGGAATGACGGCCAAGCATCTGACGATTGACAACCGTGCGTCGCGCTTCGACATCACCCTCGCCATGACCGAAACGCCCGAAGGCTTCGAAATAGACATCGAATATCCGACCGACCTCTACCGGCGCTCTCGCATGGAGCGCATGACAAAACATCTGGAAATCCTACTCGAAGCCATCGTCGCGGATGCCGGACAGCGTCTTTCGGATTTACCGATTTTATCCTCACGCGAACGGCAGCAACTCCTCTCCGAGTGGAACGACACAGCGGCGGACTATCCGCGCGGGCGCTCCATCCACGAACTATTCGAAGCGCAAGCCGAGCGGACGCCCGATGCGGTCGCGCTAGTGTTTGCTGAAGCGGAGGTAACTTATCGAGAATTGAACCGCCGCTCCAATCAACTCGCACATTACCTGAAAACCGTGGGCGTCGGTGCCGGAATGCGTGTAGGTATCTGTGTCGAGCGTTCGGTCGAGATGGTTATCAGCCTGCTCGCCGTCTTGAAGACCGGAGCCGCCTACGTTCCACTGGATATACATGTGCCCCGGCGACGCCTCGCGTTCATGATCGAAGATGCATCGCTGGCGGTGATCTTGACCGAAGAACGTCTGCGCGAAAAGCTACCTGAAAGCGGCGTGCGCGCGATTTTTCTCGACACTGAGCGGGCGGCGATTGAGAGGCAGAGCGGCGAGAATCTTTCCGCCGAGTTGGCGAGTGAAAGCCCTGCCTATGTGCTCTACACGTCCGGCTCGACGGGACAGCCCAAAGGTGTGCAGATACCGCACCGCGCCGTCGTCAATCTGCTTTACGCCATGAGAGCGAAGACGAATCTGACGAATGCCGACACGCTGCTCGCCGTCACGACGCTCTCGTTCGACATCGCCGGAGTGGAAATTTATTTGCCGCTGATGGTGGGCGCGCGAATCGTCGTCGCGGGCGGCGAGACAATTTCCGATGCAACACAGTTGTCGAAGATGCTCGAAGACACACGCGCCACCGCCATGCAAGCCACGCCCGCCACGTGGCGCATGCTCGTCGAAGCGGGCTGGCGCGGCGGCGTAGGCAGCGGTCTCAAAGTGCTGTGCGGCGGGGAAGCGATGTCGATGGAGTTGGCCGCCCAACTTTTAGAGAGAGGCAGCGAAGTCTGGAATCTGTACGGGCCGACCGAGACGACCATCTATTCGGGGGGGCACACGTTGCAGCACGGAGAGGCGCACGTGCCGCTCGGTCGGCCTTTAGCCAATACACGTTTCTACGTGCTTGATGTTGACATGAACCCCGTGCCGATAGGCATCTACGGCGAACTGCACATCGGCGGCGATGGGCTGGCTCACGGCTACATCAATCGTCCCGACCTCACCGCCGCGCAGTTTATCCCAGACCCCTTTAGCACCGCGCCCGGAGCGCGACTTTATCGCACCGGCGACCTCGTGCGTTATCACGACGACGGCAACATCGAGTTTGCGGGGCGTCTCGATTATCAGGTTAAAGTGCGTGGCTTCCGCATCGAACTCGCAGACATCGAGGCCGCGCTGAATCAACACGAGGCAATACGTCAAACGGTGGTCACGGTGCATCAGGACACGTCGGAAGATAAACGCCTCGTGGCCTACATCGTCGCCGACGACGAGGCGCAAGCGCCGAACGTGACGCAACTGCGCGCTTATCTCAAGGAACGTCTGCCCGAATACATGATTCCGTCGGCGTTTCTCTTTCTACGCCAGTGGCCGCTCACGCCGAGCGGCAAGATTGATCGCCGCGCCCTGCCCGCGCCCGATGCTTTCAGACCCGACCTCGAAACCGCTTTCGTTGCACCCGAAACCTTCATCGAGCAACGTCTCGCGGCGATCTTCATGCAAGTGCTTGGCCTCAAGCAAGTCGGCGTTCACGACAACTTTTTTGAACTCGGCGGAGACTCTTTGCTCGCCGCACAGCTTGTCTCGCGTGCGCGTCGAGCCTTCGACATCGAGTTGCTGCTGCGCGACCTCTTCTGGCGACCGACCATTGCCGAATTGTCCGTGCTGATTGAAGAAGCCTTCATCGCTCATTTGGAGGAAGTGAGCGATGAGGAAGCGGAGCGGATGCTCGAAGGTTGAATATGAAGCCGGAGGCGAGGTCGCAGGATGTCCACTGACAACACTACGAAAAGCGATATACAAAACCGACGCTCTCAGCTGTCAGCGGCGAAACGCGCGTTGCTCGAACGACGCATCAAGGGAGATTGGGAAACTTCCTCCGCTGAGCAGACTATTCCGCGACGAGACCCGGGCGCGCCTTCTCCCGCGCTCTCTTTCGCGCAGGAACGCCTCTGGTTTTTCGACCAACTTGAACCGGGCAGCGCCGCTTATAACATCCCGGCGGCTCTCCGCCTCACCGGCCGGCTGAACGTCGAAATCCTGCAAAGGAGTTTTAATGAAGTCGTTCGCCGGCATGAAAGTCTGCGCACAAGTTTCGCTCTGGAGAACGAACGCCCGGCGCAAATCATCACGCCCGAATTAACATTGAGCCTCGCGGTCGTTGACCTACGCGAGTTGCCGGAAGCGGCGCGCGAAGCGGAAGCGGCGCGGCTTGCCACCGAAGAAGCACGGCAGCCGTTCAATCTCTCACGCGCTTCTTTATTACGCTTACGCCTCCTGCGACTCGATGCGGAGGAGCACGTGCTGCTCCTGACCATGCATCACATCATCGGCGATGCGTGGTCGCTGGACGTGCTCGTGCGCGAGGTGGCCGCGCTGTACGAGGCATACCTTGGCGGGCAGCCGTCGCCGCTCTCTGATTTGCCCATCCAGTATGCGGATTATGCGGCGTGGCAACGCGATTGGCTGACGGAAGATGTGCTCGATACACAGCTTGGCTACTGGAAAAAACAGCTTGACGGCGCACCAACCGTGCTGGGCGTGCCGACGGATTATCCGCGACCCCCGTTGCAGGATTTCACAGGTGCGACGGAGTCGTTCGCGCTTCCGGCAAAATTGTCGGAGGCACTCAGAGAGTTGAGTCGTCGCGAGGGCGCGACGCTTTACATGACGCTGCTCGCAGCGTTCCAGACGCTTCTCGGTCGGCTCACGCAGCAGGATGATTTTTTGGTCGGGACACCGATTGCGAATCGCAGTCGCCCGGAGTTCGAGCAACTCATAGGGTTCTTCGTCAACACGCTGGTCTTGCGCGCGAACCTCGACTGCGAACAGACATTTCGGGAATTGCTCAAACATGTCAAAGAAACAACGCTCGGCGCTTATTCTCATCAAGAACTGCCGTTCGAGCGTCTCGTACGGGAACTGCAACCCGAACGCGACCGCAGCCGCAATCCTCTCGTCCAGATTATCTTCGACTTGCAGAACCTCCCACCCTCTGCAAACGCTTTGACCGACCTGACGTTGCGACCACAAGAGTTTGACACCACGACGACGAGATTCGATCTGGAACTTCACCTGTGGGATTGGCCGGAGGGCATTCGCGGCGACATCGTCTACAGCACGACACTCTTTGAAGCCGGGACAGTCAAGCGGTTGTCCGGTTATTTCCAAAAACTTCTCGAAGGCATTGTCGCCAACCCGGATGAGCGCGTCTCCGCGTTAGAGTTTTTGAGCGAGGACGAACGACGCGACGCGCTCCGCGCGGGAAGCGAGACGACACGCCCCTACCCGCGCGACAGTTCCATTCACAAACTTTTTGAGGAACAGGCAGAGAACGCCCCCGACCGCATCGCCGTCGTTTTTGGTGAGCAGCGTCTGACCTATCGTGAAGTAAACGGGCGCGCCAACCAACTCGCACATTATCTGCGCGCCCGTGGCGTCGAGACGGAAATGCGTGTCGGCCTGTGTCTAGAGCGTTCGCCTGAGATGATCATCGGCCTGCTCGGAATACTAAAAGCGGGCGCGACATACATAGCTTTGGACGCAGCGTATCCGCCGGAGCGGCTGCTGTTCATGCTCGACGATACGCAGACGCAATTAGTATTGACCGTGGAAGCGATGGGAGAAGCGCTGCCCGCGCATCACGCGCCGCTGATTCTCCTCGACGCGGATTGGCCTCGCATCGCAGTCGAAAGTGTGGAGAATTTTCAGGAAGCAGCCGTCGCTGAAAACCTCGCCTATGTGACCTACACCTCCGGTTCGACGGGCGAGCCGAAAGGCGTCGCCGTCACGCATCGCGGCGTGGTGCGCCTGGTGCGGGAAAATAATTACGCCAGCTTCGACGAGAGCGAAGTCTTTCTACAGTTTGCCCCGCTGGCGTTCGATGCTTCGACGTTTGAAATCTGGGGGAGCCTCCTGAACGGCGCGCAACTGGTGTTGATGCCCGAGGGCAAAGCCTCTCTGCCAGACCTCGCGCGAGCCATCCGCGAGCAAGGGATCACCACTCTCTGGCTCACGGCCGGATTATTCCACGTGATGGTTGACGAACACCCGGACGGGTTGAAATCGCTTCGTCAACTTCTCGCGGGCGGAGATGTTCTGTCCGTCGCGCACGTGCGCAAGTTTCTGGATGAAGCCGGTCAGAACTGTTCCCTGATCAACGGATATG
This sequence comes from Pyrinomonadaceae bacterium, assembly GCA_036389555.1. Classification (GTDB taxonomy): domain Bacteria; phylum Acidobacteriota; class Blastocatellia; order Pyrinomonadales; family Pyrinomonadaceae; genus JAIVJZ01. The sequence goes on from DASVPS010000161.1 coordinate 8,113, forward strand.
GCCCGACCGAAAGCACAACCTTCGCCTGTTGCCATCGCCTCGAACGAAGCGATGCCGCGAAAACATCTGTGCCTATCGGTCGCCCCATCCAGAATACACAAGTCTATATTCTCGACGGCGCTCTGCGGCCTGTCCCACGTGGCTTCATCGGCGAACTCCTGATCGGAGGCTGTGGGCTGGCACGCGGCTATCTCAATCAACCCGAACTGACGTCTGAAAAATTCGTCCCGCATCCGTTCAGCACGGAGCCGGGCGCGCGTCTCTACCGCACGGGCGACCTCGCGCGTTTTCTGCCCGATGGAGCGATTGAGTTCATCGGCCGGCGCGACCGTCAGGTGAAAATACGCGGCTTTCGGATTGAACTGGGCGAGATCGAAACGGCTTTAGAACAACACAGAGCCGTCCGTCAGGCGGTCGTCATGGCGAGCGGAACTGACGCCACTGATAAGCGACTCGTCGCCTACCTCGTTCCCGTTGATGGTGAAACTTTAAGGTTGGCGGAAATTAATAGTTTTCTGAAACAGAGGCTGCCGGAACACATGCTGCCGTCCGCCGTCGTGCAACTCGCGGAGATGCCTTTGTCGTCGAACGGCAAAATCAATCGTCAGGCGTTGCCGTCGCACGACCCCGCGCTCTCCGCACGCGAGGATGATTACCTCGCGCCGCGCACGCCCGTGGAAGAGATTCTCACGCGCCTCTGGGCAGAACTGCTGAAAGTCGAGCGCGTCAGCCTCGACGGAGACTTTTTTGAACTCGGCGGACATTCGCTCTTGGCGACTCAACTTATCTCTCGCGTGCGCGCCCACTTCGGAGTGGAACTTGCGCTCGGCGCTCTTTTTGACGCGCCGACCGTGGCCGCACAAGCCGCGCAGGTGGAAGCGGCGTTGCGCGCGGATGCGGGCAGCCTTGCGCCGCCGATTGTCGCCATCGCGCGCAACGAAAATCTGCCGCTCTCCTTCGCGCAGCAGAGACTCTGGTTCTTACATGAACTCGAACCGAGCACTTCGGCTTACAACATTCCGACCGCGGTTCGTCTGACAGGCCGGCTCAATGCGGCAGCGTTGGAACAAACGCTCGGCAAACTGGTCGAGCGACACGAAAGTTTGAGAACGAGTTTCAGCACGCGCGACGGCAAGCCGGTGCAGGTTATTAATTCCAACGGCAGATTCGGTTGGAGCGTTATCAATCTAGATGCGTTGCCGGAAAGCGAGCGCATTGGTGAGGCACAGCGTCGCGCGGCGGAAGAGGCGCGACAGCCGTTTGACCTCGCGCGCGGCCCGCTGCTGCGCGCCACTCTGATGCGGCTCGACGAAGAGGATCACGTGCTCGTCGTCACCATGCATCACATCGTCTCGGACGGCTGGTCGATGGGCGTGCTCGTGCGCGAAGTCGCCGCGCTCTATAAATCCTTCGATGAAGGTACACCCGCGCCGCTTTCGCCGCTGCCGATTCAATACGCGGACTTCGCACACTGGCAGCGGCGTTGGTTGACCGGCGACGTTTTAGAAAAGCATCTCGACTACTGGAAACGACAACTCGGCGGCGACATCCCAACGCTCGACCTCGCGACCGACCGGCCGCGCCCCGCCGTCCAGAGTTTTCGCGGAGCGAGCTACACGGCGGTCTATCCCGCGAGTTTGAGCAAAGCCTTGAATGCCCTGTGCCAGCGCGAGGGCGTGACGTTGTTCATGTTGCTCCTCGCCGCCTTCAAGGCTTTGCTGCAACGCTACACAGGGCAGGAGGACATCATCGTCGGCGCGCCAATCGCCAACCGCAACCGCGTCGAAATCGAAAACCTCATCGGCTTCTTCGTCAATACGCTGGTGATGCGGACGGACGTATCGGGAAATCCGAGCTTTCTGGAATTGCTCGGGCGCGTGAGGCGGGTGGCGCTCGAAGCCTACGCGCATCAGGACTTGCCCTTTGAGCAACTGGTGGAGGAAGTGCAACCGGAGCGCAGCCTGAGTCGCAATCCGCTCTTTCAGGTCATGTTTCAACTCGAAAACACCCCGAAGGAGGAACTCCCGATGGCGGGCGTGATGCTCGCTCCGCTCGAAGTTGAACGAGTCGCCACGCAGTTTGATTTGAGTCTCGACGTGGTTGACGGCCGGGAGGGTCTCGTCGTCGTCGCCGAATACAGCACAGACCTGTTTGACGAGCCAACCATCGAAGACTTCCTCCGGCGCTGGCACATGCTGCTTCAAGGCATCGCTGCCGCCCCTGAATGTCGCCTCTCGAACTTACCGCTCCTCGGCGATGCCGAACGCCGGTTAATGCTCGTCGAATGGAACAACACCGGGCGGCAATTACCGTCCGGCGCAGGCGTTCACGAAGCATTCGAGGCGCAGGCAAAGCACAGGCCGGATGCTCTGGCCGTCATCTTCGAGGAAGAACATTTAACTTACGGCGAGCTGAACGCGCGCGCCAATCAACTCGCGCATTACCTGCGCCGGATGGGCGTGGGGGCAGAGATGCCGGTCGGGCTGCTGTTGGAGAGTTCGACGGAGATGATCGTCGGCCTGCTCGCCATACTCAAAGCGGGCGCGGCCTATGTTCCGCTCGACCCCGGCTATCCGCCGCAACGTCTCTCCTACATGCTTGAGGATGCGCGTATATCGCTCGTTTTAACACAGCGACATTTAGCCGAAAAACTTTCCGTCGAAGGCGTGCGCGTGCTCTGCCTTGACGTGGACGCGCCGCGCTTCGCCGATGAGCCGGACGTGAATCCCGCGAGCGGCATCGTCGCCGAAAACACGGCCTACGTGATTTACACGTCCGGCTCGACGGGCAGCCCAAAAGGCGTCGCCGTCACACATCGGGCGTTGATGAATCACATGGCTTCCGTCTCTGAGCGTTACGGACTCGATGCGGGCGACCGTGTTTTGCAGTTCGCCTCGATCAGCTTCGACGTGGCTGCCGAGGAACTGTTCCCGACGTGGTCAAAGGGCGCGAGCGTAGTTCTGCTCCGCGACGCGGCGAGGGAGGGAGGCGCTGAGTTTCTTCAATTCGTCGAAGCGGAAAAGCTCACTGTGCTCAATCTTCCCGCGCCCTTCTGGCATGAGTGGGTCAAGGATTTGTCGCTTTTACAAAAACGCCTCCCGGCGCTGCTTCGTCTCGTGGTGGTTGGTAGCGAGAAAGTCGCGTCCGAAGCTTGTGCCGCATGGTCGAAACTTCATGGCGGCACAGTCCGGCTCATCAACGCCTATGGCACAAGTGAGACGTGTATCACTTCGACGATGTTTGAGGTTAACAAGTGCGACGGCGACAATCACACCGGAGACTCGCTCCCCGTAGGCCGCCCCGTCCTCAATACGCAACTCTACGTGCTTGATCGTGACATGCAGCCTGTGCCCGCAGGCGTGGCCGGAGAACTCTACATCGGCGGCGAAGGCTTGGCGCGCGGCTATTACGGACGCGCTGATTTAACCGCGGAACGATTCATCCCGTATCCGTTCAGCACCGAACCCGGCGCGCGCCTCTACCGGACGGGCGACCTTGTGCGTTATCTGCCGGATGGAAACGTAGAGTTCTTAGGGCGTGCCGACGAGCAGGTGAAACTGCGTGGTTATCGGATCGAGTTAGGCGAAGTGGAGACGGTGTTGGCAAGGCATGACTCTGTGAGGGAGGTCGTCGTCGCGGCGCGCGAGGATGTCGCGGGTGATAAGCGTCTCGTCGCTTACGTGACGCTGAATGCCTCTGGTGAAAGTGCGTCGGAAGTGAGCACGGGTTCGGGATTGGAGGCCGAACAACTGGCACAGTGGCAGATGGTTCACGACGACGAGGTCTTTAACGAAACTGCCGAGAGCCATGACCCGACTTTCAACATCAGCGGTTGGAACAGCAGTTATACGGGGCTGCCCATCGCAGCGGAAGAGATGCGCGAATGGGTAGACGACACGATTGAGAGAATTCTGGCGCAGCAGCCGCGAAGAATTCTCGAAATCGGATGCGGCACAGGGCTGCTACTGTTTCGCCTGTCTCCCTTTTGCACCAGCTACAACGGAACCGATTTCTCGCGCGCCGCGCTCGATTTCGTGCGCCGGCAGTTGCACCGAAACCGTGACGCCTTCGCACACGTCAGCCTCGCACAGAGAAACGCAGACGATTTTGCCGGGTTTGAAACCGAAGCCTTCGACGCAGTGATTCTCAATTCGGTGGTGCAATACTTTCCCAACGTCGAATATCTATTGCGCGTGCTTGAGGGAGCGGTCGCGCGCGTGGCGTCCGGCGGGTTCATCTTTATCGGCGACGTGCGGAGCCTTCCCCTGATGGAAACCTTTTATGCTTCGGTTGAATTACAGAACGCCGAAGAGTCTCTGCCCGTCGCGCAGTTGCGGCGGCGCGTGCAGAGGCGCGTCATGCAGGAAGAAGAACTGGTCATCGACCCGGCCTTCTTTACCGCATTGAAGGAGATGTTGCCCCGGATTAGCCGCGTCGAGATAGTGCCCAAGCGAGGGCGTTTTCATAATGAACTGACGAAGTATCGCTATCAGGTAATTCTGCACGTCAGCGGCGAAATGGAAGATGCGCGAGCAACGCAGACGACTTGGCGAGATTGGCAGAGCGAACGTTTAAGCCTCGGTGAGTTACATCATCTGCTCGAAACGGAGCAACCGGAGACGTTGGGTGTCAAGGGCATCGAGAACACACGTCTGACGGCAGATGTGAGGGCGCGCGAACTTATGAACGCGCCGGAATGCCCTGACACAGCGGGCGCTTTGCGGCAGATGTTAGGGCGCGAGACCGATGCGCAGGGCATCGACCCCGAAGACTTACGTGCGTGGGAAACCGAGTTGCCGTATGAGACTCACTTCAACTGGGCGAGACATGGCGTGGATGGCCGCTTCGATGTGCTCTTCGTGCGACGCCGCGAAGCGGAGAGGTCTCGACAGACGAAATTCATCTTTCCGCAGGGCGAGGCGAAAGCGAAAGCGTGGAGCGAATACGTCAACAATCCTTTGCGCGGTAAGCAGACGCGCCGCCTCGTGCCGCAGTTGCAGGAGTTGGCGAAGGAGCATCTGCCTTCTTACATGTTGCCGTCGGCCTTTGTGCTGTTGGACGAGATGCCTCTGACGCCGAACGGCAAAATCGACCGCCGGGCGCTGCCGCCGCCGGAAGGTGTCAGGCCGGAGATGCGTGGAACGTTCGTCGCGCCGCGCACCCACGTGGAAAGAAAGCTCGCAGACATCTGGTCGAATTTGCTCGGCGTGTCGCAGGTTGGCGTGCAGGATAACTTCTTTGAAATGGGCGGACACTCACTCTTGGCGACACAATTTGTTTCGCGTGTCAGAGAGGCATTTCAGGTGGAGATGCCGCTCCGGCAGTTGTTCGAGCAGCCGACCATCGGCGGACTCGCCAAACTTATCGAGCACGCACAAAGCGATGCGCCCGCACCGACGACGAGCGAAATTGTGCCGCTCTCAAGGCAAGCACATCGCATGAAACGTTCGGCCAAAGATTTATTGAGATAGCAAACAAATTGAGTAGCAGTATGTCTGACTCTTATCTTCACACCTCGCAGCTTGAAGACGTGAACCCCGTGGACGATTCTTCCGCCGAGGAGGTTTTTGTTTTTCCACTTTCGTTTGCGCAGAGTCGTTTGTGGTTTCTACATCAATTAGAGCCGACGAGCGCCGCCTATAATATGCCTTTCGTCTCGCGTCTGACGGGGCGTTTGAATGCGCCGGCGCTGGAAGAGGCGTTTAATGAAATTGTCGCTCGTCATGAGATTTTGCGGACGACCTTTGAAGTTTTGGACGGCGAGCCGGTGCAAGTCGTCGCTGCTCAGCCCGCGCGCGGCCTCGTGCTGCCGTTAATAGATTTAAGTCAATCGGCCTTCGCCGAACGCGAAGCGAAACTAAGACTAATCACCTCCGAAGAGACGCAAAAGCCCTTCGATCTCACCACCGATTCACCGTTGCGCGCCGTGTTGGTGAGAATGAAGGAGGACGAACACATCCTCATAGTGACTGTGCATCACATCGTGGCGGATGGATGGTCAATCGGGGTGTTGGTCAGGGAGGTGGCGGCGCTCTATGAGGCGAAGAGTGAAGGCTGGGAATCGCCGCTCGCGGAGTTGGAGATTCAGTACGCGGATTATGCCGTGTGGCAGCGGGAATGGTTGAGTGGAGAAGTGTTAGAGGGGCAGCTTGCCTACTGGCGTCAGCAGTTGGCCGACCTTCCTCCGACACTGAACCTGCCGACAGACAAGCCGCGTCCTTCCATTCAAACCTTCGACGGCGCGCATGAATCGTTCGTGCTGCCGCGCACTTTAACCGAACAACTCAACGGGTTATGCAAACGCGAAGGGGTGACACTGTACATGGTGTTGCTGGCGGCGTTTCAAGTGTTGCTCGCGCGCTACACGGGAGAAGATGAGATCGTCGTCGGCACGCCCGTCGCCGGTCGCAGTCGTCAGGAACTTGAACCGCTCATCGGGTTCTTCGTCAACACGCTCGTGCTGCGGACGAGCCTCCACGGGCGGCCAGACTTTCTTGAAGTTCTCCGGCGCGTGCGCGAAGTGGCGCTCGGAGCTTTTGCACATCAGGACGTGCCGTTTGAGATGCTCGTCGAAGAGTTGCAGCCGGAGCGAGATTTAAGTCACACGCCGCTCTTTCAGGTAATGTTCAGCTTCCAGAACACGCCCGAAGCGGATTTCAATCTGCCGCAACTAAAGTTTAGCCCCGTCGAGATAGAGAACGAAAAAGCGCGCTTCGATTTAACGTTTGATGCGGCGGAAGCCGACGGCAGAGTCTACGTCACGCTGCGCTACAACACAGCTCTGTTTGTCGCAGACACGATCCGCCGGATGGCCGAACACTTGCGCCTGCTGCTGGAAGGCATCGTGTCTGATGCCAAACTTCCGATCTCGCAGATACCTCTGCTGACCCAAACTGAACGACACCAGATTCTCTTCGAGTGGAACGAGACGCACAGAGATTTCAAACCGGAATGCGTTCAACAGTTGTTCGAGGCGCAGGTTGAACGCACGCCCGGTGCCACCGCAGTCGTTTTTGCAGACGAAGAGTTGAGTTATGAGGAATTGAACCGCCGCGCCAATCAATTAGCACGCTTCCTTCTGGCGCGCGGGGCGCGAGCGGAATCAAACATCGGCGTCTTTCTGGAACGCTCGGTTGAGATGTTGGCGGCGGTGCTCGGCATCCTCAAAGCCGGAGGCGCATTCGTGCCGCTCGACCTCGGCTTACCCTCACAACGCTTGTCCTTTATGCTCAAGGATGCGCGCGTGTCTCTGGTCGTCACACAGGAAAACCTGGCCGCTCGTTTGCCTGTCCGGCGCGAACACCTGATCTGTCTCGACTCGGAGCGGCACGCGATTGCGAATGAAGGGACGGAGAATCCGTTCGTCAATGTCGCGCCCGAAAACCTCGCTTACACTTTGTATACATCCGGCTCTACCGGCCAACCCAAAGGCGCGTTGATTGAGCACCGGAGTGTGGTTAATTATCTGAACTGGGTGAACCGGACGCTCATGAGTTCGCCCACCGACATCCTGCCACAGATCACGAGTCTCAGCTTCGACGCATCTTTAAAACAACTTCTGGCTCCACTTCTGCGTGGCGGCAAGGTCTGGCTACTATCCGACGATGCCACACGCCAGCCGGAACGATTGCTGAAAGAGATCGACGCGCACAAAGGGGTGACGCTTAACTGCGTGCCGTCGTTGTGGAATGCGTTGTTGGATGTGATTGAGTCGGATGTCTCCGCGATTTCGAGAGAGAGTTTGCAGAGATTACTGGTCGGCGGTGAACGGCTCGACGCCGAGCTGGTCGAAAGAACTTTTCGCGCCCTGCCGCATTTGCGAATCTGGAATCTCTACGGGCCGACCGAGACCACGGCCAACGCCAGCTTCACCCCAATACTTCCGCACGACGAGATAACCATTGGCCGCCCCATCGACAACACGCAGATTCACATTTTGAGCGCAGACCTCGAACCCGTCCCAGTGGGTGTGGCAGGCGCGATCTATATCGGCGGCACGGGTCTCGCTCGTGGTTATGTCGGGCGGCCGGACTTGACGGCGGAAAGCTTCATCCCAGACCCCTTCGGCCGACACGCGGGCGCACGCCTTTACCACACCGGCGACCTCGCGCGCCGTCTCCCCGACGGGCGCATCGAGTTTATAGGGCGGATTGACCAACAGGTGAAGGTGCGCGGCTTTCGCATCGAGTTGGGAGAAGTTGAAGCGTTGCTCGGCGGACACGAGGCGATTCGCGCCGCTGCCGTCGTCGCATCCGAAGACGCGCGCGGCGAGATGCGGCTCGTCGCCTACGTCGTCGGCGAGCCGGGGCAGACTTTGCGCGCGAGCGAACTACAGAGTTTTTTGAAAGAGAAGCTACCCGTCTACATGCTGCCGACGGCCTTTGTCTTTCTGGAACGAATGCCCCAGACGCCCGGCGGCAAGGTGAACCGGCGGGCATTGCCTGCGCCGGAAACTGCGCCGCCGGATGCCAACTCCGCATATGAACCGCCGCGCACGCCCGTCGCCGAAATACTGACCGCCATCTGGGCAGAGCTTTTGCATCGCGACAAGGTTGGGATTCGAGACAACTTCTTTGCGCTCGGCGGCCATTCGCTGCTGGCAACGCAGGTCGTCTCACGTGTGCGGCGAATCTTCGGAGTAGAAGTGCCCCTGCGTTCTCTATTTGAAGCGCCGACGCTCGATGCGTTGGCGACGCAAATTGAGGCACAGCTTCGCGCAGACGGGCACGTCGCTGCCGCCACCATCAAGCGTATCGAAAGAAGCGAAAGCAGCGGAGGACTTCCTTTATCCTACGCGCAACAACGCCTCTGGTTCATCCAGCAGTTAGACCCGCAGAGCGCTGCCTATAATATTCCCGCCGCCGTGCGGATGCATGGACGACTCGACATTGCCGCGCTCGAACAGGCGCTCTCCGAAATTGTTCGTCGCCATGAAATCTTGCATACCACGTTTGCTTTCGTTGACGACAGACCCGTCCAGTTGGTTGCGCCGGGCAGAAACGTGATGCTGTCGCAAAAGGATTTAAGCGGATGGGAAGAGAGTGAACGTGAAGCGTCGAGACTTGTACGAGAAGAGGTGCAGCGTCCCTTTGATCTATCCGAGGGGCTGCTTTTTCGTGCGACGCTGGTGAGAATGAAGGAGGACGAACACATCCTCATAGTGACGCTGCACCACATCGTCGCAGACGGATGGTCAATTGGATTGTTGGTCAGGGAAGTGGCGGCGCACTATCAGGCTTTGAAGCAAGGTACAGAGTCGGGGCTGGATGAGTTAAGCATCCAGTACGCGGATTATGCCGTGTGGCAGCGAGAATGGTTGAGTGGAGAGGTGTTGGAGCGGCAACTTGCCTACTGGCGGCGACAATTGGCGGGCGCTCCTCCCGCACTCGATTTGCCGACGGATTATTTGCGTCCGCCCGTCAAAACATTCAAAGGGGCGACCCGTTCGATTACGTTGACAGCACGTTTGACGGAAGACCTCAAAGCGTTGAGCAGGCGCGAAGGGGCGACGCTGTTTATGGTGTTGCTGGCGGCGTTTCAAACGTTGCTCGCGCGCTACACGGGCGAGGAGGACATCGTCGTCGGCACGCCCGTCGCCGGTCGCAGTCGCGCGGAGACGGAAAATTTAATCGGTCTGTTCATTAACATGCTCGTGCTCCGCACAGACCTCTCCGGCAATCCGACTTTCAAAGAACTGTTGAAGCGCGTGCGCGAAGTCGCCCTCGGCGCATACATGCATCAGGACTTGCCGATGGAAAAGCTCGTGGATGAGCTAAAGCCCGAACGCAGTCTCGGTCATGCGCCGCTGTTCGACATCGGATTCGATTTCCTTCCGCTCTCGCTTGAACAGGAGCGGCTCGAATTGCCCGGATTGACGCTGAGCGCCGTCGAGAGCGACACGGACACGGCGAAGTTTGACCTCGTCCAGAAGTTTATCGAGACGAATGAAGGTCTGGTCGCGTCTCTGAACTACAGCACAGACCTCTTCGACGAAACAACCATCAAGCGGATGCTTGAGCATCTTGAGATGTTGTTGGAAGCGATAGCACTGGATGCCGAACGACCGCTCTCTGAACTTCCCCTCCTGACTGAGCCTGAGCGGCGGCAATTGCTGTCGGAATGGAACGATACTGCGACCGCGTACGCGGAGCATAAATGCATTCACGAATTATTTGAGGAACAAGCCAAGCGGACGCCTGAGAGCGTGGCAGTCGTGTGTGGAGGGCAGGGGCTGACGTACTGCGAGTTGAACGCACGCGCCAATCAACTCGCACACTACCTGCGAGGATTGGGCGTCGGGGCGGAAGTTCCGGTCGGCATCTCTGTCGAGCGATCTCTGGAGATGATCGTCGGGGTGCTCGGTATTCTCAAGGCGGGCGGCGCATACGTCCCGCTCGACGCGAGTTATCCACTGGAACGTCTCTCGTTCATGATTGATGACACGGCCATGCCCGTTTTGTTGACGCAGGAACATTTGCTCGACGGGCTGCCGGCGCATTGGGGACAAGTCGTCTGTCTTGATGCGGAGTGGGATGAAATTGCCGCCGCCGGCGAATCGAATCCTGAGCGGTTAACGACCTCTGACAATCTCGCCTACATCATTTATACCTCCGGTTCGACGGGCGTGCCGAAGGGCGTCGAACTGGCGCATCGCGGTCTGATCAATATGGCGCAGGCACAATCGCGCGCTTTCTCATTGCAAGCGGAGAACCGCATCCTGCAATTCGCCTCCCTCAGTTTCGACGCTTCGATTTTTGAGATTGTGATGAGTTTTGCCACAGGCGCGACGCTCTATCTCGAAAGTCGTGAGACGTTGCTGCCGGGCGCTTCACTCGTCGAGCTTTTGCGCGAGAAGGCCATCACCAACATCACTCTGCCGCCTTCCGCGCTGGCGTTGTTGCCGGTTGAAGAGTTGCCCGATCTGCACACCATTGTGGTGGCGGGCGAGGCGTGCGGGGCTGAACTCGTCGCGCGTTGGGCGACGAAGGGACGACGCTTTTTCAACGCATACGGGCCGAGCGAGGCGACCGTTTGGGCAACGGTGGCAGAGTGCAGGGATGCCGCTCGCAGGCCGCCTATCGGTCGCCCCATAGACAACGTAGAGGCTTACATCCTCGACGCAAACTTGCAGCCGGTGCCGGTGGGAGTCGCAGGCGAGTTATACATCGGCGGCGCGGGGCTGGCGCGTTGTTATTCGAAGCGACCGGAATTAACCGCCGCACGTTTTATCCCGCATCCCTTTAGTTCTGTACCGGGAAGGCGACTCTACAGAAGCGGCGACCGCGCGCGTTATCTCGCTCATGGAGACATAGAGTTTCTCGGACGCTCTGATCAACAGGTGAAAGTGCGCGGCTTTCGCATCGAGTTGGGCGAGATTGAAACGGCGTTGGCGATGCATCCGGCCGTGCTCGATAGCGTCGTCGCCGCGCGCGCGGATGCGTCGGAGGAACGTCGCTTGGTCGCATACGTCGTGCCCCGCGAACAGTCGAGACCGGCGGTTAACGAGTTGCGCGATTTTCTCTCCGCACGAGTGCCGGAATACATGTTGCCGTCCGCGTTTGTCTTCCTCGAATCGCTTCCCCTTACGCCGAACGGCAAGGTTGATCGACGCTCCCTGCCTGCTCCCGACACTACGCGCCCCGATATGACGCAAAGCTTTGTCGCGCCCGGCACATCGCTGGAAAGGTGGCTCACGGAAAAATGGTGCGGCGTGCTCGGCCTTGAACGGATAGGCGTTGACGATAATTTTTTTGAGCTGGGTGGGGATTCGATTAAGGCTGCCGTCCTCATCAATCGTCTACAGGAAGAGATCGGGAAAGTTGTGCACGTCGTGGCGATCTTCGACGCGCCGACCATCTCGCGCCTCGCGCGCTATCTGAAAGAACACTGCGGCGATGCGTTTGCCAACGGGTATGAAGACGGCGCGCACACGAACGCCTTGACCCGCGTTCAAAGCAACGAAGTGAATGAGACGAAGATTGAGCATCTGCGCCAACTCGTCGGGCTGCACGCGGAAATAACTGCCGTTGAAGACGACAAGGATTTTTCGAGCACAGGACGCACGAAGAATCCGCCCGCGCTTTTTGTTCTTTCGCCTCCGCGTTCAGGCTCAACCCTGCTGCGCGTGATGCTCGGCGGACATAGCCATCTCTTCGCCCCGCCGGAACTCGAATTGCTCAACTTCCGCACCATGAACGAGCGGCGAGCCGCACTGAGCGGACGTGATAGTTTCTGGCTTGAGGGCACGATCCGCGCCGTGATGGAAGTGAAAGGATGCAGCGCCGATGCGGCGAAGGCGATCATCGAGGAGTATGAAATTGCGGGCGCAACGACACAGCAATTCTATCGCGCGATGCAGGAATGGCTCGGCGCGCGAATGCTCGTCGATAAAACGCCTTCCTACGCGATGAACCTTGAAGTGTTACGACGTGCCGAGACTGAATTCGACGGGGCGAAATATCTACGCCTCATACGTCGTCCGCAAGCCATGATTCATTCGTTTGAGGAAGCGGGGATACACCAGATTTTCCCGCGCTTTGAACATCCTTTCAAACCGCGCGAGGTGGCCGAACTAATCTGGATGCTCTCGCAGCAGAACATAAGCGAGTTTCTGTCCGGGGTGGATGAGCAACGGCAACACGTCGTGGTCTTCGAAGAGTTGCTAGACGCGCCGCGGCTTGTGTTGAAGGAAGTGTGCGCGTTCCTCGGTCTCGCCTTCGAGGAGGAGATGCTTGAGCCGTATCGCGACAAGAGACGGCGCATGACCGACGGCCTTCACGAAGTTTCACACATGCTCGGCGACATCAGGTTTCATCAACACCGTCGCGTCGAAGCCTCGGTGGCCGAGCGCTGGCGAAATAGTTCTCGTCAATACTTTCTCGGTGAAGTGACGTTGCGTGAGGCCGAAGCTCTCGGTTATGAGAGGGAAGGGCAGAACGAAAGAAAAGAATACCGGGAAGGAGAAACACCGGACAACTTCGACTCGCAGGCCGTTGCGTTTCAGAGTTTGCCGTCAATTGCGCCGCATGTGGCGGACGGAACACTTCAGACATTTCCTTTATCCTTCGCACAGGAGCGCCTGTGGTTTCTCGACCGGCTGACGCCCGGCAGCGCTTTTTACAATTGCCCTGCGGCGGTGCGTTTGACGGGGCATCTCGACGTGCGGGCGTTAGAGAGAACCTTAGGCGAAATTATCAGGCGACACGCAGTTTTGCGCGCACGCTTCCCCGTGATCGACGGTCAGCCCGTGCAACTCATCGCCCCTCTCACACCCTTTCGACTGACTAAAATCGACTTGCGCGGTTCACCCGAAGCGGAGCGCGAAGCGGCGGCACGCCTGCTGGCGACGGAAGAAGCGCGGCGACCTTTTAATCTCGAACGCGGGAGTGTCGTGCGCGCGACGCTCATCTCGCTGGACGAGACAGAACACGTCTTGCTGCTCACGATGCATCACATCGTGGCGGATGGGTGGTCGGTCGGGGTGTTAGTCAGGGAAGTGGCGGCGCTCTACGAGGCGTTGAGGCGTGGCGAGGAATCGCCGCTCGCGGAGTTGGAGATTCAGTACGCAGACTACGCCGTGTGGCAGCGAGAATGGCTCAGCGATGAGAGGCTCGAATCCGAACTCGCTTACTGGAAACGACAACTCGACGGCGCACCCGCCGTCCTGTCCTTGCCCACAGACAGGCCGCGACCGACAGTCCAGACTTTTAACGGTGCGTCTTGTCCCGTCAGGCTCACGAAAGAAGCGAGCCTACGGCTCAGAACCTTGAGCCAGCGCGAAGGCACGACGATGTTTGTCACGCTCCTGACGGCGTTTCAGGCATTGCTCTCGCGATACACGGGAGAGGACGACATCGTTGTCGGCACGCCCATTGCGGGTCGTCACCGGCGCGAGTTGGAAACGCTCATCGGCTTCTTCGTCAATACGCTCGTCATACGCACGGACACGTCGAACGATCCCACTTTCCGCGAACTGCTGCGCCGTGTGCAAAAGGTGACGCGAGAGGCTTTCGCGCATCAGGAAGTGCCGTTTGAAAAAATTGTCGAAGCATTGCAGCCGGAGCGAAGCTTGAGCCATGACCCGCTTTTTCAAGTGATGTTCTCCGTGCAAAGCATGCCGGAAGAAGCGTTGGAACTGCACGGCCTGACGGTAAGCGCGTTGGATGTGGATTCTGGCACTACCAAGTTTGACCTCTCACTATCATGGAGCGACACGGAAGAAGGGCTGTCGGGAGCGCTGGAATACAACACAGCTTTGTTCGATACACCGACGATTGAAAGAATGGGGCGGCATCTGGAGAGGATGCTGGAAAGCTTCGCCGCGCATCCAGAACAACTCATTAGCGAAGCGCCCTTGCTCGATAGCGCAGAGCGACATAGTTTGCTTTATGAATGGAGCGGCGTTGGAAGCGTTGACGCGCAGCAGTTTGTC
>DASVPS010000162.1:0-7998 GCA_036389555.1 Pyrinomonadaceae bacterium
CAACTCGAACCCGCAGTCAGCGACTACGAAAGCTACCGTGGCAGATTGCTGACGGATGAAAGCGCGGAAGTCTTCAAAACCGAGCTGCTCAAAGGCGAACCGGACGGAACGGTCATGGTCTCCCTCCCGACAGAGTTGCTCACCGCGGGCGATTACCGCTTGAAACTCGACGGTATCAGGCAGGGAACGACGGAAAGCGCGGGCGCTTACCATTTCAGCATCGCGAGCAAGTAAAACCCACTCAGATCTACATCTCCTCAAACACCATTCCTCAACGCCTTCCCGCGCACACCGGACGCTCACCTTCCAGCCGGCGGTGAGCCGGAAAAAATCCTCTTCTCCTGCGAAATACTTTCAAGAGTCGGAGCCTCTATAGGGTGTCACATAGTTGACTCACCTGCCCAAATAACCAGAGTGAAAGGTTGCTCAACATATCATTTGTCGCCTCGACTCTTTTGGCACGTTCTGAAACTTCAGAATGTTTGGAATAGACCGCGAGAGTTTCTGAGTTGTTTTCAAGATACATTTCCGTGCCCGTAAGGTTTATGTTTCATTCGGGCAACGTGAGCGTTTCGCAGCGCGTGAGTACGGCTAAATACTTCATACTGTGCCATGTGCCATTGCCAGCACGCATCGAACCTAACAATGTCGCTCTCGCGTGCGTCAAACTTAACCTTTGTAATGTCAGAAACAACAACGGAAAGAGCGTCAAATGCTCGTTCCATTTCTTCGTCCGACTGAATCAATTTGACGTTGTTTCCATAAAGGAACTTAGGCCACGAAAGTTCAACGGAAAGTAAATCGACGGTAGGAGTTCGCTGCCAAGACAATCGCAGCTTTCCATCATTCAGATACCAACGAGCGCCTCCTCCGTCATAGGGCGTGCGAAATCCAAGCGCGCGCAGTGTTGCATGAGGTGGCAAGGGTGTTTTAACTGAAAGCCTTGAGGTGTCAAACATGGTTACCTCATTACGCGGCATCAGCGCGACGGCGGACAACGCTCGACAAACGCGCGGGACGATCGACGGAAGCAAGATAAGTGTCTATGTGCTTCTGTGAGCAAAGCACCCTGTCGCCCACGCGGTAATGCTCGATGCTTTCTCTTTTAACAAAGCGTGAAAGTGTGGCTCGTGAAATGGAAAGTTGCGCGGCGGTTTCGCGCGCAGAGAGCAACTTTTCGCTCACTACGTTTGTCTCCAAAGGAAAAACGGCTCATCGGTCAACTGACCAATCGAGCCGTCTCTGGCAACCTCGACATGTCCCGCTCAAATGAGCGGCTTGGGACAAACCTATCTATTCATTACATGCGTTCAAATGTCGGTCAAGGTTGCTGTTTTAGTTCCACGTTACATGATTGCTTGATTGCACGGGTGTATCATTGCTTACGTTTACAAACAGCTATAGGCTAATCAATGGAACATGAATTTTTGGAGGCAAGATTATGAGCGAGCCTGACTTTCTGGAGCCATTGCCAAAGGCAGACCGTAACTCGGAACTTGAGCATCTTAGTATTAACGCGCTCAATTCTGCACTTCCAATTGATAAGTTTGTATTTCGTGACGAACGGATTAACGATGCCGGTGTGGATGGCTCTCTTGAGTTGAAGATAAATTCACGCTTCACGAATTTGCGCGCTCAAGTTCAACTCAAAAGCACTGACTCCACAGATACCAATAAAGACGGAAGCGTGTCAGTACAAGTTACGGTCGCAAATGTGAACTACCTGTTAAACGGTCAGAGTCCCATTTATATTCTATTTGTCGCACCGAGAAATGAACTGCGGTTTGTGTGGGCGCGTGACGAGCGCAAGAGGTTAGATAAGGCTAACCCAAAATGGATGCAGCAAGAGCATGTAAATATTCGTTTCGAGAGATATATAACCGTAGAGACTATAGAACATATTCATGGCCGCATTCAGAGCGAGGCGCGATTACAGAGGAAGATTACTGACACTCTAAGCAGAGCAAGTAATGCCGAGTCATTAGTCATAAGCATCAACCCCGATACATTAAGTATCACTGACCCTGATAGAGCGCGGCAAATATTACTCTCTAGTGGCACGCTTATTGTAAGCGCAGGATATTCCGAACAGATTGCAGATTTGGTAAGGCTCCTTGACCTCAAAACAGCGCAAACGCCGCGCATTTTGCTTGTTCGTGCCTACGCAGAATATACGTTAGCTCGCTATCAAAGTGCTTATGCTCTTTTATCGGAGGCGATGCTTTACCGTGACGGACTCTCCGCAGACGACCAGCAGTTTTTAGATTTCCTTCGTGATGGCTGTGACCATCAACTAGGTAGAATCACTTGGAATGAGCTTGCCACGCGACTTGATGAGCAAGAGCAACAACAAACAGGTGCTTTTGCGCTTTCATATCAAATAGAGCAGTTTAGGCTTAATGCACTTTTGAATCCCGATGTTAACTATCAGAAAGCAAAAGTTAATGAGTTTCATGCGTTGGTAGCGAAAATTATTAACGAGACGAATATTTCAGAGGTTTTCAAGCTGAATGCGCGAAGTGCATATCTCGAAGTAAGAGGTTTTCATATTACCCACAGAGCAGTAGTGGAATTAGGTGAAGCTCGTCTCAAAATAGAAGTCGGCGGTAGTGCTGACGTTCGGGAGATAATGCGATTACAAGTAGAACAAATCCGACTCTGGGAAAGTGAGATAGTCAGTCTCATTAAAGATGCTATGCGAATAGGGCATCCGATTTTGATTGCACAAACTATTTTGCAGCGCGCAGTTATAAATCTTCACTTTATGCTTGCTCATAGGTCTGCTTTTCGCCTCTTCAACATTCCTGTTGAGATTCCGTTAGAAGTTGTTCAGGAGATTATGGATGAAGTTAGTCATGCAGGCAGCATCTACTCACAAGCAAATCATTTAGAAGGAGAACTTCGGGTCGAGATGATTAAGGCGGATTTCTATGAACTTGCGGGACATGACGCAAAGGCTCAAGAAATTGCGCGGCAAGTTTTGCCTAAAGCGAAGGCCATGGGTTACGCCCTTATAGTATCCCATGCTGAAGAGCAACTGTCAGGGCAAGGGTTACGCAGTAAACAAGATTCAGCAACTACCAAAAAAACCGAAGAGGAACAGGTTATAAGAAAAGCAAACAGAAGTGATGAAGAATCACGCCTGTATGCAAAGCAATTCTTGAATGCTAAAGATTTACCTGTAGAGCGTCTTCCAGTTATTGAACGGGAATACTTCTCAGTACGAGATGTTGCACGAGAGAAAATTAACTGGTGTAGGCATATTGGCAGACTTAATGATGAACGGCATACACGGCATCTATCTACTTATTATAGAACAGACCCAAACCGCATTTGTGTATGTAACCTACATGGATTTCGGTCACCTGTGTCAGATACAAACTGGAAGGTAATTAGCTCAGGCTTCAAGAAAATCTATTGTGAAAATTGCGCTGACCGTAATCCCTTTCAGACACAAGAAAATATCCCTCAATAAGCGCAAATATTCCTAAAGGTGTGAGTCTAGCAAAACGGGCATCATAAAGATGCCCGTAAGTGCTTCTAGATATTGGCTCCGCAGGTAGGACTCGAACCTACAACCCTTCGGTTAACAGCCGAATGCTCTGCCATTGAGCTACTGCGGAATATGGGTGTACCCGGTGGGGCAGGGTGTGCCCGTCGCGAGTGGATTTTTATAGCAGAACGCTTGCGGGAGCGTCAAGCGAGGGGGATCGGCGGCGGGCGAGGCTTGCGCGCGGGCGCGAAGTGAGAGATTATTTGTCACCGCAATTCCAACGTGAGGACAGTGTAGCTCGTTAATTTTAGCGCGTGTGCGCGTGCCGGTGTGAGAGGGGTCTATGGAGAGACGCATCACGGGTTGGTTCAGTCATCGTTTGGGGAGGGAGATGCCGCTCGTGGCTTACGGGCATGCGGGCTATCCGTTGCTGATGTTCCCGACGGCGGGCGCGGATTTTCTGGAGTATGAGCGGTTTCATCTGGTTGACGCGATCCGCTACCTGATCGAGGCGGGGCGCGTGCGCGTCTATTCGATTAACAGCGTCAACCGTTACAGCCTGCTGAACGAAGATGCCTCACCCGCCTGGAAGGCGGAGCTGTTGTCGCGCTACGACTCGTACATCACGGAAGACGTGCTGCCCCTGATCCGTAACGACACGGGCGACCAGAACGCGCGGCCGCTGGTGACGGGCGCAAGCCTCGGCGCGTTCCTGTCGGCCAACGCCTACTTTCGTCACCCAGACCTGTTGCGCGGCATGATCGCGATGAGCGGCAGCTACGACGTGCGCTCCTATCTGAAAGGCCATCACGACGAGAACGTCTATTTCAACAACCCGATGTCGTACCTGCCGAATTTAAACGACGACTATTACCTGCCGCTCCTGAGGCGCGCCGAGGCGATCTACATAGTGTCGGGGCAGGGGGCTTACGAAGCGCCGGAGCGCAGCCAACAACTCTCGGCCGTGCTCTCGGCGAAGGGCATCCCGCACAAGCTTGAACTCTGGGGACACGATGTTGACCACGACTGGCCGTGGTGGCGCAAGATGCTGCCGTATTATCTGGAACAGATACTCTGGTGAGCGTGGGGCAAGGATAATAAGTTGAAGGGGGACAGGGAAAGCGACAAAGTGTTTGTCTTTCCCTGTCCCCCTTCAACTTTTTCCTTTACCCGATCCTCAAGGTTTGTCGGGATCGTCCGTGCCCTTCTTGCCTTTCTTTTTCGTCTCCACTTCGCGCGGGCGTGTGGCCGGGGCGACGGGCGGCGGCGGTGAATCATCGTCGTCGCGGGCGGGCACGAGCGGTTCGGCACGTCTGGGCGCGCCGTCGCCGTCAGATGCGCCGGACGCGCCGGCGGGCGGCGGCAGCGTGATCTGTTCGAGGTTGGGTTCGGAGAAGACGGCCGGGAGCGTGCTGCGGTCGCCGCTGCTGCCGCGCAGGCGCGTCTGTGCCATTTCGGCGGCGCGCTGCTCGGACATCTCGCGCTGGCGTTGCTGGAAGAGTTCCTTGATGTCTTCGGGCATCTTCGGCGGCTTCTCGAAGTTCTCCTTCTCTTTGTCCTTCAAAAAGTCCTTCATGAAGTTGATCCAGATGGGCAGCGCGCCGTGGCCGCCCGTCATGTCGCGGCCGAGGTTACGCTTGCGGTCGGGGTAGCCCATCCAGACGCCCGTCACGTAGGTCGGCGTGTAGCCGATGTACCAGACATCCGTGTGGTCGTTGACCGTGCCGGTCTTGCCCGCAGAGGGGACGCCGATTGCGCCGGCGGCGGTCGCCGTGCCGCCCGTCACCACGCCGCGCATCAAGTCAACCATCGTCAGCGCGACATACTCGCTCGTCACTTTATAAGTCGTCTTCTCCCACTCTTCGAGCACGACGCCTTCGCGGTCGAGCACGCGGCGGATGAGGTGATCTTCGACGCGCACGCCCTTGTTCGGGAAGGCCGAGTAGGCCGAGACCATCTGGTCGAGCGGCACTTCGGTTGCGCCGAGCGCGGACGGCAGATAGGGAGCCATCGGCGCGGTGATGCCGAAGCGGCGCACCATCTGCGCGCCCGTCTGGATGCCGACCATGTCGAGCAGGTGTACGGCGGCGAGGTTGTAAGACTTGGCGAGCGCGGTCTTCAAAGGCACGTCGCCGTGGCTGGTCGAGCCGTCGAAGTTGTGCGGCTGCCAACTGCCGCGCTTGATGCCTGCGCCGCTGACGGTGGATTCGGGCGTCAAGCCCCACTCGACGGCGGCCGTGTAGATGAAGGGTTTGAAGGCTGATCCCGTCTGCCGGTAAGCCTGCGTCGCGTTGTTGAATTTGTTGGTGTAGAAGTCATAGCCGCCGATCATGGCGACGACTTCGCCGTTCTTGGCGTTGACCGTGTAGAGCGCGGCCTGAATGTCCGGCACCTGCGTCAGTTCGACTTGCAGGCGACGCTCGTCGGCGTCAACTTCGATGATCTTGAACTCGGCCACGTCGCCGACGGTGAACTCGCTCTTCGGCTGGCGACCCGACCAGCCCATGTCCTTGGCCGTGACGGTCGCCGTGTAGCCACCGAAGCGCACGGTCGCTTCGTTGCGCGCCTCGTCGATCTTCATGACGAGTCCGCGCGCGTAGGTGTCGGGCGTGTAGTTGCTGCCGTACCATTCGGGCAGGACGAAGGCCGCAAGTTGCTGCGGAGTGGCGGCCGCCCCGCCGTTGTTGCCCTCGGTGGTGATGTTGGTGTAGGCCGAACGCCAGCCGCGATGGCCGCGGTCGTAGACGCGCAGGCCGGCGCGCACGGCCTCGTAAGCCTTCTTCTGCGCCGCCGGGTTGATCGTGGAATAGACCGAGAGGCCGCCGAGAGCGACGCGCGTCGTGTACTTGTCTTCGATGTACTGCCTGATCTCTTCGACCGGATACTCGAACCATGCGTGCGAGGCGGAGGGCGGCGGATAGTAGGCCGTGTCGGCGATCTTCAGGGGCTTCGCTTTGGCGGCGTCGGCTTCCGCCTGCGAGACGAAACCGTTGCGCGCCATCAGTTCGAGCACGAGGTCGCGGCGGTCTTTCGCGCCTTTCGGGTTGACGGTCGGGGAGTATTGCGCGGTCGAGCGCGGAATGCCCGCGAGCAGCGCGGCCTCGTCGAGCGTCAAATCTTTGGCGTGCTTGTTGAAGTAGGTTTGCGCGGCGGCCTCGAAGCCGTAGGCGCGCGCGCCGAGGAAGATGTGGTTGACGTACATCTCCATGATCTGGTTCTTCGTGTAGTAGCGCTCGATCTGGAGCGCCATCGCCCACTCGTTGACCTTGCGCGTGAGGGTCTGCTCGCGCGAGAGGAAGAGGTTTTTGGCGAGTTGCTGCGTGAGGGTCGAACCGCCCTCGCGGCGGTCGGCCGTGACGTTCTTCCAGACCGCGCCGACGATACGGATCGGGTCGATGCCGACGTGATCGTAGAAGCGCGCGTCCTCGACGGCGAGGATCGCGTTTTTCAACACGGGCGGGATGTCCTCGAACTTGAGCGGGATGCGTCGCTCCAAAGCGAACTCGCCGATCACGGTCTCGCCGTCGTCGGCGTAGACGCGCGTCACCTGGCTGGGGCGGTAAGTCGCCAGCGAGGCCACCTCGCTCGCCGCCTTCGAGTAGTTCAACTCATAGGCGACGACGATGCCGGTCAAGCCCCCGGCGGCGATTGCCAGCAGCAGTACGGCGGGCAGCCAGAAACGGCGCAGATAACCGCGGCGGTTCGACGCCGGGGGCAGCCCTGCGCGCACACGTTTCGACGGGGCGGGTACACTCGAATTTTTAGCGGACATGAAAGGTGATCCTCGTTGCCGGACGGCACTGCCAGAGACTCTACAGGGAGCGTGCCGAAAAACAATCAGGTCAAACGTCAGGAGAGACTAACCGGACGCAATTATAACGCAACCTTTGGATGAGCGCGAACGTCTAAATGATGGTAAATCGTGAATCGTAAATCGTGAATAGATGAAGACCACAAAACGATTCTGTCTATCCACGATTTACGATTCACGATTTACGAACTATACTCAGTTCGCACGCTTTGGGGGCGAAAGGCTTTCGACAGGGGCTTTGGTCATCGAGCGGATGCATGCCGGGCTTACTCTTTGCAGCTCGTTAACAAGCACTGAGAAACAACAATTGCCAATAACAATGAGTTGGCTCTTGCTGCCTAATTAACCTTAGCCAGTAAGCGTCTCGCCGCAAGTTGCTCAAGCGCGCGGAGCGAGATGTCACTTAGTTGAGCTGGCCTGCTTTCTGTGCTCAGGGAGAGCGGGCGAGATAAAACTGGGCTAGCCGCGGGCGGGGTCTTCGTCGCTTCACTAACCCGCACGCAGCGAACGCGCCGGAGCGAGACCGGCAACAGAGAAGCGTCTAAGCATGTAGATTCCGACGGTGTCGGCCTTTGGACCCGAGTTCGATTCTCGGCGCCTCCATTTCAGAGTTTTACCGCACGACAAAAGGGAGCATGGGTTGGCGAATCTCGCCGGTTCATGCTCCCTTTTTTTCAACGGTCGTGCCCCGCGC
>DASVPS010000163.1:0-41189 GCA_036389555.1 Pyrinomonadaceae bacterium
ATCGCCACGTCGAGTTCGGCCTTCGGCTCTGCGGGCGTTGCGTGCAATTCCCCGACGATGTGCTTGATGCAGTCCGCGCCCTCGTTGGCGGCGTTCTTGATGAGGGGCGTGCCCGACACGTCGCCGATGATGTAGCAGCCGTGGACGTTCGTCATGAACGTCGCATCGCGCGTCGGCACTTTGCGCGGCGGAATCTTCTTGGTCGTGTTGACGACGATGCACGCCTTCGGGTTGACCGGGCA
This sequence comes from Pyrinomonadaceae bacterium, assembly GCA_036389555.1. Lineage (GTDB taxonomy): Bacteria > Acidobacteriota > Blastocatellia > Pyrinomonadales > Pyrinomonadaceae > JAIVJZ01. The sequence goes on from DASVPS010000163.1 coordinate 243, forward strand.
CTCGACCTGACACGAAGTGTCTTCCATGCACTGCGCGCTGGCGATTGATTTGGCGACGCCGCCGACGATGGCGAGCACGTCGTGCGGGCACGCATCCACGCAGGCGTGACAGCCGATGCAGCGTTCGGTGACGATGACCGGGTGCGGGTAGGTCGCTCCGTCCGGGTCATACTTCTCCAGCAACTCCGGCGTGATTTGCGCGTTCGCTGCCTCTTCGCTCTTAGGTTGCGCGGGCGGCTCTTCGAGCAGACGCCGCGCCCGCGCCGCATCGCGCAGCGCGAGGACGAAGCCGCCCAGGACTAATGACAGGCTCATGCCTGCCCAGCCGACCCACGGCAGGCCGCCGAAATAAGCCTTGCCCGCGAAATCATCGCGCGTGAACAGGTTGATCGCCAGCAGCAACGCGGTCAGCGCAAGGATGATAAACAATTGCGACTTTTTCATAGTCTCGGAAAGAAGTTGAAAGTCTGAACTGAAAACTATTGGTCACGCGCGGCCAGCAGCGACGGATTCCAGTGTCGTTTATCGCGCACGTGCTGGACGTGGCAGGAGGTGCAGTTGGCCGCGTCGGAGGCGAGCAGAGCGCGCCCTGTCTGCGCGTCCGTCTTACCACTATGACAGGCGGCACACGTCGTGCGCGGCGTCTCGCGGTCGAGCGACGCGCCGTAAGACTTGTGACACGTCGAGCAGGAGACTACGCCTCCCTCTGCCCCTGTCAGCCCGCCCGTCGTGCGCACGCGGTACAAATGCAAAGCATGAAACTGTGCGCTGCGCCGACCGTCCTCGTCCCCGGATGCCACCGGCCAGTTCGCCACAACTTGCTTGAGTTCCTCCGGCTTCCGCCGCCACGTCTCCTCGTCCAATCCCTCCCACTTCCACTGTTCGTTCACCACCGGATAGCCGAACGTGCCGCCGTGCGGCGTGAAGACGCGACGCCCCTGATAGAGCTTACTATTCTGGTCGTTGTGGCAACCGGCACACGTTTCGTCTAACCGGCCGCCTTTCTGGAAGGAGGCGTTGAAGGGAGCGAGGCCGGGGCGAAACTCCGCGCCGCGATGCTCCGAGTGGCAACTAATGCAGCCGATGCCGGCGGCCTGGTGCGGCGGAGTGACGGTGGCCGTGAAGGTGTCCGTCTGGTGACACGTCGCGCAGTTCGTCTCCATGCTCGTGCGCATCGAGTGGCACGTCGTACAAGAGTTGGCGTTCGGCTCGCGCGCGATGGCCGGTGACAGGTTGAAACTCGTGCGCGTGTGCGCGTTCGAGATGGGGGCGGGCGAGAAGGCGGACGTGTAGCTGAACGCCGCGACGATGGAGAACAGGCCGACGCCGACCAAGCCCAAAGTGAAGATCGAGAACGGCCACGGGCGTTCGAGGTCGCGCGTAGGCTTCCAGTTGAAACGCGCCTTGCCGAGTTTGGGTGCGGGCTGTCGCGGCCTGAGGGGCGACGGGCGCGACACCTTGCCCGCCTCGCGCTTGCGTTTCTCCCAGAAGACATCGAGCGCGCCCTCGTCAGCGTCCGCATCGCCCGCGCCGGCGGCGGCCGCCGATGCCTGTGAGTCAGCGCCGACCTCGCCCGTCGGCGCGGCGTCTGACGACTGCGATTGAGCTGTGGTTAACAGTTCAGCCTCGCCGACGCGCACGGTCGTCTGGTATCTGACCTTGATGGAGAGCGCGCTGTCTTTGAAGTCTATAAAAAGAAAGAAGGGGCCGATCTGCACGATGTCGCCGTCGGCCAGCGCGGCTCTCTCGTGGACGAGGTTTCCGTTGAGCGTCGTCGAGTTGGAAGGGCTGAGGTGGAAGATGTAGAAGCGCTCGCCGAGTTTTCGGATGCCCGCGTGGAGGCGCGAGACGGTCGGGTGATTTAGATTGAGTTCGCTTTCGGGCGCGCGGCCGATGGACAGACCATCCGACATGATCGTGACCGGATCGAAGGAACGATCTTCGCGCGTGATAATGAACGTGTTGGCGTCGTGCCGTGTGCTCACTGAAATTGACTCCGCTATGGCCTTCCGGTCGGCTCTTGAGATGAACTACTGCAAGAGTGGTTCTTTAATGCACTCTGAAAAAGATCACCTGGATAATGTGTACCAGCATCAACACCAGCATCAGAGAGGTGGCGACGACGTGAGGCGCGAGCCACAGCTTGAGCAGTTGGTGGAGGTAGATGAGCGAATCCACGCGGCGCAGCGTGACGGTTGATTCGATGGCTTCGTGCAGCAGGCGTCCTTCCGGCCGATAGAGCGAGGGGTCGTCCGTCCCGAAGATGAAGGTGTTGCTCAATTCTTCCGGCGACTTTTTGTAAACTTCGAGTTCCGCCTTGAAGTCTTCGCGCGCTTGCGAGTAGAGGGAAGTCAGGTCTTCGCGCCGTATGTACTGGCGCAGCAGGTAGCCGAGCGAGAGATAACGCGGACGCACCTTGCTGAGGATGATGTGGCGGACGGCCGCATTGCTCTGCGCGCCGATGTTGGCGAGCGACTCGCGGAGTTCCTCGCGGCGTGCGCGCAAGTCCTCGATGAGCAGCGGTTCGTCCTCGATGCTCGTCATGATGCGCGGGACGAAGATGTAGCAGGCGATGCCGAAGAGTCCTGAGAGGATGACCAGATCGAAGGAGATCATCAGGAGCGAAGTCAGCAGGCCGCCGGTGCTGCGCCCGCCGTGGAGCAGCAGGAGCAGCCCCGCGGCGATCCCTGCGTAGACGTGCGCGAGCATCCAGTAGCGCAGAGCGCCCGCACGCCGCCGGTAGATTTGCTTGCGGCCGGGGTAGGCCATGACGATGCCGATGCCGACGAGGCCGACGAGGCCGGTCAGCCAGCGCACCGTGAGCCACGTGTCGCCAAGTCGCCCATCGAGTCCGTAACGGAAGATCGCCCAGATGGTGAGCGCGGTCAGCGCGATGGTGGAGATGATGCCGCCCGCGTGCCAGAGGCGTGCGGGGATGTCGCGCTTGTGTATGTTGCGGCCGATGGCGTGCGTCTGATCCTGAAAGACGATGCCGATGCGGTTTTTGACTTCGGTGAAATACTCGCGCGGGTTGACGCGCACGAGCGCGCCCGTCGGGCAATTCTCCTGACACGAATAGGCGTGCGTCTTCGTCCCCGGCGGGTTGAGACCCGTGTTGTTACAGAGGTTGCATTTGACGGCGAGCAGATTTTCCGTCTCGGTGACGGCGGGCGGCGGTTCGGGCGGCTTGATGCTGAACCACTTGCCGAGGCGCGTCCGCCACGTCGCGGGCGGCGGCGCGACGGGCTTGCGCGGGATCATCGTGATGGCGTTGTAGGGGCACTGCGTGGCGCAGTCGCCACAGCCGATACAGGTCTTCGGGTCAATATCGATCTGGCCGTTGCTGAAACGACCAATCGCGCCCGTCGGGCAGCCGGTCAGGCATTCGGGGTCTTGGCAGTGGAGGCAGACGGAGGGAGAGAGCACGTGCTGGCTCGACGTGCTGCCCGGTTTTTTCGGGCGTTCGATGTGGATGCCGCGCCGCAGCAGGCGCGACTGGCCGTGAACCTTGTGGCAGGCGAGCGAGCAGTTGCCGCAACGCACGCACAAGTCCATGTCCATCACGAGCAGGTTCGTGCCGTCCACGATCCCGGTGGAAATCTCTTTCTCGGTCGCGCCGAGTTGGAGCGCAACCGCGCCCGCAACCGCTTCCACCTTGTCGTCGGCCTTTGAAAATTCGCTGAACTTGCCGAGCACTGCGTCGCGCAGTTTCGGGTTGGCGCGCAGGTGCGAGATCGAGATTTCGAGCACTTCGGTGCGCGACAGGATCGTCGCCGTGTAGCCCCAGTTCTGGTCGGCGCGGACGCCTTCGAGGCCGAGGCAATTGCCCGCGCCGAGAAAGTTGAGACCCGCCTGTTCATCGAGCGCGGCGGCGACGTCGGCCATCGCGGGGTTAAACTCCGCCCCGCTCAGACAGCGCACCCAACCGTTTTTGATGAAGACGATGTTATCGATCTTTTCGCCTTCGCGGTGCAGTACGTGATTTTTGCCGTAGACCATGAAGCGCGCTGCGTCGCCGAGTTGTTTCAGCAGATCGGTGTCGAAGGCTTCGCCCGTCGCCTGTCGCACATCTACGAGCGTGCGCGCCAGTCCGTGCTTGCGATAGGTGACGTCGAGGTTCTGTCCGAAGGCTGGGAGTTTGCGCAGGAGGCGCAGCGCAGGGCGCGTCACTTCGAGCACGGTGGCGGGCTGCTCGCCCGTCGAAGCCTTGACGGTGGCATTGCGGGGTACGCCGGCGAGGATCGCCATCTCGCCGAAACTGACTCCGGCCGGAATCTCGCCCACCTTCCTCGGCGCGCCGCCCTCGTCGTTCACGTAAGCGTCGCACATGCCGGCGACCGTGATGTAAAAGGTGTTGCTGCCCCAATCGCCCTGCTTGATGATCTCCTCGCCCGGTTGAAACTCGAACAGGCGCACGTAGGGGCCGACTTTTTTGCCATTGTAGTTGCGCCCGTAGGCGATCACTTCCAGGTCGAGTTCATATTTGAAGTGATCATGCTCCTTGTCCCATTCGACGAGTTCCGAGATGATGTCAACTTTACTGATGGCGTCGAGGATAGTTTTATGCTTAGTAATTTCCTTGGGCATAGAAAAAGGATGATTCCAGTTTGTTAAGGTAGAGCGATTTGATCGGAAGCGACCGGCGCAAAAGCAGAAGCCCTCAACTGTCGCGAAAGGCTTTAATTCTGAACGGCGGGCATTATAGCAGAGTCCGCCGCGAGTGGTTAGACTTTAATAAATCCGGTCGGGCGAGACGAAAGTTCCGCTCGGCGACGCGAAAAATCCATCCCGTTTTTTGGAACTTCGCGGGCGGCGCGGCGTGTACATGGTCGGGCGAGTCGCGGCTGGAAGTGTATAATAACGCCGTCGAACCCGAAACGCGCGCGAGCCTCTAGCGGGCTTCCGCGCCGAAACGGCGGAAACTGATTTTCAACGCCCGCCCGCAAACGACGGCGAGCCTGCCTGTCCGACATGAGTGCGATTAGCTCTATAGACGAACTGATTCTCCCCGCGCGGGCGTCCGTGGCCCGGCAAACCGCCGTGGCCGAACCGCTCTCCGATCACAGCCTGCTGGAAGCCGCGCGCACGGGCGACGAGGCGGCTTTCGCGGAACTCGTCAGGCGCTATCGCAACCAGATCACGAACTACGTCTACCGGCTGACGAACGATTACGACTCGGCGGTCGATCTGGCGCAAGAGACTTTCATGCGCGTCTATCGCGCGGCGGATCGCTATCAGGCGACCTACGCCTTCTCAACCTACATCTATCGCATCGCGACCAATCTCGCGATCAGCGAATTGCGCCAGCGCAAACGCCGCCGCCTCGTGTCGCTGACGGGCTTCTTCCAATCGCAGGATCAGTCGGGCGAGCCGTGTGAGTTAGACCCGCCGGACAAACGGCCTTTGCCGGATGCGACGCTCGTTGCGGACGAACGCCGCGCGGCGGTTGCCCGCGCGATTGCGACCCTGCCGGAGAAGTATCGCGCGCCGCTCGTCCTGCGCGACATTGAAGAGCGCAGCTACGAAGAGATCGGGCGCATTCTGGAGATGAGCGAGGGCACGGTCAAGTCGCGCATCAGCCGCGCGCGGACATTTTTGCGAGACAAGTTGCAGGACTATTTGTAGTCGAGTGGTGGTGTTGAAATATGAATTGTCAGAAGTGCAAAATCGAGATTGAAGACCGCGACCTGTGCCGCGAGGTTTTGAGCGACGCGGCGCGCGGACACATGGCGGCTTGCGCGGAGTGCCGCATCTTCGGCGAGGAGCGGCTCGCCCTCAGGCGTCTGGTCGGCGGGCTGGAGACAGTTTCCGCCCCCGCCGATTTCGACTTTCGCATGCGCGCGCGGCTAGCCGCCGAGCGGGGCAACGGCGCGCCGCGTGCGAGGTGGTTCAACTTCTCGCCCGCCGCGCTCTCGTGGCCTCTGGCCGGCTGCCTCGCGCTCGTCATCTCTGCCTCGCTCTACTTTCAACAACGGCGACCGGACGCGCCCGCGCCGCCGCAGACGGCGGAACAGACGCGCGCAGCCGAGCCTTCGCCGCAGGCTGTCATCGCCGAACGGGTGAGGCCGGGCGTTCAAGCGTTGAGCCGCGAAACACGGCCGGGCGTTGATGTCGCGTCGTCGAAAAATTCTACGGCACAGCGTCGGCGCATTGTGCCGTCGCGTCTCGCCGCGCGCGCGGGCGTCGAGCGGGAAGTGGCGGAGGTCTCAGAGTCGAATGTGACGAGCCTGACGGGTTCAACTCCGCGCTTTGCGCCGGGCGGCACGACGCGGACAGAGGGCGCGCTTATCCCTGTGCAACTCAATGCGCCGGAAGGCCAGTTGAAAGTTTTACTCCGTGACACGAGCGGCGGGGCGCGCACGATCTCGGTTGATTCCGTCTCCTTCGGCTCGCGCGACGTGATGGGACGCCCCGGCGCGACATTCACCAGAGCGTCTCTTTCCTCGAATCAAGGTGTGTGGTAGTGCTGTTGAATTACTTAGCCCAAAGAATTTGTGAATTGCACGGCGCGGCGCGCGGCGTCGGTGCGCGCGCGCGGCTGCTGAGTTTCTCAATCGTCGCCTGCGTGCTTCTGGCGTGCGGCGCGGTTGACGCCTCGGCGCAAACGGCGCGGCCTGCCCGTCGTCCCACTCTTCCGGTCACGCAGATGCCTCCTTCTCCGGCGAAAAACGGCGCGACGAACCTTAAAATGAACGAGGCCGCGCCGCACGTGATCGCCGTCGTTCACCGCCTGAGCGGTTGGAAACTGCGCACCCTGCTGACGCCGCCCGATGCGCCCGTCGCTTCCACGTTCGACGAAAATTTCGTACGCACCAACATCGTCGCCGGCTACATTCTGCCCGACGGGCGCACGGTCGTCGCGCGTCTGCCGCAGGCTGAAGCCGAGATGTTGAATCTCGCGACCGCTTTTCGTTACCCGAAGTCTCCCGCGACGACTGGGGGCGGCGGCGATGCCGAGTTGTTGCTCGTGCGCCCGGACGGCGTACAGTTCAATGCGCGCTTCATCGGACTCGACGCCAGCACCGGACTCTCGCTACTCGAATCGGACAAGCCGCTGCTTGCGCCCGCCTCCGAAGTTGATGTCGTTCAGCCAATCGTCGGCCAGCGCGTGCGCGTGATCGCGCCCGTTCGCGCTGCGCTCGCGCCGCTGACGCCGGTTCCCGCCGCCACGCCCCGGCCGGACTTCGCGCCCGTCGGCGACGAAGGCGTGCTCTACATGAACATGAGCGAAGAGGCTGGGCAGTTGCGCGAGGTGAAGCGTTCGCCGTCGGGCAAGGCTATGGAAGTGACGGTGGAAGTTGATCGCGTCTCGCCCGAATGGGCGGGCGGCGTCGCGCTGAGCGAGTCGGGCACGCTCGTCGGCATCATCGAAGAGAGCAGCGCGCGCGCAACGCGCCTGATGCCCGCAGAGATCGTGCGCGGAGCAGCGCGCCGCGTCAGGGAGCGACGCGCCAGCGTGCCGCAACCGTGGCTCGGCGCGCGCGGCGATGCGCTCGCCTTCGCGCCGCTCGAACAATTACTCGCGGGCGGCTGGACACGCGAACAGGCGCGCACACTGTTAACTCAACAGCGCGGCGTATTGTTGACCTCCGTTGCGCCGGGAACGCCCGCCGCGCGCGCCGGGCTGCGCCCCGGCGACGTGGTGGCGCGCATCGGCCGGCACGATGTGCGCAGCGTCGAAGATATGTCTTTGATGATCAAAGAACTCGGCGGCAACACGCTCGCCAATTTCACCGTGCTGCGCGCCGAGAGCGCGCCGCTCAATCTCGCCGTGCGTCTGAGCGAATCGCCGAGTCCGGGCTTGGACACGGCGCGCGCCGAACTGCGCGCCGCGCAGTCGGACTTCACCGCCAGACAGTTCGCCCTCAGAGCCACGCAGGAAAACGTCCGCCGCTTCGAGACGGCTGTGAGCCGTCTTGTAGAAGAGAGCAGACGCCTTCAGCCGGGATTGAACGATCCGGCGCGGGCGGCGCGGTTGCAGGAAGACTTGGAGCACGTACGTTTGCAGTTTCGCTCGGCGCAGGAACAGGCGCAAAAACTTTCCGCCGATTACGAACTCATGCGCGCGCGCCTGACCGAGGCCGAAGGGCGTTATCGCATGGCGAGCGAGGCTTACAGCGGATTGGCCGTCAAACCTCTGCTCGCTTTCGGGCTGGAAGCCGTGCGCATTTCACCTGCGGGCACGAAAATTTCGGGGGCGCGGCAGAACGGCTTGCTCGTCATGTCGGTGCGGCCGGGCAGCACTGCGGCGGGAAGTAAAATTCAGGCTGGCGACATCATCGAATCGATCAACGGCCAAATCTTCTCCGACGCGAATTGGAACTTCAACCTCTCCGCCGATTTCGACACCGAACTCTCGCTCGGCGTCCTGCGCGCCGGTGAAAAACTCTCGTTCAACCTGTCACGCCACAACAACCCACAGTATTAGTAGTCAAAAGGGAAAAGGTAAATAAGGGGAAAGGAGAAGGGAAAGCGTGCGCGTCTTCCGTCTTCCTTTCCCTTTTGATCCTTTAGGCATTTCCCTTTTGTCCTTGACCTTGCCCTTTTTACCTTTGCCTTCCCGTTTGTGCTACTCTAGCCACACACTCGTTCGTGGTCTAAAAAAATCGCTTTTGCAAATCTGCTCACGGAGGCGACATGCTACAGGAAGCTGTTGAGCACTATCATCAGTTGTTGGCGGATAATGATCTGGCCGAGGCGTCGCGCAAGATGCTCGACGAAGGGCTGGAACGCGCCAAACTGATCTTCGGCGGGCGTCGCCTATCGCCGTACCTGCGCCCACACTTCGTGACCGAAACCGACTTCGCACGCATCCAGAGCGTCTGCGAAATCGTATGGAGCGCGATCCAGAAGGTGAAGGACGCGGCGGTCGGCAACGACGAGTTGCTCGACGAACTGGGCATCACGGAGGTGGAACGCGACCTCGTCGCCATTGACCCCGGCTACGCGGCCGTGTCGCCGACCGCGCGCCTCGATTCGTTTCTCACCGAAGACGCCTACAGCTTCGTCGAACTCAACGGCGAAAGCCCCGCCGGCATCGCCTATGTTGACGCCGCCTACACGATCTTTTCCGAGTTGCCCGTGATGAAACGCTTCAGTGAGCGTTACAACGTGCGCCCGCTCTACGGCCGCCATTTCATGCTCGAAGTGTTGCTGCGCGCTTACGCGGAATATCTGGGGCGCGAACCGGAGCGCAAACCGCTCATCGCCATCGTCGATCTGAAAGACCTGCCGACGCAGAAAGAGTTTGAGTTGTTTCAGGAATACTTCGAGAGCGAAGGCTATCGAGCAATCGTCTGCTCGCCGCAGGAGTTGGAGTTCAGCGGCGGTCGCCTGCGTTGCGGTGCGGACGAGATCGACATCGTTTACAAGCGTCTGCTCGTCAACGAATACATCCCGATCATGGCCGAGTTTCCCGCGCTCTTAGATGCCTACCGGGCGGGCGCAATCTGCATGGTCAACAGTTTCCGCTCCAAGTTGATTCACAAAAAAGCCCTCTTCGCCGTGCTCACCAACGAACGCTACGCGCACCTCTTCACGGAGGCGGAGCGCGCCGCGATTCGCGCGCACGTCCCCTGGACGCGCAAAGTGCGCGTCGAACGAACCGATCACTACGGCGAACAGATCGACCTGCTCGAATTCGCGGCCAACTCGCGCGACCGTCTCGTCCTGAAACCCAACGACGACTACGGCGGCCACGGCATCTACATCGGCTGGAACACAGACGAGATCGGCTGGGACGAAGCCCTGCGCCACGCGCTCTCGAACGGCGATTACCTGTTGCAGGAACGTGTGAGCACGGCGCGCGAACAATTTCCCGCGCTGCAACCCGACGGCACGTTCGAGTTTGCAGAGCAACTCGTAGACCTCGACCCGCTTCTGTTCTTCGGCAAGGTCGGCTCGGCCTTCACGCGCCTGTCATTCAGCGAACTCGCCAACGTCTCTTCGGGCGGCGGCATGGTTCCGACCTTCATCATCGAAGAGAAGGCTTGAAGTCGTCTTCTGATGACCGGCGGGCGTGCGCGCCGAGCTGCGCGGTCGAAAAACGTGCGACGCGGCACACGCCGCTTCAGGTAAGATACAGGGCGTTCGTGAACTGAACTCGTCCGGCACGGGGAGTGAAAGTATGAGCGAAGAATTTGGCGCAGTAGATGACTCGAATTTGCCCGCGGATGAACGTCGCCAGCACGACCGTTCGCGCCTGATCGTTGACGTGTACTTCGACGGCGCGGACGGCACGGCCGTCGCCAGCACCAAAGACATCAGCCCCGGCGGCCTCTACATGAACACGCAGACGGAACTGCCCGAAGGCGGCCTGCTCACGCTGCGGCTGCCGTTTGCAGAAGGCGACGTGATCGTCAACGCCGAAGTGGTTTACAGCAACCCCGGCCTCGGCGTGGGCGTGCGTTTTCAGGGCTTGTCCGAACGCGATCGTTCGATCATGCAGCGCGCGCTCCGCGGCACTTGATGAGCGAGACGACCGCCGCCAAGTTGCGCTGGGACGATTTGCCGGAAGCGCTCAGCGACGATCTGGCGCACAAACTGGAAGGCTTGTACGGGCACGCCGATGCGGCGAGCGCGTTCGACGCGCTCGCCGCAGACAAGCAGCAGGCGTTGTTGCTCTTCGCCGTGCGCCTGAGCGATTTGAATTTGTGGCGCGAGATAGAGAGCATCGAAAACGTGTACGGCGTCGGCGGCGTCGGCATGAGTTTTCGCGCGCGGCGCGGTCTGGCCGGGGCGCTCGCCGCTCACGGCCGATTCACGTCGCGCTTCGCCACGCACGGCGACTGCGCGGAAGGCTTTTTCGAGACCGGCCGCTCTCGCGCCGCGCTCCATTTCCTGCGCATGAAAGGCGACGCCTCGCGCTGGTCGATTCATTTCGACCTGCACGCCCCGGCGGCGACTCCGCTCAGCGCGCTCCGCCATTTTTGGAGTGAGAAGGTGCGCGGCGAGACCCCCGATTGGGAGGCGATCAAGCGCGCGCTCGTGTGAGTTGACGGCGCATGGCGCGTGGCGTTGTGTGGTGCTCACGGTCGCGGGGCGTGTTGGCAGTTTTCATTTTCTTCCCCCATAGCTGAAATCCAGTTCAGGTCTTTCAAGGAGAGCGAAAACTTATGTTCGAGCAATATACGCTTGGCATCGAAGAAGAATTTCAGATCGTTGACCCGAAGACGCGCGAATTGCGCTCGCACGTCTCGGAGATGCTTGAAGAAGGGAAGATGCTCCTCGGCGAGAAGATCAAACCGGAGATGATCCAATCGATGATCGAGGTGGGCACGGGCATCTGCCACAACATACAGGAGGCGCGCACAGACATCACGAACCTGCGTTCAATCGTCTCTTCGCTCGCGCGCAAACAGGGTCTCGAAGTGGTCGCTGCCTCCACCCATCCGATCTCGCAGTGGCGCGAGCAGAAGATTTACGACGACCCGCACTACACTTTGCTGATCGAAGAACTACAGATGGTCGCGCGCTCGCTTCTCATCTTCGGTCTCCACGTCCACGTCGGCATCAAAGACCGCGAGCGCCAGATTCACATCATGAACGCCGCGCGCTATTTCCTGCCGCACGTGTTGGCCTTGACCACTTCGTCGCCCTTCTGGCTCGGCATCAACACCGGACTTAAGTCTTATCGCTCCGAGGTCTTCAAGAAGTTTCCGCGCACAGACATCCCCGACCACTTCGATTCCTACGTCTCGTTTCAGCGCTACGTCAAACTACTGCTCGACACAAACTGCATCACCAACCCGCGGAAAATCTGGTGGGACGTGCGCCCGCACCCCGTCTTCGAGACGCTCGAATTTCGCGTCTGCGACATCCCCACGCGCGTTGACGACACCATCGCCATCGCCGCGCTCTTTCAGGCCATCGTCGCCCGGCTCGATAAATTGATCGAAAAAAATCTGGGCTTCCGCCTGTATCGCCGCGCATTGATTCAGGAGAACAAGTGGCGCGCGGTGCGCTGGGGCTTGCAGGGCAAGATGATCGACTTCGGCAAGCAGAAGGAAGTGCCCGTGCGCGACCTCATCCTCGAACTGCTCGAATTCGTTGACGAGGTGCTCGACGATCTCGGCTCGCGCAAAGAGGTGGAACACATCCACACCATCCTCGAACGCGGCACGTCGGCCGACGAGCAACTACAGGTTTTCGCCGAGACTAACAGTCTGGAAGCAGTGGTTGATCGTTTGATTCAACGGACGATGGAAAACGTGCCGACCCTCTAACACGAGCGTCTTCACGAAACTGCTCTCACGCGACAGTCAAAAGCCTCCGGCAATTAAACCGGAGGCTTTTGACTGTCGCGTGAGAGCGAAGGAAAGTTTATGTCGTGTGCCTGAGCGACTCGCGCAGGAAATTCTCGAAGATGATGCGGCCGTCGCGCGATTCGTTCGGGTGCTCCCATCGCGTCGCGCGCGTCTTGTCCCAGTCTTCGAAAGATTTTTCGAGGTGAAACTGCACGGTGTAGATCAGTTGCCCTTCGGTGCGTTTGACCATCATCTGGTTGCGGCAGAAGTAGGCCGTGGCGAGGAGTTTGAAACCTTCGGGCACGTGGTCGAGTTGCAGCCCGTGGTTCTGCCAGACGCGCAGGATGCAGGCTTCGATGGTGTAGTCCTGCCAGATGGCGGAATCGCGGTCGCTGACGCCCTCGAAGATCGGGTCGGTCGGATCGGTGATGCGTATGAAACGATATTGATACTCGAACGGGCGGCCTTCACGCCGCTCGTGCTGCTCCATGTTGTCGAGCGTCACGACGCGCGCGCCAAACCCCAGGCCGACGAGTTGATGGCCGCCGCAGATGCCGAGCACGGGAATCTTAGTGGTGCGGATAAAGCGTCCGAAGTTTTCGATGATGCTCGGGTGGTAGTAATCGAAGTCGCGGAGCGTGCCGCTCAGCACGATGGCCTGCGGCTGAAACTCCGCGGCCGCTGCGGCGATTTCCGAGACGTGCGCGACGTGCGTTCCGGGACGGCGGACGAGGCGCGAGATGTTGTTGCGGATGTTGCCGACGGCCAAGCCCGCGATCTTGCGTTCGCGTTGCAGGTGCGAAGAGGCGCGACGCCCCCATTCCCCGACGGCCATCTCCGACAGGTCGCGCTCGTCGCGCAGGAGGTCGTCTATGATCAGCACCCGAATCTCTTCGATGCGCTTTTCAATCGGCTCGAAGCGGCAAAAGGTGCGCTGGTTGAAAGGGAAAGGGAGCGGTTCCTCTTGGTCGGGAGGCGTGATTGTATTTTTAACTACTTGCATCATCAAAAAATAATTTAACAGTTCGGAATTAGATGTTCAAACGCCGCGCCGCCGTTGTTTAGTATTCTGGTTGAATTGTGGAATAAGTGTGCCGGCGCCGGCCTCCACGATTTCGCGGCGCGCGTCGGCGATGAGTGTGTTGCGCAGGCGCGTGCGGTAAGCCTTGTTCCGCGCCGCCGCCAGATGTTCGACGAGCAGCAACATGCGTTGCCAGCCGGATTCTAATTCGTCCGCAAGCAGGGAAATCCGCGAGATGTCATAGGGGACGGCCACTTCGGGGCAACCGGCGCGGGCGAAGGTCGCTAAGTATCGCGCCGTCGCCAGGTCAGGGCAGGTGATGCGGCGGCGGCCGATCTTCAACTCGACGCCGAGGAGCGTGTGTTGCACGTTGACCTGTTCGGGTCGGGCGGTGGCGGCGGCCTGTAGTTGATGTGAGCGCGTGCGCAGGGGCAGAATTCGCTCGCGGTAGTAGCGCGGCAACCATGCCTCGCCGAGCGTCTCTTTGATCTGTTCGGCCAGTGATTCGAGAGGATTGGGCGCGTGTGGCCGCGGCACCGTCGCCGCACCCTCCGGCGCTTCGGACGCGATTTCCCGCTTACCAATCTTCGTCGCAGACGACATAAAAAGTGACAAGTGACGAGTCGGAAAAACCGTAAATCGTGAATCGTAAATCGTGAATAGATTCAATCCGGTTTCTTTCTATTCACGATTTACGATTCACGATTTACGTTCCCCTCTTGTCGCTCGTCACTTCAACTGACTGACCACGGGTTGCGCGGAGCGGAAGGCGTCCAACACCTGACCCGGAAAAATCCCCAGATAAAAAACTCCGAGCGCCGTGATGATGATCGCTAGCGCGACGCTGATGGGCACGGCGGGCGCGCTCCAGGCGGTTGAGCGTTCGCGAAAGAACATCACGACGATGAGACGCAGGTAATAGTATACCGAAATCGCCGTGTTGAGCACCCCGATGACGACGAGGGCGACGAAGCCCTGATCGAGTGCGGCGCGGAAGACCATCACCTTGCCCATGAACCCGGCGGTGAGCGGGATGCCGAGCAAACTCAGCAGAAAGAGCGTGAGCGCGAAGGAGAGCGCGGGCGCGGTGAAGCCGATGCCGCTGTAGTCTTCCATCTCGGTGCGGCGGTCGCCGCTGCGCGCGATGAGCGTGACGACGGCGAACGCGCCGAGGTTCATCACGGCGTAGGCCAGCAGGTAGAAGGCGACGGCGGCGATGGCGTCCGATTGCAGCGTCTCATCCGTCGCCTTGCCCGCCGCGACGAAGCCGACGAGCGCATAGCCCGCGTGCGCGATGGACGAATAGGCGAGCATGCGCTTGACGTTATTTTGCACGAGCGCGGCGAGATTGCCGACGGTCATCGTGAGGATGGCGAGCAGCCAGAGGGCGTTGAGCCAGGCGGAATGCAGTTGCGCGGCGTTGGTCGTGGCGGCGATGAAGGGGAAGCCGAAAAGGAAGACGCGCATGAAGGCGGCGAAGCCGGAAGCCTTCGGCCCGGCGGCCATGAAGGCCGTGACGGGCGTCGGCGCGCCCTCGTACACGTCGGGCGTCCAGACGTGGAACGGGGCGGTGGCGATCTTGAAGCCGAAACCGACGAGCATGAGCGCCGCGCCCGCGTAGAGCAAGGCGGGGTAGGCCAGCGCGTTTTCCGCGCCGACCCTGAGCGCGAGTTCCTTGATGTTGGTCGTGCCCGCGCCGCCGTTTGCCAGCGACGTGCCGCCGTAGACGAGCGCCATGCCGTAGAGCAGGAACGCCGACGAGAACGAGCCGAGGATGAAATACTTCATCGAAGATTCGTTCGAGCGCAGATCGGTGCGACGGAAACCGGCCATTACGTAGGTGGCGATGGAGAGCAGTTCGAGGCCGAGGAAGATGATCACGAGGTCGCCGCCCGAAGCCATCAGCATCATGCCGACGGTGGCGAACAGCAGCAACGAATGAAACTCGCCCGCGGGCAAATGTTCCCACTCCACCCAGATCATCGAGATGAGCACCGTGAGCGCCGAGACGATGAGGAAGACGAGCGTGAAGGAGAGCCGCATCCGGTCGAGCACGATCATGCCATTGAAGGCTTCGCGCGCCGTGGTCTGATCGTTCCACATGAGGACGCAGGCGGCCGCCGCCGCACCGAGTCCGAGGAGCGAGAGCAGCCCCGTCACCCAACGCTGGTTCGAGCGGCGCGTGAAGGCATCGATGAGCATAACCAGCACGCCCGCGACGGAGATGATCAGCTCCGGCAGAATGAGCGTGAAGTTGATGTCAGGCGACGCGGCCTGAGCGGTTTGAAAAGCGAGACACAGGTTCATCTTTTTAACTCGGCGCAGACGAGACCGTCCACGCGACCGGCGGCAATGGTTATGGCAGTGAGGGCGTGCCGGACGCCTTCTCCTGCGCGCGGAGGAGCGCGTCGAGACGCGCGCGAATAATTTTTTTGTAATCCTCGACCTGCGAAGTCATGCCCGTGTGTTTCGGGGCGACGAATTTCCCTTCGCGGTCGAAGAAGACGACCATCGGCAAACGGACGCGCTCGCTGAACTGTGCGAAGGCCGTCTTCTCCGGGTCGCGCAGCACCGGGATCGTCATCTTCAAGGACTTCGCATAGTCGCGCAAAAGCTCGTTGGAAGTCTGCTCGTCCGACTCGATGCTCACCCAGAGAAACCTGACGCCGCGCCCCGCATACTCCGTCTTCAACGCCTCCAGCGCTTCCAACTCCCACACGCAGGGCTTGCACCACGTCGCGCCGAACGAGACGAGCACCACTTCGCCGCGCATGGACGACACGTCGTAAGTCTTCCCGTCAACACCCTTCAGCTTGATGCTGACTTCCTCTTTTGTGTCGGCGTGCGACCTCGCCGCGAGCGGCAGCAGCAGCAGCGAGCCGCAGAGCAAAATTCCGGGCAGCAGGGCGAGCCAAAATTTCCTGTTTAATTTCAACATACTTACTTCAACAACAATTCCGTCATCAAACTTCTAATTTCAGGTTCGAGGTTTCAAGCTTGAACCTGCTACCGCTCCGCGATCACGCCCCCGCTTTCGGTCGCCACGACGCGCGAGCGGACGAGTTCGACCGCGGCGCGCGAGCGTTGCAGGAACGGCCGCGGGTAGACGCCCATGTAAATCATCAGTGCGAGCAGCGGAAGGAGCAAGCCGAGTTCGCGCCAGTTGAGGTCTGTCAGGCGTCGGTTCTTCTCGTTCGTCACGCGCCCGAAGAGCACGCGCTGCAACATCCAGAGCATATAGACGGCCGCCCAGATGACGCCCGTCGCCGCGAGCATCGTCGCCACGCGCGCCCACGTCTGCGAGAGCGCGGGCGAAGTCCACATGCCGAGCATGATCAAAAATTCGCCGATGAAGCCGTTCAGAATCGGCAGGCCGACGGACGACAGAGAGGCGAAGACAAAGAGCGTCGCAAACCACGGCATCGGTTTCGCCAGCCCGCCAAACTCCGAGATCATGCGCGTGTGTCTCCGCTCATAGATCATGCCGACCAGGAGGAAGAGCGCACCCGTCGAGACGCCGTGGTTCAACATCTGATAGAGCGAACCCTGCATGCCCTGTTCGGTGAACGAGAACAGGCCGAGCACGACGAACCCCATGTGGCTGACCGACGAGTAGGCGACGAGCCGTTTCACATCGGGTTGCACCATCGCCACGAGCGCGCCGTAAATGATGCCGATGACGGCGAGCGCGATCAGGACGGGAGCAAAGTCGCGCGAGGCGTCGGGGAAGAGTGCGAGGTTGAAACGCATCAGGCCGTAAGTTCCCATCTTCAACAGGACGCCCGCGAGGATGACCGATCCGGCGGTGGGGGCTTCCGTGTGCGCATCGGGCAGCCACGTGTGGAAAGGGAAGAGCGGCACTTTGATCGCGAAGGCGATGGCGAAGGCGAGGAAGAGCCAGAACTGCGCGTCCGCGCCGAGCACCATCTGGCTGCTGCGCAGCGATGCAAGGAGCGTCGTGTAGTCGAACGTCCCGAAGCCCGCCTGATTTTTGTGTATGTAGTAGAGCGCGATGATCCCGACGAGCATCAGGAGACTGCCGATGGCCGTGAAGATAAAAAACTTCGCCGCCGCATAGATGCGCCGTTCGCCGCCCCACACGCCGATGAGAAAAAACATCGGCACGAGCGACGCCTCGAAGAAGAGGTAGAAGACCAGCAGATCGAGCGAGACGAAGACGCCGAGCATCGCGCTCTCCAAAAGCAGGATGAACGCATAAAAAGCGAGCGGGCGTTTCTCCACCGCATGCCAGCTTGAAACGATTGAGATGGGCACGAGCAGCGTCGTCAAAAGCACGAGCCACAGGCTGATGCCGTCCACGCCGACGTGATAACGCGCGCCGATAGCCCCGATCCAGGGCAAGTTCTGCTCGAAGCGAAACGCGGCCGAGTCGGCATAGCCGCCGCCCGCGAGCAGCAGCAGCGACAGCGCGAAGGTGGCCGTCGAGAAGATGAGCGCGATCCACCTCGATGCCGTCCGGCTCCGGCGCGCGGCCATGCCGTAGATGACGGCGGCGAGCGCGCCCGCGACGGGCAGCAGTATCAAGACAGTTAAGAGCGAACGCTGAAGCATAATGTTTACAGTTGCGATAGCACGCGGGTGAAGTTGAAGACGAAATAGCCGATCACGAGCAGCGCGCCGAGCAGAATGACGGCCGCATAGCCGCGCACGAAACCGGCCTGCAGCCTGCGCGTGATGTCGCCCACGCCGCTCGTGGCGCGCGCCAGCCCATTGACCAATCCGTCAATCACTTTCACGTCGAAAATCTTCCACAGCCCCTCGCGCGATCCCGTCTTGATCGGGTTGATGATGGCCGCGTCGTAGGCTTCGTCAACGTAATACTTGTTCTCCAAGAGGCGCGGCATCACGCGCAGAGGGTTCTTCCTGAAGACCGTCCAGCCGATGCCGAGGCCGACGAGCGCGATGGCGACGGAGATGCCGCTGAAAATTCGCTCCGCGCGCACCTCGGCCGGGTCATGCGCGTGCTCGGCGGCGGGCGCGCCGCCATGTTCGCCCTCGCCGACCGAAGGCGGCAACGCGCCCTCGTTCCCGTGCGACGGAGTTTGCGCGTGAGAGTCTGCGGCGGGCGCAGGAGGTGCGCCGTGCGACTCGGATGCGGCAGGCGCACCGCCGTGCGATGCAGACTCTCCGACGCCGACTTCCGCATGGCCGCCCCCGCGCTGCGGCGCGCGCTGGACGACCGGCTCAAGCGCGTGCTCGAAATAGTTATTGAACGCTCCGCCGCTCAGGGCATAAGGCACGCCGACGAGGCCGCCCAGGGTCGAGAGGATCGCCAGCACGACGAGCGGGACGGTCATTGTCCAAGGCGATTCGTGCGGCGTGACGGGGCCTTGATGATGCGCGTGCGCGTCCTCATCATCATCGTCATCGTGTGCGGAGACGGAAGCATGTGCGTCCGCGACGTGTGCGCCCGGTTCGTGATGCGGGCGGTCGCCCGCCGAAGCGTGCGCGGCGTCGTGCGCCTTGTCGCCCTCATCATAGGCGTGCGCGTGCGCCTCGTCGGCCTGACCCCCGGCGTGCGCCTCGCGGAAACGTTCAGCGCCCCAGAAGGTCATCACCATCAGGCGAGTCATGTAGATGGCCGTGAGTAATGCCGTCAGGGCGCCGACGACCCAGAGCGTTTTGCCCGCCCACGCAGGGATCGCGGTCGCGCCCGTGCTCCAGGTCTTCCAGAGGATTTCGTCCTTCGAGAAGAAGCCCGCGAAGATGGGGATGCCGCTGATGGCGAGCCAGCCCGTGAGCATCGTGGCAAACGTGATGGGCATGTACTTCTTGAGTCCGCCCATGCGCCGCATGTCCTGCTCGTGGTGCATGCCGTGGATGACGCTGCCCGAACCGAGGAACAGGAGGGCTTTGAAGAAGGCGTGCGTCATGACGTGGAAGATGGCCGCGACGAACGCGCCGACGCCGCACGCGAGCATCATGTAGCCGAGTTGCGAAACAGTCGAATAGGCCAAAACTTTCTTGATGTCGTTCTGCGCGATGCCGATGGTCGCGGCGAACAGGGCGGTCGCCGCGCCGATGATGGCGACCATGAACATGGCCGACGGCGCGTGAGTGTAGATGGCCGAGCAGCGCACGATCATGTAGACGCCCGCCGTGACCATCGTCGCCGCGTGGATGAGCGCGGAGACGGGCGTCGGCCCCGCCATCGCGTCCGGCAGCCAGACGAAGAGAGGTATCTGCGCGCTCTTGCCCGTAGCGCCGATAAAGAGGAGCAGCGCGGCCGACGTGATGCCGCCCGCGACGAGCGCGCCCCACGTGAACGGATCGACCGGCATCGCGGCGATAGCCGCCATCGCGCTCTTGACGGGCACGCCGATGCCGGTCTTGTCGAAGAAGCTGATCGAACTCGTTAGCGAGAAGACGAGCATGATGCCGAGCACCACGCCCCAGTCGCCGACGCGGTTGGCGACGAAAGCCTTTTTCGCCGCGTCGCCCGCCTCCTGGCGGTCAATGTAGTAGCCGATCAAAAGGTAAGAGCACAAGCCCACGCCTTCCCAGCCGACGAACATCAGGAGCAGGTTGTCGGCCAGCACCAGCGTCAGCATCATGAACATGAACAGGTTCAGGTAGGCGAAGAAGCGATAAAAACTTTTGTCGCCGTGCATGTAGCCGATGGCGAAGATGTGTATGAGCAGCCCGACGAACGTGATGAAGCACGCATAGATGCCGCTCAGGCGATCCATCGCGAAGCCGATGTCGGCGCGAAACGTCCCGACATCCATCCACGTCCAGACGTGATCGAGTATGACTTTCGGTTCGCCCACGAGCGCGCCGCCGGGGCCGAACGCCAGCCACAGCGACAGCGCGCACGAGACGGCGATGGACACACTGGCGACCGCGCCGATGAACGCTTCGCTCCGCACGCGGCGTCCGACGAGCCAGTTGATGGCCGCGCCGACGAGCGGCGCAAGGATGATGAAACGAAGCATAATGTTCAGAAGTCAGAATTCAGAATACAGGAGTCAGAAGGGATAGGCGTCCGGGCTTTTATTTTGACTCCTGTATTCTGAATCCTGTGTTCTCAATTCTTCAACACGCTGGAATCATCCACGTCGAGCGATTCGCGGTTGCGAAAGACGGCGAGGATGATGCCGAGTCCGACCGCCGCTTCGGCCGCCGCCACCGTCATCACGATGAAGACGAAGAGTTGGCCGGAGACATCCCGGAAATAACTTGAGAAGGCGACGAAAGTTAAGTTGACGGCATTGAGCATCAACTCGATGCACATGAACATCGCGATGGCGTTGCGCTTGATGATGACACCCGCCACGCCGATGGTGAACAACACCGCCGAGAGCGCGAGATACCATGAAAGAGAGACACCGGGCATAAAATTTCCTCTCGCCTATTCTTCGCGCCGGCGCGGGGCGTCCGCAAGTCCGAGCAGTTGGCGCGCCTCGTCCGTCGTCGAACTCTCGACTTCGGTTGCGTCGCCCACCGCCCGCGGATCAATCGTCTGGCGCGTGAGCGATTGCGCGCCGGGCACTACCAAGTCGGTCGGACGCAGGCCGACGCGGCGCGCGAGCGTCATCGCCCCCACAATCGCCATCAGCAACAGGATGGACGTGATCTCGAAAGGCAGCAGGTAGTTCGTGAAAAGTCCCGTCCCGATAGAACTCGTCAGGCCGACGTTTGAAGGGTTGCCGGCGGCGTTCGGGTCGAGCGGTTCGAGGCCGGAGTTGCCCATGAAGTAGAGGATGAACCCGGCCTCGCCGAACAGCACGGCGGCCAGCAGGATCGCGACCGCCGTCAGGTAGCCGAGCCGCACCGGCTGGTGCTCCTCTTCCTCCACGTTCAGGAGCATGATGACGAAGACGACGAGCACCATGATCGCGCCCGCATAGACGATGATCTGAATGGCGGCGAGGAAAGGCGCGGCGAGCGTCAGGTACAAACCCGCGAGCGCGATGAAGACGCCGATCAGCGAGATCGCACTGTAGAGCGGGTTGCGCTGCACGACCAGCGCGATGGCCGAACCGACCGCGAGACCCGCCAACAGCACGAAGATTAGAGTCGTCATAAGCAACAAACGAAAAGGGCGAAAGCCTTTCGGGAAAACGGCTCGCGCTTCGAGTCCGCGCCCCGGAAACAGTTCAGCCGCGGAAATAGATGATCGCGAAAACTACCGTGGCCGTCAGAACGACGTTCAAGATCGCCACCGGCAGCAGAAATTTCCAGCCGAAGTTCATCAACTGGTCGAAGCGGAAACGCGGCAGCGTCCCGCGCAGCCAGATGTACAGAAAGAGAAAGAAGAGAACTTTCACAAGGAACGCAACGACGCTCAGGAGGCCGAACAAAAAGCCGCCGCGCGCGACCAGAAGGTCGAGCCAAGGGAAATTCCAGCCGCCGAAGAAGAGCGTCGCCGCCAGCATCGAGACCGTGAACATGTTGACGTACTCGGCCATGAAGAAGAGCGCAAACTTCAGCGCGCTGTACTCCGTGTGAAAGCCCGCGACGAGTTCCGTCTCCGCCTCCGGCAGGTCGAACGGCACGCGGTTCGTCTCGGCAATCGCGGAGATCAGGTAGATGATGAAACCGAGCGCCTGCGGGAAGATGTTCCAACGGGGAATCGGCACGACGCCGCCGAGCCACCAGTAGCCCGTCTGTTGTTCGACGATCTGGTAGAGGTCGAGCGTGCCCGACAGCAGCACCGTGCCGACCAAGGCCAGCCCCAGCGACAACTCGTAAGAGATCAACTGCGCAGACGCGCGCAGGCCGCCCATCAGACTGTACTTATTGTTGGAAGACCAGCCGGCGAGCGCGATGCCGTAGACGCCGATTGAAGTGATCGCCAGAACATACAGCAGCCCCACGTCGAACTGCGCGACGACGAGTTTGACCACGCCGAGGAACGGCAGATTCATCTCCGGCCCGAAGGGATAGACGATGATCGTCATCAATGCGCCGACGATGGCGATCATGGGCGCGAGGAAATAGACGAACTTCGTCGCCTTGTCGGGGACGATCTCTTCCTTGAAGATGAACTTCAAGAGGTCTGCGAACGGTTGCAGGATGCCGCCGTAGCCGACGCGATTTGGCCCCAGCCGCCCTTGAATCAGCGCGAGGATGCGCCGCTCCGCCAGCACCGTATAGGCCACGATCATCAACACCACCACGAAAGCGATGTTGATCCCCAACAGCTTCAAACCGACGTAAGTGAGTGTGCTCCAGTCCATAACAATTAAGGGATGAGGGCTGCAGGGTGAGGGATGAGTAGGAATGATCGAGCAGCTAGAGAGCTTCTCTTAATTCATCCCTCATCCCTCCGCCCTCATCCCTCCTTCAATCTCCCGCGGCGGCCGCGTTGACGGTCGCGCGGCGCAGTGCCGGGTCAACGGAAATTTGATAGAGCGGCGACACGAGCACCGTGGGCGGCTTCGGGTTGCCGGCGTCGAGCAGAGGGAACTGCGGCGTCTTCGCCGTCAGCGTGCCCGGCTTGAACAGTTCGTGGCCGACGGGCGGCGTGCCCTCTATCTTTTCGCCTTCGATGCTCAAGGCTTCGACCGTCGCGCGCAACTCTTCGAGCGCGCCCGTGGCCGCATCGCCGCCCTCGGCAATCGCATGCCTCGCCTGCACGGGCTGCGTCTCATCTTTTAACAGCGCGTACTTCATCCCGGCGTAGGCCGAGGTCTTGCGCGCGAGTTCGAGAAAGACTTTTCCGGCCGA
The DNA here is from genome assembly GCA_036389555.1 of Pyrinomonadaceae bacterium. Taxonomy (GTDB): domain Bacteria; phylum Acidobacteriota; class Blastocatellia; order Pyrinomonadales; family Pyrinomonadaceae; genus JAIVJZ01. The sequence goes on from DASVPS010000163.1 coordinate 23,202, forward strand.
CCACTGGAAGTCGAAATTCACGCCTAGCGCGAGCGCGAGCGCGTCCGTGATCATCCAGTCTGGCCGCGACTGGTGTACGGGTGGGATCGACTGGCGCACGCGCTGGACGAGGCCGCTGTTGTTCGTAAACGTCCCATCCGTCTCCGCGTAAGAGGCGGCGGGGAGAACAACGTCGGCGTGGCGCGTCGTCTCGGTCTCGAACATTTCCTGCACGACGAGGAAGTCCAACTTCGAGAGCGCGTCCGCGCGCCCCGCGAGATGCTGCGGCAGGAAACTACCTGCGACGTAGAGCGCGCGCAAACTTGTGCCGGCCGCATCGAGCATCCGGGCAGCATCGAGCGCGCCTTGCATGAAGCCGAGGTCGTGGACGCCCACGCTGTTGTTGTAGAGCGGCAGCGGGTGGAACAGGAAGCGTCGCCCCGCGCTCTCGCCGTAAGCCGTAGGGATGTTTGCCAGCGCCCTTTGCGCCGTCGCGCCGAGTTCGCCGAACATGACCACGACATCGCCCGTCGTCTCTTCGATGATGCGCCGCGCGTCAACCAACTCTTGCGGCTCGACGCCCATCTTGTGCGCCGCGGTCGCGTATTCGCTGCCTGCGAAGGCGAGCACGGCGGCATCCTCCGCGCCGGGGTTCATGTGTATGAACTGCGTCGCCGCTTGTTTCAAACGAATCGGGACGCTGTTGACGATGACGAGCTTTGCGCCGCCGTTCCTGACGGCCTGTCTGATCTGGCGACCCGTGAGCGGCTGCAACTCTTCCGGCTCGCCGCCGATCAAGATGATCGTTTTGGCGTGGCGGATGTCGCGGTGCGTGGCGAGCGGCGCGCTCAGGGAAGAGAAGAATGGGGCGAGCGAGAAGGCTTCCGCCGCCGTGTAGTTGTTCGTGCCCAGCACTTCGCGCGCGAATTTGAGGAGCGCGTAGTTGGCCTCGTTCGTGATGCGCGGGCTGCCGACGACGCCGATTGAATCGCCGCCGTGCGCTCCCTTGATCTCCTGTAGTTTCGCCGCGGTGTGCCGGATGGCCTCGTCCCACGTCGCAGGGATCAGCTTGCCGCCTTTTTTGTAGCGGATGAGCGGTGTCTTGATGCGTTCCTCGTGATTGATGAACGGGTGCGCGAAGCGGCCTTTGATGCAGAGGAACTCGCCGTTGATGCCGTTAACATAACGGTCGCGCGCGACGGAACGCATCACTTCGCCCGCGCGCGAGCCGAGCGACATCTGGCAGCCGTCGGAGCAGAAGTTGCAGGTCGTCGTGGTCTGCGAGAGTTCCCAGGGGCGCGCCTGATGGCGATAGGTGGCGTCTAAGAGCGTGCCCGTCGGGCAGACTTCGATGCAGTTGCCGCACTGCGAGCAGTTGAGCCAGCCGTCGAACGTGCCGATGACGGTGTTCGCGCCGCGCCCGCCCGCTTCGATTGCGTCCTCTCCCATCCACTCGTCGCAGACGCGCGTGCAGCGTTTGCACAGGATGCAACGCTGCGGGTCGTTGGCGACGATGGGCGAGAGGAATTTTTCGGGGTAGTAGTTCTTCTTCTCCTGAAAGCGTTCTTCGAGGCCGCCCCAGTCAAAGACCATCTCCTGCAACTCGCATTCGCCGCCGCGGTCGCAGACAGGACAGTCGAGCGGGTGGTTCGCCAAGAGGAACTCCACCATCCCGCGCTGCGCCTTCTCGATCTCCTCGCTCTCGGTCGTGACGCTCATGCCGTCCGTGCAGGTGATCGTGCAGGAAGTTTGCAACTTCGGCATCTTCTCGATGCGCACGAGACACATGCGGCAAGAGGCTTGCAGCGCGAGGTCTGCGTAATAACAGAAAGAGGGAACGGCGTGCCCCTTCTCACGGCACACGTCTATGAGCCGCGCGCCCTTCTCCACTTCGTAAAGGTTGCCGTTGATCGTGACTTTGATTAACTCTTGCATGATTATAAATCTATTTGACTTTATTAACCGCTTGATCCGGATGCGCCGGATTGGGAATCAATATCTGGTTCGCACAGTCCACATGCAGGTCGAGTTTTCCCAGCACCGTTTGTCCGATTAAAACCTCGTCGCCAAGCACTAACGCCTCATCTGAAGTCCGCCGCCCGCGAATGATAACTACCATTGACTCCGTTACCGGCACTGGATCGTTTCGTCCGTCGGCATACTCGACAACTCTCTGATGGACGGAAGAGAGTCCGAGCGCCTGCATTACATCCGTCGGAATAACCGTGCACACTGCTCCCGTATCAATCACCGCGTTGGTTTCATAAACACGGATTTGATCTTGAGGCAGTAAACCGCGCCGCGCCAAAGACTCGTCGGCGGCGTTAATCAACTTCACTGGCGCTTTCACTTCGCCCATTACGCAGCAACCTCGACTTGTCGTGTCTCGATGGTCAGCGGGTAGCCTTTCTCCGCCCGAACTTGCAGGCATTGCCTGATGGCGTCTTTCACGTTCTCCAACGCCTCTTCTTTGGTCGCACCCTGACTGACGCAGCCGGGAATCGAAGAGCACTCGACGATCCACACGCCGTCCTCATCTCTGTCTATCGTGACGTTAAAAACCATTCCTCACCCTCTCACACCTACAACGTGCTTAGACTCTGGTGCCCGTTCCCGCTCGCGAGCGGCGCGAGATGCTTGCGGAAGTCTTCGGGAAATTTCTTGATGGCCGACTGGATCGGCCAGGAGGCCGCGTCGCCGAGCGGGCAGAAGGACTTGCCCTCGATGTTGTCGCACAGGTCTAAGAGCAACTGCGCGTCGTCCGCTTTGCCTTCGCCGCGCGCGATGCGTTTGAAGACTTTGACGAGCCAGTCCGTGCCTTCGCGGCAGGGCGTACACCAGCCGCACGATTCGTGTTTGTAAAACTCCGTCAGGTTCTTCGTAGACTCGAAGATGTCCACCGTGTCGTCCATCACGATGAAGCCGCCCGACCCGACCATCGAACCGGCGGCCACGAGTCCCTCGTAATCCATCTTCACGCTTTTGCCTTCGATGTCCGAGGCGGGCATGATGTAGACGCTCGACCCGCCGGGAATGACGGCCTTCAGTCGTTGCCCGTTCGTGATGCCCTGACAGTCTTCCATAATGAACTTTTCCATGTCGGAATAGCCCATCGGGAGTTCGTACACGCCGGGGCGGTTGACGTGACCGCTGACCGACCAGAGTTTCGTCCCGCCGCTCTTCTCCGTACCGAGTTTCTGATAAGCCTCGCCGCCCATCCTGATGATGTCCGGCACGGCCGTCAGCGTCTCGACGTTGTTGACGACCGTCGGGCAACCGTAGAGACCTGCGACCGCAGGGAAGGGCGGCTTCATGCGCGGGTGGCCGCGCAGGCCTTCGAGCGAGTTCAGGAGCGCAGTCTCTTCGCCGCAGATGTACGCGCCCGCGCCCGAATGCGTGTAGACCTCGCAGGCGAAATCCGTCCCCAGAATCTTCTCGCCCACCAGCCCCGCCCCGCGCGCCTCTTCAATCGCGCGATCCATGATCTCTATGAGATAGCGATACTCGCCGCGCGTGTAGATGTAGCAAGCCTTCGAGCCGAGCGCGTAGGCGGCGATGAGCATGCCTTCGATGAGCATGTGCGGGTCGCGCTCCATGAGGTAGCGATCTTTGAACGTGCCCGGCTCCGACTCGTCGGCGTTGCAGACGACATATTTCGGCTTCGGCGAATCCTTCGGCACGAAACTCCATTTCATGCCCGTGGGAAAACCCGCCCCGCCGCGCCCGCGCAAGGCCGATTTCTTCAACTCGCCGATCAGGTCGTCCGGCGACATACCCTTGAGCACCTTCGCGAGCGACTCATAGCCGCCGTGCTTGCGGTAAGTGTCGAGCGTCTCGGAGCGCTCCAGACCGACGCGGGCGAGTTGTAACGGTTCGCAACCGATGGCACCGATAAACATATTTTTCGTGAATGGTAAATGGTAAATGGTGAATGGTTGTTGTGTCTCTGGCGGCACGAGTCTTAATCGCTCCGGCCTCGCCGGATGCAACTACTATTCACCATTTACCATTCACTATTTACTCCTTACTTAACGCACGCCGTTCGAGAGTTGATTGCTGCGACATTGCTCGATCAGTTCGTCAACTTTCTCCGGCGTCAGGTTCTCGTAATAGTCGAAACCGATCTGCATCATCGGCGCGGTGCCGCACGAGCCGAGGCATTCGACCTCGGAGAGCGAAAACTGCCCGTCCTCGCTCGTCTCGCCCGGCTTGATGCCGAGGCGGCTCGCGCAGTGTTCCGTGATCTTGTCTGCGCCGAGAATCTTGCAAGAGAGCGTGCGGCAGACTTGCAGGTGATACTTGCCGACCGGCTCCGTGTTGATCATCGAGTAGAAGGTCGCCACCTCCCAGATGTCCGTCACGCGCACGCCCAAGCGATCCGCGAGATAGGCCACGCCGGGCTTGTCCAGATAGCCGCGCTCGCGCTGCACGATGAACATCAGCGGCAGAATCGCCGAACGCTTCACCGGATACTTCGCCAGATGCCCATCGATCTCCGCCTCGACCTCAGCCGAAAACGTGGCGATCTCGTCAGGCACGGGCGCTTCCTGCGGCAGCGGGTTGTTGGGCGTGAACTGTTTACTCATAACCATAGAGGTCAGAGGTTAGAGGTTAGAGGTTAGTAGAAATCAGTTTTCACTGACCTCTGACCTCTGGCCTCTGACCTCTTCAACGATCAATTTCGCCGAGCACGATGTCGAGTGAGCCGATGATGGCGACCACGTCTGCGACCATCTCGCCCTCCGACATGTGCGGCAGGGCGGAGAGATTGACGAACGACGGGCCGCGAAAGTGTACGCGCGCGGGCTTCGGCCCGCCGTCCGAACGGACGTAGCAGCCGAGTTCGCCCTTCGAGCCTTCAATCGGGTGATAGATTTCGCCGGCCGGCACGTTGAAGCCTTCGGCCACGATCAGGAAGTGATGTATGAGCGCATCCATGTGCGTCTTCATCGCCTCGCGATCCGGCAGGACGACCTTCGGCGCGTCGGCCTTGACCGGCCCCGGCTTCAGACGGCCAAGCGCCTGACGCGCGATCTTCAGAGACTCGCGCAGTTCGCGCATGCGTACGAGGTAGCGCCCCCACACGTCGCAACTCTGCTCGACCGGAACCTCGAAGTCGTAAGTTTCATAACCCGTGTAAGGGTTCGTGCGCCGCACGTCTACGGCGACGCCGGAGCCGCGCAGGCACGGGCCGGTGACGCCCATGTCGATGGCGTCTTCGGCCGTGATGATGCCGACGCCCTGCGTGCGCGTCTGGAAAATCCGATTGCCTGAGAGCAACGTCTCGAATTCGTCTACGGCCTTCGGGAAATTGTCTATAAACTGCTGCGTGCGCCGCTCGAAACCGGCGGGCAAGTCCATCATCAAACCGCCGATGCGGAAGTAGGAAGGCGTCAGACGCCCGCCCGATGCGGCTTCGATCAAGTTCAAAATCTTCTCGCGCTCGCGGAAGGCGTAGAAGAAGACGGTCATCGCGCCGATGTCGAGCGCATGCGTTCCGAGCCAGACCATGTGCGAGGCGATGCGCTGCAATTCGCACATCAGCACGCGGATCACCTTCGCGCGTTCGGGGATTTCGAGGCCGAGCAATTTCTCGACCGCCATCACGTAACACAGGTTGTTGCCGAGCGGATTCAGGTAGTCCATCCGGTCTGTGATGACGATGCCCTGCTGGTACTTCTTGTACTCGAACAGCTTCTCCATCCCCGTGTGGAGGTAGCCGATGTCTGGCGTACACTTGACCACCATCTCGCCGTCGAGCACGAGTTCGAGACGCAGGACGCCGTGCGTCGAAGGGTGCTGCGGCCCCATCGAGATCGTCATCTGCGTGTCGAGCGGTTGATCGACGACCTCGAACTGCGGCGGAAGATTTACGGTAGAAGCACTCATACTTTAAGTGATGAGTGATGAGTGATGAGTGATGAGTAAGAAGTCGGCATCGACTCATCACCCATCACTCATCACTCATCACTTAGCTAAGGCTGTACGGCTCGTAGCCGCGCAGCGGGAAATCTTTGCGGAGCGCGTGCCCCTGCCAGTCGTCGGGTAGGAGTATGCGCCGCAGATCGGGATGGCCGTCGAAGCGTACGCCGAACATGTCGAAGGTTTCGCGTTCGTGCCAGTTGGCCGTGCGCCAAACATTCGTCACGGTCGGCACGTGCGCGTCTTCTTCGCCCAGCACCACCTTCAGGCGCAGGCGATGAAATTTCGTCGTGGAAAAGAGATGATAGTTGACTTCAAAACGCGGGTCTTCCTCCGGCCCGCGGTCGACGCCGCAGATGTCCGCGAGCAAGTTGAAAGCGAACTCCGGCGTCGTCTTCAGGTACTCGCACAACTCTACGAGGCGCTCACGAGGCACGACAATCGTGATCTCGCCGAACGCCTGAATCACGTCCGACACCGCTTCTGCGTGCGTCGATTGCAGCGCGTTGATCAATTGCGTCGCCTGATCACGCAAAGGCTCGCCCGCCGCCGCTTCGGCTATCGCTTGTTCGCGCTCGATGTCTTTGCTCATAAATTAAGTAATGAGTGATGAGTGATGAGTGAAAGTCAAGTTCTTCGGTTTAACCTGTCACCTGTCACCCGTCACTTGTCACTGCTTTAAGATGACCGCCGCCGTTCGTGCCGCGAAGGGATCGTGTAGGGGCGCGAGACGTTTGCTTTCTCGTCCGCGTCCTGCGCCGCCGCTTCGTTGAGGGCGGAGATGCCTGAGCCGGGCAGCGTCCCCGGCGGGACGGCTTCGCGCGCCTGTTCGGCCGGAATGTCGCGCCGGTCGCGCAGAGACTCTTTCATCACCTTGTCCTGCAACATCATCACGGCGTTGATGAGCATCTCCGGGCGCGGTGGGCAGCCGGGGATGTACACGTCTACGGGGACGATCTTGTCCACGCCCTGCACGATGGCGTAGTTATCGAAGACGCCGCCCGACGTGGCGCACGCGCCCATCGAGATGACCCACTTCGGTTCCGGCATCTGATCGTAGATGCGACGCAGCACGGGAGCCATCTTGCGCGAGACGCGCCCGGAGACGATCATCACGTCGGCCTGCCTGGGGCTTGCGCGAAACACCTCCGAGCCGAAACGCGCCAGATCGTTGCGCGAACTCGTCGCGTTCATCATCTCGATGGCGCAACAGGCGAGGCCGAACGTCGCCGGCCACAAACTGGATTTGCGCGCCCAGTTGACGATTGAGTCGAGCGTCGTCGTCAACACTTCCGGCAATGCTTCCGCGATCTTATTTTCGAGACCCATGATAAAACTCCTGAACCGCGCTCAGGCCGCCGCGCGGTGTTCCAACTCCGCCCTGCGTCCTTCTTTCATAGCCAGTGCGCGCGCTTCGGCCTCCGCCTCCGCCCGCGCCCGCTCGTTCCAATCAAACAAGCCCTTCTTCAACACGTAGACGTAGCCGACGAGCAGCAGCACGACGAACAACATCATCTCGATGTAGATCAGGTTCCTCATCGCAGAGCCTTGTGCGGCAAGCGACTTGAACACCACCGCCCACGGCATCAGGAAGATCAACTCGATGTCGAAGAGGATGAAGATCATCGCGATCAGATAGAACTTGACCGAGAAGCGTTCGCGCGCCGACCCGACCGGGTCTTTGCCGCACTCGTATGGCATCAACTTCGTGCGCGTCTGCTTGCGCTGCCCGACGAGTTGCGAGAGCAGGATGTTGCCGCCCGCGAAGCCGCCCGCGACGAGGAACATCAGCAGGATCGGCAAGTAATCTTTCAGGTCGAAATTACGCACACCGGCCTCCCGTCAGCTTGTGCTGAGAAGAGCGTAAAGCTGCTCTAAAACTAGATTGAGAATGATGGCACAAAGTCATGGTAGTGCAAGGTCTAAAGGGTGTCAAGGGAGTGAGCGTGCCGCTGAAAAGCCTCGTTTATAAGGAGATTGACCCTCTTCCGAGGGCTATGTTACTGTTTGACGCGGCGACCCCGCCGGTCAATCCTTGAGTAGCATTTTACCCACGCTGCGCCCGCGCGCTTTCCTGAAATCGTTGTGATCACTGGCTTCAACACGGATATTGAGTTTAAAGGCGTCGTGTACCACGTACAGACGGAAGACAAGGGACTCGACACGCCGTTGATCCTGTCGCTCGTCTACGTCGGCGGCGCGATTCTGGCGAGCAAGCGTTCGACCTATCAAGACCTGATCGACGCGGGCTTCGACGCGCTCGTCCTCGCCGAACGCCTCCAACGCCAGCACAAACTCATCTGCGCCGCCGTCAAAGCCGGACGCATCGAAGACCTCAAACGCCTGTCGCCACGCGATACGGACGATGCGGCCGTCGCCGTAGCGCCGCCCGCCGCGCCCAAACCCGTCGCGGCGAAAGCTCCCTCGAAAAGTCGTGAAGCCGTCCCGGCCGTGGCCGAGACGGGCGCGCCCAAAGTTCAACCGGCTGAGGACGAGTTGGACATACTGGCTCTGGAAGATGTGCCGTTGGAGGCCGCGCCGTCGCCGTCGAGCCAGCCGCAACCGCCCGCCAAATCGCCCGCGGAACCCGCCCGCCTCGCCGCCAAGCAGGAAGACGAGTTCATTCAGGTGGAAGCCGAAGGCGCATTGCACTTGAGCTTGATGGAGGAGCAGGACTTTCACGCGGGCGAGGTGGTGACTATTCGCATCCGCGTCAGTCGCAGCGCGGGCGAAGGCCACACCGTGGCGGCGAACGTGCCCGTGACGGTCAAAATTCTGGGCACGGAGTTTCGCCCGTTGATTTTGACGACGCGCTCGGACAGCGACGGCGTCGCGACCATACACGCATGGCTGCCGCGCTTCACGAAAGGCCGCGCGGCCGTGCTTGTGCGCGCCGCCCTCGACGGCTTCACCGCCGAACTGCGCCGCATCATCCACCAGCCCTGAAGAGGAGAGTTTTGCGCGTCCAAGTCAATGGGGAATTTCGTGAACTGCCGGAGGAACTCACGCTCGAAGCACTTGTGCGCCAACTCGCGCTTGCGCCCGAACGCCTCGCCATTGAACTCAACCGCGAAGTCGTGCGCCGCGCCCGCTGGGCGGAGACGGTGATGCGGGATGGCGATCAGGTGGAGATCGTCCATTTCGTAGGGGGCGGGAGCGGTGACTGTGGGAGCGCCCGCGTCGAAGCCGTCTCCGACGCGCGCCGGTTTTGAGAACCCGCGAAGCACGTTGGTCGTATAATGATGTCGAGTGATAGACACGCCCGCGCGCAGGCCGACATCGTTTGCGGCCGTCGTTTGCAGGCGAGCCGCTCCGGCGTAAAACTTGACCACCCTCTACGTCATTGGTATCGTCCTCCACGCCGCCATCGCAGACCCTTATTTTCAACGGCAGCGGCCTGCTACATCTAACTCTCAAGGGGAACTCCACGTTCTGACCTGTGACGGTTGCCATGCCGTCGCTTCCTACGCACGCTCATTACGGCTCCGAGGAACAGCAAAGTGGCGGAATTCTTTATGGACATCAGCGCACTGACCGTCTTTCTGGCTATCGCCGGCATCGGGTTGATCTTTCTCGTCGCCTCTTTCGTCATGGGCGAGGCGTTCGACAACATCGGTTTTCACGATGGCGGAATCGACGCGCACGGCTTCATAGACTCGCGCGCCGTCGCCATCTTCATCACGTCCTTCGGCGGCTTCGGCGCGATTGGCGTCCAGTTGGGCTTGAGCAGCGTCGTGAGTTCGATCATCGGGCTGGCGAGCGGCCTCTTGCTCGGCGGTTTGGTGACGCTCTTCGGGCGGTTTCTCCAGAGCCAACAGGCGTCGAGTTCGGTCGGCAACGCGCAACTCGTAGGGCGGACGGCGCAAGTCACCGTCATGATCCCTTCGGGCGGCATGGGGCAGGTGAGTTGCCGCATCGGCGAGGAGCGGGTGGAGAAACTGGCGCGCTCGCGTGAAGGCGTCGAGTTGAAGCCCGGCATGCTGGTGCGCATCGAGGAGATCGCAGGCGACTCTGCCATCGTCACCCCCGCCGCCGACGCGGCGAGCTATAAGTAACTGTCGGGGCGTGCTCACCGACGCCGCCTCTTAACTGTCAGGAGAAAATTCCATGCTTGAATCCTTTCAGGGTCTACTCATCCCCATCATCGTGCTCGTCGTCGCGTTGGCGCTGATCACGGCCTTCTGGCTGTTGAGCCGCAACTACATCAAGGTTCCGCCAAACGAAGCCGCCGTCATTTCGGGTCGCTCGCGCAAACTCGCGGACGGCACGGCCGTCGGCTACCGCGTCGTGCGCGGCGGCGCGACGCTCATCTTCCCCTTCCTCGAAAAGGTGGACTACCTGAGCCTGAACGTGATCACCGTCCCGCTCGCCACTTCACGCGCCTACACGGGGCAGGGCGTGCCCGTCTCGGTGAAGGCCGTGGCGAACGTCAAGATCAAGGGCGACGATGAATCTCTGCGCGCGGCGGCGGAGCGCTTCCTCGGCATGAAGCCGGATGAGTTTCACCGCCTCGTCTTTCAGACGCTCGAAGGCCACCTGCGCGCCATCCTCGGCACGCTCACCGTCGAGGAGATCAACAACGACCGCCAGAGCTTCGCGCAGAAACTGACGACCGAAGCGGCGGGCGACCTCGAAAAGATGGGTATCGGACTCGACGCCCTGACCATTCAGGAGATCAGCGACGACGAAGGCTACCTCGACGCGCTCGGCAAACGGCGCACGGCGGAAGTGCAGCGCGACGCCGACATCGGCGAGGCCGAAGCCAAGCGCGACTCGAAGATCAAGTCATCGCTCGCCATGCAGGAGGGCGAGAAGGTCAAACTCGAATCCGAAGCCCTGATCGCCGCCTCGACCCGCGAGACCGAAGTGAAGCGGGCGCAGTACATGGCGGAGATTCAGCGCGAGAAGGCGAAGTCGGAACAGGCCGGGCCGCTCGCCGACGCGAAGGCGCGACAGGAAGTGGTCGCCGAAGAGGTGCGCATCGAACGCATCCGCACGCAGGAGCAGATCGCCGTGCAGGAGCAGGAAGTGATGCGGCGCGAGAAGGAGTTGGAGGCGACCGTGGTGAAGAAGGCCGAGGCCGACCGGCGTGCCGCAGTGCTCCGCGCGCAGGGCGAACAGGAGGCCGCCATCCTCGCCGCCGAAGGGCAAAAACAGGCGATGATCGCCGCCGCCGAAGCCCAGAGCGAAAAGCTCCAGCGCGAGGGTCAGGGACGCGCCGCCGCCGTCGAAGCGGAAGGCCGCGCCGAGGCCGCGAAGATCAAGGCGCTCGGCCTGGCCGAGGCCGAGAAGATTCAGGCGCAGGGTCTGGCCGAGGCGAAATCCATAGAGGCGCGCGGCATAGCCGAGGCGACGGCGATCCAGAAAAAGGCCGATGCGTGGCGCGATTTCAACGATGCGGCGCGCCTGCAAACGCTGCTCGAAAAACTGCCGGGCATCATCGAGGCGACCGCCCCCGCCCTGCGTGCCGTCGCCGAACCGCTCGGCAACATCGACAAGGTCGTGATGATCGATCACGGCAACGGGGACGGGAACGGTCATGGCTCCGGCGGCATCAACCGCTTCGCCCAGACCGGCCCGACGCTCATCTTCGGCCTGCTCCAACAGTTGCAGTCGCTCGGGCTGAACGTGCCCGAAGTGCTCTCGCAACTCGGCGTGAACACGAAGGGCGAGGCGGTGACGCCGCCGGTTGCCGTGGCCGCGCCGATCCCTGCGACCATCGCGGCGACGCCCGTCGAATTGGAAAACGGCAATCACAAGGACGAGAAGTAAAACGTCCGGCGCGAGTTGCAACTCACGCGCGAGGGAGCGGCGACGCGGTGGTGATGCGTCGCCGCTCCCTTTGCCGTTCCGGGTTAATTAGTTGCTATAATCCGCAGTCGAACCGGGTGGGAAGATTTCATCTACTTATGTCAACAATCGCAACCACACAAACAGAGACCTTCGAGATCGGCGGGCGCACATTCACTTCGCGCCTGATCATCGGGACGGGAAAGTATCGCAGCTTCGAGGAGATGAAGGCGGCGCACCGCGCGTCCGGCGCTGAGATGGTGACGGTGGCCGTGCGCCGCGTGCCGCTCGACCGCAGCAGCGAATCCTTTCTCGATCACCTGGACCCCGCGCTCGCCATCCTGCCGAACACAGCCGGATGCTACTCGGCGGAAGAGGCCATCCGCACCGCACGCCTCGCGCGCGAAGCCTTGAACACCGATCTCGTCAAACTCGAAGTCATCGGCGACCAGACGACGCTCTTTCCCGACAACGAGCAGACGTTAGAGGCCGCGCGCGTCTTAGTTAAAGAGGGCTTCACGGTGCTCCCGTATTTCAGCGACGACCTGATCATGGCGAAGAAGTTGCTGGACGCAGGGTGCGCCGCAGTGATGCCGCTCGCCGCGCCCATCGGTTCCGGCCTCGGCGTGCAGAACCCGGCGAACCTCCGTATCATGCGCGAGCAGTTGCCGGGCGCGACCATCATCGTTGACGCGGGCGTCGGCACGGCGAGCGACGCGGCGATTGCGATGGAACTCGGCGCGGACGCCGTCTTGATGAACACCGCGATTGCCGAAGCGCGCGACGCCGCGCAGATGGCCGACGCCATGCGCCTCGCCATTCGCGCCGGCCGCCTCGCCTATCTTGCGGGGCGGATGCCGAAACGCCTCTACGCCAGCGCGTCCAGCCCCTTAGCGGGCGTGGTCAGGTGAACCGGGTTTTTATTTATGAGCAGCGACGCCCCCAAACCTTCCTTCAAATCGGTTGAAGTAAACATCTTCAATCAGGTTTACAGTCTGCGCACGAACCGCGAGGTCGAACACATCAAGCGCATCGCGGGACTCGTGGACGAGCGGATGCGGCTCATCTCCGGCCACACCACGGCGCACGACCTCGCCAAGATCGCCATCTTCGCCGCGCTCAATATCGCCGACGAGTTGAGCGACACGCGCGAGCACTACGAGCGAGAATTTCAGAAACTACTCATGCGCCAGCCGGAAGAAGACGGCGGCGATGCTCAACCGGCGGCGGAGCCGGCGACGGCGACGGAGACCGCAACCGACGATGCTTCAAAGTCCGCCGAGCGGCAGTCCTGGTTTGAAGACATCTTCGACTCGCCGGAATCCGACGCCGCCGCACGGGGCAGGAGCGAGCGTCTCAGCAGCAAAGTCTCCGCCAAACTCCAAAGCCTGCGCCAGCCGCCCAAAGAAACCTCCTTCTCCATAGAAGAAGACAGTTAGAGACTTCCACCCAACAGGACGAAGATAAAACGACCGTCCCCTCCGACCTCTTAAGGGTTCGCCGCTTTCGGGCTGACGCTCGAAGCCGTGCCGTTGCGGCGAAAATCCGTCGCGTTGTTGTTCGTGTCGGCGGCATTGGGGCTGCGTATGAGATCGTTCGTGGTGCCGCTCGTGAACATCAACAGCGTTCCTTCGCCGTAGGCGGTGAAGACCGCCGCCGGTGGCGTCGCGTTTCCCTGATAGGCGAGTCCGTCGAGCTTCACCCCGCCAATCTCGATCTTGATTCCGCCCGTCGTGTTGTTGAGATCAAAACCGCTTCCGCCCGCATTGAAGTCCACGGAGAGGCCGAAGGTGTCCGCGCCGCCCGCGATGAGAAAATAACTGTGCGGTTGAATCAAGAATTTGTCGCCTGCCCCCGTGGTGAGCGTGAGCGACTGAGGAGCGTTGCCTGAGCCGGACGGGCGGAACGTGAGGACGAGGCCGGTGATGTCGAGCGTCTGTCCGGTCGTGTAGTATAGCTCTACGAAATCCCTGCGCGTCTGCGTGCTCGAAGAGGCGAAGGCGACGAGCGCCTCGTTGATGATGACCTGACCCGCGGACGGCGTGGGCGGGGCTGTCACGGTCAACGTCGCGGGTTCGCTCTCGACGTTCGCGGATGTGGCCTTGATGCCGGTCGTCCCCACCGCTCTCCCCGTCGCCAGCCCGTTCGCATCAATGGTGGCAATGGCCGGGTCATTCGTCGTCCAGTTGAACGTGACGCCCTGCATCTCCTGATTATTTTGGTCGTAAGCCTTCGCGCTGAATTGCTCAGTCGCGCCCGCGCCGATGGTCGCAGACTGCGGCGCGATCTCGATCCGCGCGATGCTCGGCGGCGGCGAATTCACCGTGAGGGTCGCAGCATTACTCGTCACGCTCCGGCCTCCGCCATCGTCTGCGGAAGCCGTGATGTGCGCCGTGCCGTTCGCGCGGCCGCCGACGGTGGCGTGCGCTGTGCCGCTCCCCGAACTTTGGCTGACGAAATCAATTGTCGCAACCGCCGTGTCGTCCGAATTGAAGTTGATCGAAGAGACTGGGAACGGGTGATTGTATTGGTCGAACGCCTGCGCCGTGAATTGCTGTGCGTCGCCGACGATGATAGTCGCAGCAGCGGGAGACAGGATGAGGCGCGTGAGGACGGGCGGCGGGGGATTGATAGTGAGAGTCGCGGAGGCCTCAAGCCCGCCCGCGCGGGCGCGTATGAGCACGCTGCCGGCAGACGCGGCGCGCGCTGTCGTTTCCGTTCCGCTCGCGGGCGCGACGGATGCCTTGCCCGCTTCGCTCGAATCCCAGATGAACGAGACGTGAGAAACTTCGCGTTCGATACCGTCGAAGGCGGCAAAGGCGCGCGCGCGGAACGTTTGCGCTCTGCCGATCTCAATCGTGGCGGCCACAGGCTCGACGGTGATGCGCGTGAGGGGCGGCGAATTGAACGGCGTGCCGTCGGCGCGTGTGCCCGGCGAAAAGGCGCGGGTTGCCGCGTTGGACACCTGCGAGTGAGCGTTGAAGTCGCCGCCCGTCGAATCGAGGGCAGCGTCGGGCGCGCGCGTCAACGATTGATCGACGGGTGCGGGCGGCGCGCCCGCCGTCGCTGTGCCGTAGCTTTGAGAGTCAATCGTGATCTCCGCGTCGCCGAACGGGAGTTTGAGCGAAACGGTGTCGCCCGCGTCGTTCAGACCGAGCGATGCGGCGGTGTAGATGCTTGCGCCGCCGAACGCGGCATCGTCGCGCGGCGGCGCGCCGCCCCCGTAGATGACGAGCGGGCTTCCGGCCGCGAGAGACGCGCCCGCCGGGAAGGTGAAGCGTCTGGCGTTAGCATCCGCGACGACGAGGCCGGAGATGTCCACGGGCGCTTGCGAATAGTTCAAAATCTCTATGAACTCGTCATCGTCCGAACTGCGCACGCCGTCGCGGTTGGCATCGCCTTCGACGGCGCGCGACGCCGGATCGTCGGGCGGCACGTCGGCCAGTATTTCGTTCAAGATCAGTGGAACGCGCACTTCGAGCGACGCCTGACCCTCGACCGTGTTGCCCGCGCCGTCGGAGGTCGAGGCAGTGATTGTCGTAGTGCCGACGCCGCTGCCGCGCGCCAGTCCCGCCGAATCAATCGTCGCGATGAGATGGTTGCCGGAAGACCACGAAAAACTGGAGTCGTTCACGGGACGCCCGTCCGGGGCAAAGGCTTGCGCGCTGAATTGAAGCGTGCCGCCGCGATTGACGGAGGCCGCGAGCGGAGCAACTTCCACGCGCGCAATTTTCGGTTGGGGCGCGAGCACGCTGAGCGTCGCGGGCGCTGATCTGACGCCGCGCGCCGTGGCCGTGATCTGTGTATCGCCCGTTGCATGCGAGCGCGCGAGGCCGTCGTCGTCAATCGTCGCCACCATCGTAGCGTCGGAATGCCAGCGGAAGATGACTCCACTAATTTCAACGCCGTTCGCATCGAAGGCGCGCGCCGTGAACTGTTGTTGCGCCCCACGTTCGATGCGCGCGGACGTGGGCGCAATTTCGATGCGTGCGATGGGCACGGTGTTGAGAAAAGGCTGCGCGTCAACTCGCGTGCCCGGCGAGAAGGAATGCCCGCCGCTCGCAGGCGCAATTTCGTGCGTTATGAAATCACCCGTGACATCGGGGGCGCGCGTCAGCGATTGATTGCGGTCGCCGTCGGGTTCACCCGCGCCGCCGTAAGCTAATTGTTCGACGAGCGCGCCCGCCGGGTCGAGAAGTTTGACGATGCCGCCGCCGTTCGCGAGAGACAGTCCACCGGTCGAGGCAGTGAGGACGAGCGCGCCTGCGAAAGCTGGATGCGCGGGGTCGAACGTGGCGGCTTGCGCACCGCCGAACACGGCGACGGCCGTGCCGGGCGCGATGAAGGTGTTCGGCGCGAAGGTGTGGCGCACGGTGTCCGCGCCGCTGCTGCTGCGGGTCGTGAGTTGATAGCCGCCGAGGTTCAGATCGAACGGCGTGGCATTGACGAGTTCGATAAATTCATCCTGCGTCGAACTGCGCGTGCCGTCATGGTTGGCATCACCGGCTGCGCCGTCGGGCGGGTCGGCGAGAATTTCGTTGAGGACGAGCGTGAGCGGGAACACGTTCAGCCGCGCTGTGGCGGAGACTTCGCCGGAGGTGGCCGTGATCGTCACCGTCCCGGCGCGCACGCCACGTGCGAGGCCGTCCGCGCCGATGGTTGCGATGCTCTCGTCGGACGAGTTGAAAGCGACGGGCGCGCCTGTGATCTCGATGCCCTCTGCATCTCGCACCGTAGCGGCAAAACGCACGGAGCGGCCGACGCCCACCGCGGCCGATGTGGGTTCAAGCGCGATGCTCGCGGCGCGGCGCGTGCCGCTGAAGGTAAGGTGTGCAGGGTTGCTCGCGCGCCCGTCGGCGCTGACGACGAGCGGAACGACGCCCGTCCCCGCAAGCGAAGTTGAGAGTAGAACGTGAATCTCATCCAGCCCGGGTAGATCGGGAGAAGGCAGAATGTTTTCAACCATCAACTCGCGCCCGCCGATATTAACGCCGACAGTTTCGGCGCAGCGCACGCCGGTCGAGAAGATGATCAGGCGGCGCGGGCGATTGGCGTCGTCAACCGGGTCGAAGGGGCTGCGCATGAATGTCTGCGCGTCGAGCGCGACGGCTGCGCCGCTGCCGTCGCCGCTTTCGGTGAAGACGCCGGGTGCGGCGCGAAGCACTGTGACTGAGGCGCGCGATTCCCGGCCGTCCGGGTTGCGCACGACGATGTGCGCCGTGCCCGTTTCGGTTTCGGCCGGGACGTGAAAGTTGATCTGCGTGGGCGAGGCGTAAAAGAGTTGTGCGCCACGCCCGTTCACCGTGAGCGATGCGCCGCCGAGCATTCGCGGAAAAGAGCCGTCGGCCTGTCGCCGCGCGCGCGTGGCGGAGAGGGCGAGGTTGAAGCCTTTCACTATCGCGATTTGATCGGGCGCGATGGCCTTCAAGGCGGCGGGTTCTTTGCCGAGGGACGCGCCGTGCAGAATTTGGAGGTCGGAGGAGAAGGGGGCGCGTGCGTCGAGAGTCGCCAGATAAATCTCGGAGTTGTTGGCAAACTCATTGTCGGAGATTGTGCCGCCGAGCACGCGCGGAAAGTTGAAGGCGACGAGCGACCCGTCTTCGTTGAGCGAGGAGACGACTTCGGCGGTCGCGCCGGAGGGCGCGTTTGTGACGCGGGAAAGCGTGGCGGTGGGTAGATCGTAGAAGTACAACTCGACGCTCGCGTCCGCGTTGCCGCCGGAGACATTGCGCCGCGTGGCGAAAGCGACGCGCTGACCGTCGCCGCTGATGGTCGGGTGGAGCGGAACGTCTGCGGCACGCGCGCCGAGAGAGGTGAGTTGGCGTATTTGATTGTTGCGCCCGTCGTAGAGAAACACTTGCGTCGTACGCACCGCCGTCTGCGCCGAATAGACTACGCGCTGCCCGTCGTCGCTGATCGCGCGGCCATAAGTCAGAGACAATTCTTCGACATCGCCCGCGACGATGCGTGTTGAATTACCGGCGCGTTCAAACAACATCAGATCGCGCACCGGCGAAGCCTCATCTCCTTCCGCCCGCGCGTCGCGTATGAAGGCGATGCGTGTGCCGTCGCCGCTGATCTTGGCGTCGCTTGAGCCGTTGATGTGCGCCGTGTCGGTGAGTTGTGCGAGGTGTCGGGTCGTGGCGTCGAAGAGGAATATTTCGAGGTTGGCATCCGAGTTTGCGCCCGTCAGGTTGCGATTGGAGGCGAAGGCGATGAGCGAGCCGTCGCCGGAGATAGAGGGCTGAAAATTTCCGTCAAAGGTGCGCTCTGCGGGGTCGCGGGGCGAGGTGTGCG
>DASVPS010000164.1:0-10126 GCA_036389555.1 Pyrinomonadaceae bacterium
GAACTCTTCGCGGTGGCGACGGGGCCGGGCAGTTTTACCGGACTGAGATCAGGACTCGCGACCGTCAAGGCTTTCGCCTCGACTTTGAACCGGAGAGTGGCCGGCGTCCCCACGCTCCACGCCATCGCTTATGCCTGCGGCTCCGCGTCGCGCGCGGTGGCCTGTCTGCCCGCAGGACGCGGCGAGGTGTTCGCGCAATTGCTTTCGGTGGACGGCGCTGAAGCGGCGGTCAGAGAGTTGAGCGAGCCTTTCCACCTGAGTCCGGCGGCGGTGTGTGAGAAAGCCTCTGCGTGGGGCGGCGACTTGAAGTGGGCGGGAGCAGGGGCGCACGCACAGGCCGATGCGCTCCGCGAGTTTGCGGTTGGGCAGGGAATGGTCTGGCGCGACGAAGACAGAGGCGAAGCTGAATTCACGTCGGAGAACAAAGTGACCTGGACGCTCGCGCCGCTTGCGGAGTCTTATGCAACCCAGATCGCCGCGCTCGGTTTAAGGAATTACCTTGATGGCGGTACGATGCTTGCGGAAGATTTACAGGCGCTCTATGTACGTTTGTCAGATGCGGAGTTGAACGAGAGATGTCGCGCGTAGACCTCGCCGCCGAACCGAAGCATAGCGATTACCAGATCGAGCCGATGACGGCGCACGATCTGCTTGAGGTGGTCGAGATCGAAGAGGCGTGCCAACTGAGCCGTTGGGGTTGGGATTCGTATTACGCCGAACTGGCGCGCCCCGAAGCGATCATGATCGTGGCGCGTCGCGACCGCGTCGATAAACAGACCGGCCACGCCCTCTACGGATTTCTCAGCGCGAGAGTCTCCGCACAAGAGTTGCACATCAATAACATCGGCGTACATGAAGCGGCGCGTCGGCGCGGCATCGGGGACGCGCTTATGAAGACGGCCGTCGCGGCGGCTGTGCAGCAGGGCGCGCGCGCGGCCATACTCGAAGTGCGCGCGGGCAACGTTGCGGCGCAGGCGCTTTACCGGCGCTACGGTTTTGAAGTGGTGGGCAGGCGTCGGCAATATTACCGCGAGCCGCCCGAGGACGCGCTCCTGATGCGCTCCTCGCTGAAATCTCACACTTGATTCAAGCGCGGTTTTTAGCTACCATTTTCCCATTGAAATCATAAACGCGGAAAGGGCATCAACGTCTTGTCTCGAACGCGAACAGATACACACCACCAACACGCATCTGCCAAAAGGAGGCTTCCCTGAAATGGAACTGACCAACACGGACAGCTTGAGAGAAGAATTGATTATGAACGACCCCGAGTTTCGCGAATTGGCGCGTGAGCACGGACGCTACGAGGCGCGTCTCAGCGAACTGACCTCGCTCGCTTACCCGAACGACGAGGAACAGCTGGAAGAGATCACTCTGAAAAAGAAGAAGCTGGCCGTTAAAGATCAGATGCATGAGATCATGCTTCGTCACCAGAAAAGCGAAGAATCCGCGCACTGAAGTGCCCGGCGGAACCCGCAGGTTCGCAGATAGTTTTAAAAGATTAGGGAAGGGGACGCGGTAGAATCGAAATACGCGCCCCCTTTTTCTCTTTCCCATAATGCCCATGAAGAATAGGATTGAAACGTGATACGAGACGGCATCCCCTTTGTCTTAGTCCCACTCGCGGCGGCTTTGCTCGCGGCTCTCACCGGCTACTGGTACGTCGCCGTCCCGCTCCTGCTGCTCGCCCTCTTCATGGCCTACTTCTTCCGCGACCCGGAACGCTCGCCCCTCTCCGAGCAGGACATCATCGTCGCCCCCGCCGACGGGCGCGTGACGAGAGTCGCGCAGGTCATCCCGAACGATCCGCAGTCGCCGCAGGTCGTAAGCATCTTCCTGTCCGTCTTCGACGTACACGTCAACCGCGCTCCCATCGCAGGCGAGATCGTAGATGTCGCTTACACGAAGGGACGATTCATGATCGCCACGCGCGAGGAAGCGAGCGTCGTCAACGAGCAGAACGCCCTGACGATCCGTGGCGAGCGGATGACTGTCGTCTGTAAACAGATCGCCGGCGTGCTCGCGCGCCGCATCGTCTGTTGGAAGCGTAAAGGCGAGAAAGTGAATTTGGGGGAGCGGTTCGGCTTGATCAAGTTTAGCTCGCGCACCGATCTGGTGCTCCCGCCGGAAGTTGAGATTAGCGTGCGCGTAGGGGATCGCGTGCGGGGCGGCGTCAGCGTGATCGGGAGGCTGCGAGGATGAGCAAAGAGCCGGAGGAAACGGGCGACGCGGTCGCGCCGCCGCAGGAGCGGCGCGGCATCCGTAAGGGGCTGTACCTGATCCCTTCCGCCTTCACCGCGGCCAACATCGGCATGGGCTATTTCGCCGTGATGGGAGCCTTGCGCGGATTTCAATTACTCGAAGGCGGAACCGAGGCCGAACTTATCCAGGCCACTTCTCATTTCGATAATGCGTCTCGCGCCATCGGCTGGGCTGTGGTCTTCGATGCGTTGGACGGGCGCATCGCCAGGCTCACAAAAACCACTACCGAGATCGGAGTGCAGCTCGATTCAATCGCCGACGTGGTGACTTTCGGTATCGCGCCGGCCGTCCTCGCCTACGCATGGGGATACGGTTCCGCCTTCGCGGAAGGGAGCAGCGCACATAAACTGGGGTGGTTTATTTCCTTCATGTTTCTGATCTGCGGGGCTTTCAGGCTGGCGCGCTTTAACGTGCAGGCGACGCGCCCGCGCGTGCTCGCGGAGGGGTTGGTCAAAGTTGATAAGAAAAACTTCGTCGGCCTGCCGATCCCTATGGCCGGAGGTTTCATCGCCGCGCTCGTACACTTCTCGCCGGCGCCTTTGTCGTTCCACGGAGTTGAGCGGGGCGCTATTTATAGCGGCCTGTTGATGGGCGCGATTGCGCTCCTCTCGGTTTTAATGGTGAGCACGGTTCGTTATACGAGTTTCAAAACCGTCGGCGTAGGAAAGCGCAGCACGCGCCTGGCCGTCCTAGCCATCGCAGCCGCCGGCATGCTGGTGTGGTTATATTCCCGCTACGTCCTCGTCTCCATGGTCGGGGCTTACATCTTGTACGGCTTGCTGGTGCGTCTGGCCGGTCTGTTCCGGCAGCGCGGCGCGAGTTAACCTTAAGAGCGCGCCAGCCGTCGGTCTCTCCGTTTCAAACACATTCGCAGGGGAAGACTTTTGCGCCGGTTGAGCTTCTTGCGGCTCACGGGCTGCTGTCTGTCGAGGACGGCGCAAAGGCCGTCAATCCACGGCGGGTCGGAATCAGTAAGAGATTGTCGGCCACCAGCGGCGTCGCGCCCGTGTTGCCTTCTTCACCCACCGGCAAAGTGTTCAATTGTTTGCCGTCTCGCAGCGAGAGCACCACGCAGGCATCTCCCCCCAGAGGAGCAAACAACGCGCTTCGGGTATCTATCAAGGGGAGCGCCGCGATGCGTCCCGCCAACTGCCTTTTCCAAATGAGTTCACCCCGCCGCGGCGATAGTAGATACACAAAATTGTCCAGCGAAGTGACAACGATGCCACTGCCGGTCAGCATCACGGCCTGCACGGCCGCGCCTGTCCTGCGTCGCCACAGCAGGCGACGACTTAATTCGCTATAGGCATAGACATAGCCATCCGTGGAGCCAAAGAAAATAATATTATCCGCGATGGCGACGGTGCCTCGTAACGCGCCCCGCGTCCGATAACGCCAAAGGATCGTGCCTGATGACTCATCCAGTGCTAAGAGGGTGCCATCTTCGCTGCCGATATATAATCGTCTATCGCGAAGCGTCGGATAGGAAGAGAACGCGCTGGTGTGTTGAAGTACCCATAAGATTTCGCCGGTCGCCTTATTGAAAGCATAGACGCGCCCGTCTGCGGAACCCCCGAACAGTTTTGTGGCGGACGAAACGAGTCCGCCCCGGATAGGGAAGTGAAGTGTACGCATCCACAGGGTAATACCCGTGCTTTGACTCAGTGCCCGGATCGCCCCGGTTGAACGCAAGGGTTGGCGGGAGTTGCCGGACGGGTCTTCGTTTCCAGATGCCAGGTAGACCCCACGCTCATCTGCAATCGGAGAGGCCGAAAAATCCCCGCCGATTTCAGTCCGCCACAGAAGTTGGCCGTTGGCAGTATTTAAGGAGACGATTTCACCCGAAGTGAGGGGCAGATATAGATGGCCGTTATTAGAAGCCGGGGAGAGAGTAGTGGTATTTTTAGAATCGAATTGCCAGCGGACTATCAGCGGAGAGGAAAACGCCAGTCCCTTTTCCGAGGCTTTATCAACGCGAGGCTTGCTTTGAATGTACGACGAACATATAACTAAAAAGGAAAACAAAAAGAGCGTGCTCAAAAGGTGTTGACGGGGATGAATTTGGATTTTCTCGCTCATTTTGCTTCAAATGTTAAAAACCGGCGGAAATTTTAGAGTTTATTGTTATGATGCCTTTTATTTTAACACCCAAATATCTTGAAAACTATCAACGTCTCCGACGTTTCCGGTCAACTGGAGGATGCCTGTAAAGTGGAACCAACTAAACATGATCTCATCCTTATACTTGATTTCGGCTCGCAATACACTCAACTGATAGCGCGCCGCATACGTGAAGCCGGAGTATATTGCGAAATTCTCCCCTTCAATGCGCCTTTAGAAAAAATTCAACAACTCCGGCCCCGTGGAATTATTCTCTCCGGCGGCCCCTCATCGGTCTATGATGCAAAAGCACCCAAACTGGCCGAAGGTTTTATCGAAAAAGTTAATTGCCCTCTTCTCGGCATTTGTTATGGATTGCAACTCCTCGCCGTCGAACTTGGCGGGGAGGTCAGCCCATCTCGAAATAGAGAATATGGATATGCACGTCTCTCAATAACCGAAGCCGAGAGTCCTTTGTTCGCAGGGCTGCCCGGGGAGATGGATGTGTGGCTCAGCCACGGCGATTATGTGACTAAAATGCCTGCCGGGTTTCGTGCGACGGCGTTGACGAGTGGCGCGCTTAATGCTTTTGAGAGTTTAAGCAGGTGCATATACGGGGTTCAATTTCATCCGGAAGTGGTGCACACGCCTTTGGGTGCGCAGGTGCTCAATAACTTCGTGCTGGCAATTTGTCAGGCGCGCGCGGATTGGTCGCCCACGGCTATTATAGATGAACAAGTCCAGAAGATTCGTGCGGAGGTCAAGGCCGGTAAAGTGGTCTGCGGTCTGTCGGGCGGAGTTGATTCGACCGTCGCGGCGGCGCTTGTGCATGAAGCAATCGGCGAGCGCCAGGTCTGTATTTTTGTAGATACAGGTCTCTTGAGAGAAGGCGAGTTTAAATCTACGTGCAACTTATTTGAGCAACAAATGAAGTTGAATGTTCGAGGTGTCCGCGCTGGTGAGAGGTTTCTGAAAGCGTTGGAAGGAATTACAGACCCCGAGGAGAAGCGCCGAATCATAGGACACCTGTTTATTGAGATTTTCGACGAGGAAGCTGCGCGTCTAGGGCAGGTTGATTATCTGGTACAAGGGACTCTGTATCCAGACGTGATCGAGTCTGTGTCGGTTCTCGGCCCGTCGGCCGTCATCAAAAGCCACCATAATGTGGGCGGACTGCCCGAGTACATGCGTCTGCGTCTGATAGAGCCTTTGCGCGAATTATTTAAAGACGAAGTCAGGATTATCGGGAGAAGTTTGCAAGTGCCGCAGGAAATCCTGAGCCGCCACCCTTTCCCCGGACCCGGACTGGCCGTCCGTATTATTGGAGAAATCACTGAAGAACGGCTTGAAGTCTTACGCGCCGCCGACCGCATCCTCGAAGAGGAATTACGTTTAGCCTCTTTATATGATTCAGTCTGGCAGGCTTTCCCGGTCTTATTGCCGATCTCGACCGTGGGTGTGATGGGGGATTATCGTACTTATGAAAGAGTGGTTGCGATCCGCGCCGTGACCAGTATAGATGGGATGACGGCTGATTGGGCACGCCTGCCGCACGATTTGCTTTCGAGAATCTCTGCGCGCCTGGTCTCGGAAGTGCGTGGGATTAATCGGGTGGTGTATGATATTAGCTCGAAACCTCCCAGCACCATCGAGTGGGAATAAAATTGCGCTCCGGGGCACATCTCCTCATTTGTTGAGGAGGGATTTGATTTCCCCTTGACATTATCGCTATAAGCCAATGCTTAAATCATAAGCGTTAGCTTAAATCCGAATTGCTTGGGCTATAAAACTAGATTCGGGGACACCTAGATGCAGGACAAAGATATAAACGCATTTGAAAGAGTAAAACTGGCGCGACATCCTGATCGTCCATACACGCTCGATTTTATTGAAATGATATTTGAGGATTTTGTCGAACTCAAAGGTGATCGCCGTTTTGCGGACGACCCGGCGATGGTGTGTGGGTTCGCGCGTTTCCATGGATTGTCAGTTGGCGTTATCGGGCAGCAAAAAGGGCGAGACACGAACCAGCGCCGCCATCGTAATTTTGGCATGCCCAAACCGGAGGGCTATCGTAAAGCTATGCGGGTGATGAGCCTGGCTGAAAAGTTCAATCGCCCTGTTCTCTCGTTCATAGACACGCCGGGCGCATATCCGGGTATTGATGCAGAGGAGAGAGGCCAGGCCGAAGCCATCGCCAACAATTTGTTGGAAATGGCGAAATTAGATGTACGCATGATCGTGACGATAATCGGGGAAGGCGGCTCGGGCGGAGCGCTCGGAATCGGTATCGGCGATAGGGTGTTGATGCTGGAAAACGCGATCTATTCTGTGATCTCACCCGAGGGGTGCGCAGCGATTTTATGGAAAGATGCTTCTCAGTCGCCCCTCGCGGCCGAGGCCTTAGGGCTTACAGCTAACAATTTACAAAGACTGGGAATTGTAGATGAAGTGGTAAGGGAACCCGGCGCGGGCGCTCACACCTCACACACGGAGGCCGCCAGGCTTTTGGACGAAGCTCTTTGGAAAAATTTAGAGTCGTTAAAAGCCGTTACTCCGACCGAACTCCAGGCTCGGCGTTATTCTAAGCTTCGCGCCATAGGGCAGTGACGCGCGGGGATATTAACTCTTATCTGAAGACTGGATAGTTAACGTTGAATGTCGGCGCGCCGACATTCGTATTTAGAACGGAATATCGTCGTCGCTAATGTCGTCTCCGGCGGCCGGTTCACTTCTTGCAGACGTGGGTGATTCCGTACGAACCCCGGAGCCTCCGCCTTCGTCGCCTCTCCCGCCGATGAATTGCATGTCGGTCGCATGAACTTCAAGAGTATGGCGCTGTTTCCCGTCCTTGTCTGTCCATTCTTCTACGCGCAATCTTCCTTCGATGTAGACCGGACGCCCTTTAGATAGATATTGAGATGCAGTTTCCGCCTGTCTTCCCCATAGCGTCACGCGAAACCATGTTGTAACATCTTGATTTTCACCGGCGCGGTCTTTGCGCCTTTCATTGGTGGCGAGGGTGAAGCTGCAAACCGGCGTACCTTGCGGGGTATAACGCAACTCCGGATCGCGCCCGAGGTTGCCGACAACGATGATTTTATTGAAAGACATGCTAAGTGCCCTCTCTTGAACGCCGAAATGTGAAATCTATGGAATATACTACCTAGATGGTTAAGTTCGGTCAAGGCTAAAGCCGTATTTGATGTTTTACTTTAAATGTAACTTATAAGTAAAGGCTCTGAATTATGTTGAAGTCCCTTAACATAAGTAATTTTGCCATCATCCATTACTTGAACATAGAGTTCCGTCAGGGTTTGAATGTCCTAACAGGTGAGACGGGGGCAGGTAAGTCCATCATCGTAGATGCTTTAAGTCTTCTGCTGGGCGCGCGTGCGTTTACAGATGTGGTGCGAACCGGTGAAAAAGTCGCTCTGGTTGAAGGAATCTTTGAACCTCAAGGGATCAATGAGCAGCGCCTTAAGTCTGTGCTCAGCGACGTGGCGGTCGAAATTGGCGACGATGAGTATTTAACGATTCGGAGAGAAGTGCAGCTCGGGGGGCGCAACCGTATCTTTATTAATGACAGAAGCGTGACCCTCGCCACTCTGAAAAAGCTGCAACCCTTCCTGGTGGATATACACGGGCAAGGCGAACAGCGTTCCCTTCTTTCGCCGCACGCACATCTACTATTATTGGACGACTTTGCCGGTTGTAGTGATTTGCGTCGCCAGGTTGCCGTAAAATATACCCGTTGGCGGAAGATGGTGGAAGAATTAAACGCAATGACGCGGGATAAGACGGAGAGGGCACGGCTCCTTGATATGCTGAAATTTCAAGTTGCAGAAATTGACCTCCTCAATCCACAGCCCGGAGAAGATGAGCGCCTGCTCAAAGAGAAAAAGTTATTAACCTATTCGGAGCATCTCAACGAATTAAACGCAAGCGCCTACAATGATCTTTATGAGAGCGAGGAGAGCGTGCTGACGAGGCTCGGCTCCCTACGTCGAACTCTGCAGGCTTTAGAGTCGATTGACAATCGTTTCTCCCCTCTGTTGACTGCTCTGGAGGAAGCCACTCTTTCACTGACTGACGTGGCCGACACACTGCGTAGCTATGCGGCGCGAATCGAATATTCACCGGCGCGTTTGAGCGAGATAGAAGAAAGGTTGAGTGAATTTGAGAGGCTCAAGCGGAAGTACGGGGGCGGCAATAATGATCTGATCGAGATTAAAGAGGATTTATACCGGCAGCTTGACCAGTTGACAAATTGGGAAGAACATCAGGGAGAGCTATTAGCGGATTTGGAAATACTTCGAGGGGAGTATCAGGTTTTAGCCGGACAGTTAACTGCCTGCCGCCGGGCGGCCATAGTCGATTTCGAGAAAAGGGTGATGGAAGACCTGCGCCAGATAGCACTGGAGAGCGCTCGTTTTAGCGTGGTTTTTGACACGGCGAAGGAAGAAGCCGAGCCGCCTGCAGACAGACAACTTCGCCTGGAAAATCAGACGGAAGAAGATGCTGATTCCACTCTGACAACTTCTCCCGCATATTGGAGTCCGAGCGGGGCCGACCGTGTGGAGTTTCATTTGTCGGCCAATGTAGGCGAGGTGGCG
This sequence comes from Pyrinomonadaceae bacterium, assembly GCA_036389555.1. Lineage (GTDB taxonomy): Bacteria > Acidobacteriota > Blastocatellia > Pyrinomonadales > Pyrinomonadaceae > JAIVJZ01. The sequence continues at coordinate 8,979 of DASVPS010000164.1, forward strand.
CGCCCCCTTCAACGCATCGCCTCAGGAGGGGAACTCTCCCGCCTGATGTTAACTCTAAGAACAATTAGCCGCGGCGGGGTTAAAGTTAAAGTGGAACCTGCACCTGATACCACACTCGTGTTTGATGAAATTGACACGGGCATCGGGGGGCATGTGGCGGAGGCCGTGGGACGCAGACTCAAGTCTCTGGCCGCATCGCAACAGGTTCTCTGCGTCACGCATCAGCCACAGATCGCACGGTTCGCAGATCATCACTACGCCATCGCCAAACATGTCGAGGAAGGTCGGACGCTCACACGCATCACGGAACTCGATCATCAGGAACGTGTGACGGAAATAGCCAGAATGCTCGGCGTATCTCAGGAGGTAGCGACGGCGCGAGAAACCTCACAATGGCTGCTGGAAACTGCGCGAGAAGATTCTTTAGCCGGACAGGCGAAGGCCTCTCGACCCAGAAGAAAGAAGAAAGATAATGATAGTCGCACTTGAGTTCGAACTATTGCGGCGGCAAATTCGCATTTCTGATACACTCCGTTTACCAGGAGAGCGAGCGCGATGTTGAAGGGCAACGTCTACATAGAAACATTTGGCTGCCAGATGAATATTGCCGACACGGAGAGGGCCACCTCGCGTCTGCGTGCCGCCGGTTATGCAATTTCGGGCGAAGCCGAAACCGCCGATGTTATACTCTTCAACACTTGCTCAGTGCGTGCCCGTGCGGAACAAAAAGTCTTCAATCGAATAGGCGAAATTAGAAAAGGCGCGGGCGCTTCCGAACCCGTCATAGGCATCTTGGGTTGTGTCGCACAGTTGGAAGGGGAGTCGCTCTTCGGAGGCGGAGCGGGCGTACGCATCGTGGCCGGAACCCGCGCCACAGATCGCCTCCCGGAGTTGATCGAACGTGCGCTGGGTGGTGAGAGGCAGGTGCTCGACCTCGGTGAGCGCCTCGAAGAGGAGCAGTGGGATGTACCTGTCGTCGGGCGACACTCTCCTTACGTCGCATACATCCCGATTGTCGAAGGTTGTAATAAGTTTTGCACGTACTGCATCGTCCCGTTTTCACGCGGCCGGGAGCAGAGTCGTGTGGCGGCAGAGATTATTGATTAAATCAAGAGACTACGTGACGTGGGTTATCAAGAGGTTCAGCT
>DASVPS010000165.1:0-30029 GCA_036389555.1 Pyrinomonadaceae bacterium
GACGTGGAAGAGCGAAGGGTAGCTCTCCAGAGAAGCGGGATGGAGGGTGACCCGGTCTAAGAGATGGGAGATGCGTGCAAAGCGGCGGGAGGGGTCTTCGAGGGCGACGCGGCGCACGAGGCCGTGGACTTCATAGCCGAGCGATAATAAATGTTCGGCCAGATAACTGCCGTCCTGTCCGGTGATCCCTGTGATTAGTGCCTTCTTCGTCAAATCTTTGTTCTCCAAAATTTTATTGAATGGGGTAAAGCATAAAGTTCTTTGTTGGGAGAATCAATGTGGCACTCTCCGGCAAATTGCCGCACGCAGACGAGCACGGCGCTGCACGTGGGCAAATAAGAAGCCCCGGCCGCGCAGTTGAGACCCGCGGCTCGCCGATTTTGCGCGAGGCCGGATTTTGTGCGCGGCGGCCTCAACTCGCTCCGACGCCCGCCGTCTTCGAGTCGCTCGCGCGCCTACTCTCAACCATCTCCAACAACTTTTGCTCCAGGCGTTCCACGCAGGCCGCGAGAGACCATTGCTCGGCGACTTGGCGGCGTGCAGTGTGCCCCAGACGGCGCGCGTATTCCGGGTCGTCGAGGAGCCGTGTGATGGCGGCGGCCATCTCGCGCGGGTCGTTATCCACCAGCAGACCGTTGGTGCCGTTGACGATGGTTTCGCGCACGCCGCCCTCGGCGACCGCGAGGACGGGCAGGCCGCAGGCGTTCGCTTCCAGCGGGGCGAAGCCGAAGGGTTCGAGGCGCGAACAGTAGATCATGAGGGCGGCGCGATTGAGCAGCCGGACGAGTTCGTCGTCGTCAATTTTCACGAGCGGCTTGAAGTTGACCTTGAGCCGCGCGGCCAGTTCCTTCATCGCTTCGAGATAGGGCGGGTCGGCGGCGTTGCCGATCCAGACGAGACGCGGGCGACGCGCGTCCGGCACTTCGGCCACGGAGCGGATGGCAAACTCCACGTTCTTGAGTTTCACGAAAGCCCCCAACCCTACCACAAAGTTCTCGCGCGGCAGGTTCAACTCGACGAACTTCTCCGTGTCAACGCCGAGATAACAGACCTTCGCATCGAGACCGTAGGCGCGCAGGATGCTCTCGCGGCTGTAGAACGAATTGACGAGCACGCGGTCGAAAGCCTTCGCGTTGCGCACCTCTTCGCGCATCAGCACACGCGCCGATTGCGTCTTGTAGATGTCTTTCAGGTAATCGCGAAGGAAGGCGGGCGAGAGATAAGACTCGGCCGGGGGCAGAGCCTGCCAGAACGGGTCGGGCGTCGCCTCGTAGAGTTGGCGCACGGGTTCCTGCAGGTAGACGACTTTCGGCAAAGAGACATGGCGGCCGATGGAACTGACTGCTTGATAGAGCGACGTGTTGGCGAAGAGCAGATCGAAGCGGCCGCGGTTGATTTCGTCTGCACAGAGGCGGCAATGGCGGTCGAGCGCTTCGATGCGGGTCAGCATGTCGAGGCGCAGGGTCTTGAGTTTCGCGGTCAACTTTTGCTGCGCCCGCGGCTGCCAGTCGAAAGGGCGGACGTGTTCGGGGATGAAGTCGCCGAGCGGCAGGTAACTTTGATCCGCCGTCGTCGGACACCAAGACTCGACCGTGTGCCCGCGCTCGACGAGGCCGCGCACGTGATAGTAGAGCGCCCTTTTGCCGCCGCCGCTCGGCAGGTTGTGCCAGACTGCAATCTTCATCCTCGTCGTTCGTGTCCCGGACGCCGCGTGCCGCGCAACGGCGTCCTCGTGCGAAACCTCTCTCAAGAATATTATGTCTTCGCGTGCGGGTAGCGCAGCGGGCGCAGGAGCGCGCTGTAGATCGCTTCCAACGGCACGACGACCGCGGCGATTGAGAGCAGGCCGAAGGAGAGCGCGTATTGACCGCCGCGCCATGCGGCCGCCGCGCCCGATAGCCCTTCACGGTAGAGTCCCATTCGCACGAGCGGATTGCGCACGCAGAAGTCCAGAAGAAATTGTAACGTGAGCGCGAGCTTTTCCCATGGCCGCCTGCGGGGCGACAGCCAGATGCTCCGGCAGAGTTCGACGGTGAGCCGCCCCCAGTTGACCGACATCGGGCTGCTACTGCGCGCGCCCGTCGCCGGCCCCAAAGTGGCGGCGGCCTGCTCGCCGGTCTTGCCTTTGATGATGCGATAAGAGAACAGTTTCTCCGGCACGAGCAGCACCTCGCCGCTGAGGCTCATCTCCAGCATCAGGATCACGTCGAAGCCCCAACTCGGCTGCGGCAGGCGCGTCGCGGCCAGCACGCGGCGACGCATGAGGCCGTAGAAATCGTACCAGTAGAGCGAGCGGGCAATGGCGCGCACGCGCACGCGCACGTCGGGCGCGCCCATGCGTATGCCGAGCGGGAAATCCGTCTCGCTCACCTCGCGTCCCTCTTCGTCAATGACGCGGACGCCGGTGCAACACATGACTGCGTCGGGGCGCGCTTCGAGCGCCGCGACGCACCGGCTGAGATATACGGGCGCGCGCAAATCGTCGAAGGCCGCCCACATGAAATACTCGCCGCGCGCCAACTCGAAGACGCGCCGGAAATTCCAGACCGCGCCCATGTTGCTCTCCGCCCGTTGGTAGTGTATGCGGCGGTCGCGCGCGGCATACTCGCGGCAGATGTCGGGGGTCGCGTCCGTCGAAGCGTTGTCGGAGATGATCAACTCGAAATTCTGATAGTCCTGCGCGAGCAACGCATTGAGCGCCTCGCGGACGTATCGCTCGGCGTTGTAGAGCGGCATCCCGATGCTCACGAGCGGCTGGCTGCTGTGCGTCAAAGGCTTCACTGATTAACTAACCCTGCGAAAACGTCGATCCAAACTTCATGGCGCTATCTCTGTGCCTCAAACTCCCCACGCGCACTGTTCCAAGAAAACTTTCGTCGGCGCGTCGGCCTCCGTGTACTGGCGCGTGCGATTGTCTGCGACCAGCAAATTGCTCTGCCCGCCGCTGCGGAAGGTGCGACTTTCGCGCCACTGCTCTTCGCGGTAAGCCACGCCGTCGCGGCCGACGACGAGCGCGCGCAACCCTCTGGCGAATAGCTGGCGCGACAGCCCCGCCTTGCCACTCTCGAAGGCGGCGGCGTCCATCTTATTCCTGATCGCGCCCACCTTTAAATCAAGCATCACGTCGCGCGCGATCACGAAGGCGTTGGTGCGGACGTGATAATTGGGGAACGGGTCGAACATCGCGCGCGCCGCGGCCAATTCGCGCCGCTGCGACAGGTACTCGCGCAAGCTCTGGGGCTGTCGCGCGTGCCGGAGTGAATAGGCCGCGCGCCACAGGTAATGTGCCGGACTGAGAGCGCGTGCAAGGTTCGTGTAATGACTCTCATACGAGCCGGTCGCGCTGATGACCCCAACCCCCGTGCTGCCTGCGTGGGCGTATAACTTCGCCAACCAGTCGGCGTCGAGCACGAGGCTAAACGAATTAAGGAAACAGAAGTAGCGATATTCAAAGGCGCGCGCGGCAGCGAAGTAGGGGGCGATGTCAAAGCCCTCGTCGCCGACGAACATCGTCCGGTGCGGCACGTCGCTGAGGAGCGCGCAGTAGTCGGCGGGCAGCGCCTCAGGCTCGAAGCCTTTGCACAGCAGCAGCAACTCGTGCGCGACGCCCGCCCCGTGCTCGCGGTACGAGCGCATGAACTCCGCGAAGGGACTCAGCCCGTTCTCCGCCCGAACCAAATGAACGACGCAAATATTCGACATGCGCTGCGACGCTTTTCGCTGACCTCTCGCGGGATAAGAGCACCCACGCGGAATAAATTGTACCGGCGGCAAACTCGTGCCTGCCCCCTCGGCTATTCACCATGCTTGCGGGTTTAAGCCGGACGCTACGACGGCTGCGGCCGACTGTCGTGCCGGTTACGCCACCATTCAATCGTCTCTTGCAACCCGGCACGCAGGTCGTAGCGCGGCGACCAGCCGACTTCTCGTGTCAGCCGCTCGACGCGCGCCGCGAGCAGGGGCGGTTCGCCCGCCGGCGCGGGCAATTCGCCCAGACGTACCAGATGAGCACTGTCGAGCGCGCGCCCGATCTCGCCTACCACATCCTTCAAAGCGACCGTGCGGCCGGAGGCGATGTTGACCGCCCCGCGCACGTCGCTCGTCAGTAAGGCCACGAAAGCGTCGGCCACGTCGCGCACGTAGAGAAAATCGCGCAACTGCTCGCCGTGGGTGCAGCGCGCCGGTTCACCCCTGAGTAGCGCGCCGATGACGGAGGAGACGAGGCGTTGCGGATGCTCATGCGTGCCATAGAGGAAAAAGATGCGCCCCCACGCCGCGCTCACATTGTGCTCGTGCGCCAGCGCCGCGAGCGCTTCGTGCAGCGCGTGCTTACATTTTCCGTAGAGGGTCGCGGGCGCAATCGGCGTCTCAGACTCGGAGCAGTAACCGTAATTCCAATCGTACTCGGCGCACGTGCCGGCCGCGACCACGCGCTCGCCGCCGTGCTCCGCGAACGCGCCGAACAGACGGATGCTCGCGCGCAGCCAGTCCTCATTGAGCGGCGACGTCCAATACTTTCCCGGCTCGGCGTACCAGGCCATGTGCAACAGGTGCGTCGGCCGCACCTCGGCGATCAAACGCCCGGCTTCGTCTCCGGCCAGCAAGTTCGCCCTGTGCCAGCGCACGCTCGTCGCCGCCGCTTCGGGCGCGAGAGCCTGTTCGCCGTCGGTCGCCGTGCGGGTCGAAACGGCGTGAATCTCCTCGAAGCCGGCGGCGGCGAGAGCGGGCAGGCAGTGCCGCCCGATGAAGCCGGTCGCGCCGGTCAGCAGCACTTTTCTCATCGGGTGAAATCGGGATACTCGCGGTCGCGCGCGATGATGATGCGCTCGCGGCCGTCGCCCGCCTCCGGCCACTCGATCTGGAAGACCGGATCGTCCCAGCGCACGCCGCCCGCGTGGTCGGGCGCAAACTCGCTTGACATCTGATAGAAGACTTCCGTCCGGTCTTCGAGCGTCTGGAAGCCGTGGGCGAAGCCCTCCGGCACGAAGAGCATGCGGCGATTCGCGGCCGTCAGTTCGACCCCGATCCATTCTTTGAACGTTCGCGAGTCGGGGCGCAGATCAATGATCACGTCGTAGATCGCGCCCATCGTGCAGCGCACGAGTTTGGCCTGCGCGCGGGGAGCGCGTTGGAAGTGCATGCCGCGCAGCGTGCCCCGCCGGTGATTGTAGGAGATGTTGCACTCCGCGAGGCGCGCGTCCAGCCCCGCGGCCGCGAACTCGCGCTCAGACCAACTGCGCGCGAAGAACCCGCGCGTGTCCTCGAACAATTCCTGTTCGATCACGAAAGCGCCCGCGAGTTTTGTTTCGTTGAAGATCATAAACGGACACAAGGCGACGGCGCGGAGACGTTCATCAAGGGCGACAGGGCGAAACTCGCCCGCCGCCCGTCGTCTCCGTCCGGCTCGCCGGAAACTCACACGATTTTAACTTCCGGGATGGGGAGGATGAAGCGCCCGCCGCGTTCGCGGTAGGCCGACTGTTGCGCGAGAATCTCATCTGCGAAGTTCCACGTCAGCAGCAGGACGTAATCGGGCATCTCGGCGAGCAGCACTTCCGGCGCGCGGATCAAGAGATGTGTCCCCGGCGTGTAGTAGCCCTGCTTGACGGTGCTGCGGTCAACCACGAAGTCGAGCGTCTCACGACCCAGACCGAAGTAGTTGAGCAAGGTGCTGCCCTTCGCCGACGCGCCGTAGACGGCGATGCGCCGCCCTTCGGCCTTCAACCCTGCGAGCAGCGCGAGCAACTCTTCGCGCAGCCGCGAGACCTGCTCGCCGAAGCCGCGATAAAACTCCATTTGCCCGACGCCCCACCCGGCCTCGGCCTCAAGCATCCGCGTGACGCTCGCGGAGACGCCGCCACGTGCGGCCACCGCGCTCTCTTTGCCCGCCACGACGAGGAGCGAACCGCCGTGGATCGGCAGCAGTTCAACGTCCTGTATGCGCAGGCCGTGGCGGCGAAAGAGGCTGTCGAGCGCCGTCAGAGAGAAGTAGCAGAGGTGTTCGTGATAGATGGTGTCGAACTCGCGGTGGTCGATCATCTCTTTGACGTAAGGCGCTTCGATCACGGCGACGCCATCGTCCTTGAGAAGTGTTTCCAACCCGCTGACGAACCCGTTCAAATCGGCGACGTGCGCCAGCACGTTGTTGGCGTGGATACAATCGGCGCGTCGCCCCTCGGACGCGAGCTTCGCGGCCAACTCTTCGCCGAAGAACTCGCAGACGGTGGGGATGCCGCGCTCCTCGCTTGCGATGCGCGCGATGTTGGTCGCCGGTTCGATGCCGAGCACGGGGATGCCTGCGCGTTTGTAATACTGCAACAGGTAGCCGTCGTTGCTGGCAACTTCCATCACGAGACTCTCGGCCGATAGCCCGCGTTCGGGGATGATGCGCGCGCTCAACTCTTCGGCATGTTTGAGCATCGTGTCGGAGAAGGAAGAGAGGTAGAAATATTCACGGAACAACTGTTCGGGCGGCACGGTCTCCGTGATCTGCACGAGCGAGCAGGCGGGACAGAAGACGAGGTCGAGCGGAAAGGTCGGCTCAGGCGTCGCCAGTTGCTCGGCCGTCAGGAGTGCGTTCGCGAGCGGCGTGCGGCCGAGCGAGAGTATGAGTTCGAGTTCGCGCGCGTCGCAGGAGCGGCACGGCGGCGGCGGGACAGACTGCGCGCTCACCTGTTCACCCCCAGAAAGTTTTTATACCACTCAATCGTGCGCCTGAGACCCTCGTCGAGCGTGTAGAGCGGCTGCCAGTCGAGCGTCTCGCGCGCTTTCGACGCGCTCAGGTACTGGTGTCGGATTTCGTTCGTCGCCTCGTTGCGCACTTCGGGTTCGAGGTCGGAGTTCATCAGGGCGAGAATGCGTTCGACGAGTTCGAGCACCGTCACCTGTATCTCGTTCGAGAAGTTGAACGCCTCGCCCCGCAGTTCCGGGTTCACAGAGAGTTTTTCGGCGAGCACCATGTTCGCCAGCGCGCCGTCTTCGGCATAGAAGTAGTCGCGTATGAACTGGCCGTCGGAGCGTATGACGGGACGCTGCCCGCGCAGGACGGAGCGGATCGTGCCGGGGACGATGCGGTTCCAGTTGAGATCGCCGCCGCCGTAGAAGTTGCCGCAGCGCGTGATCGCCACCGGAAGTTTGTAAGTGTAACCGTACATCTGCGAGATCAGATCGGCGCACGACTTGCTCACGTCGTAAGGGTGCCGGCCTTCGAGCGGGGCTTCCTCGCTGTAGGGCAAGACCTCGTGGTCGCCGTAAGCTTTGTCTGACGAGGCGACGACGATCTGCTTTACAGTCGGACTGCGACGCGCCGCTTCGAGGAGCGACCACGTGCCCGCGATGTTGGCCTCGAAGGTCGAGACCGGGTTGCGATTGGCGATGCCGACGATGGTTTGCGCGGCGAGGTGTATGACGGTGTCGATCTCATACTCGCCGAGCGTGCGCTCCATCAGCGTTTGATCCTCGACGCAGCCGCGCACCGTCTTGACGCGCTCCGAGAGACCTGCGCGCACGAACTCGCTCTGCGGAACCGAGTCGCGCACGAGGCACACCACGTCTGCGCCCGCGTCCAGGAGGCGACGCACGAGCCAGCCGCCGATGAGGCCGGTCGCGCCGGTCACGAAGGTCGGGCGATCCAACCAGAAGCCGCCGCTGCCGCTACCACTGCTTGTCACGTTACGTTCTACCATTTGCTTTCCAACATCCACTTCCCGGCGTCCGCTCTCCGGCGGTCTATTCCCAAACTTTCCACGGCGCGCGCCCTTCGTGCCAGAGTTGTTCGAGCAGACGCTTGTCGCGCAGCGTGTCCATGCATTGCCAGAACTGCTCGTGGCGATAGGCGGCGAGTTGACGGTCGGCGGCCAGTTGTTCGAGCGCGTCGGCTTCGAGCACACATTCGTCGCCCTTGAGGTAATCGAAGATGCCCGGCTCCAGCACCATGAAGCCGCCATTGATCCAGCCCTCGCCGATCTGCGGCTTCTCGGTGAAGTCCGCGACGAGGTCGCCGTCGAAGACGAGGCCGCCGAAGCGCGCGGGCGGCCGCACGGCCGTCACGGTGGCGAGACGCCCGTGCGCGCGGTGGAACGCGAGCAACTCCTGCAAGTTCACATCGCACACGCCGTCGCCGTAAGTGAGCATGAACGTGCCGTCCTTGAGCCACGGTTCCAGACGTTTGACGCGCCCGCCCGTCGCGGTCGCCTGCCCGGTGTTCTTGAGGTGCAGCACCCAGTCTTCGCAGTCCTTGTCGTGTGTGTCGATGCGCCCGCTCGCCATGTCGAGCGTCATGCTGCCGTTCAAATTGCAGTAGTCTACGAAGTAGCGTTTGATCGTCTCGCCCTTGTAGCCGAGCGCGACGAAGAATTCTTTGAAGCCGTAGTGCGCGTAGTGTTTGACGATGTGCCAGAGGATCGGCCGCCCGCCAATCTCGACCATCGGCTTCGGCTTAACCTCGGTTTCTTCGGCGAGACGGGTTCCCAGCCCGCCCGCCAGTATCACGACTTTCATCAGACGCCTTCCTTCAGATAACTGTCCCGACGCCGATGCCGAGTGGTCGCTCTTCGCCTACGTATTCCGCGATGGGCTTGACGAGTTTCTCCCGCACACATCTGAGCCACGCCCGCTCCACGCCGTCGCAAGCGACCGTGTCGTGCAAAATCATGATCGTGCCGGGGCGACAGAAGGGCAGCGTCAATTCGATGTCCTGCCAGACGCCCTCGTAGCTGTGGTCGCCGTCGATGAAGGCCACGTCGAGTTTGCCGTCGAGGTTCTGCTGTAGATAATCGCGCGCCGCCAGCGAATGGCTGTCGCCGAGAAACTGTTGAAAATTGGGTATCTGGCTGAAGTTCTTCTCCTGCTCGACGGCGCGCGGGTGTTCGCCGTTGTCGAGACTGTAAACTCGCTCGAAGCCGATTTCCTGTTGCAGGATCAGGCACGCGCCGCCGCTCGCCGAGCCGATCTCCATGTAGTTTTTGTATGGGGCGTGCTCCTTGAGGATCAGGCAGAGCGCGGCGAACTCGTCCGGGTTCTGCTGCAAGCAGAGGCCGCCCTCATGCGTGTAACCGTTGCCGAAGTGCGAGAGGCTGTCAGTCCCGGAGGCGCGGACGAGGTCGCGCAAGCGCGTGAACTCGCGCTCGTTGCGCGCGCGGATGCTCTCGATGGTGTCGAGTTTGCCGAGTTGCGCCCGGCGTGAAATCCACTTCTTGGTGTGGCTCAGTTGACTACGAATGTTCAGCATGTCCCTACTCACTTGTCTCCCACAGCCCACACTTAAAGTTGACGCGGGCGTAAACTAATGTCCGGCAACGTCCGCAGGCGCGCGCCGCCGACTTTCAAAGGATTGATGTCGCCATTTCCTCTCGGAATTCGGTGTCCCATTGTAACAGCGGCCTGACCACGCCCGGCATCGGGCCGGCATAGTCGCCGCGCGCCGAATCCCCGTCGAGGCTATCGATAACTTGAAACGCCACGGCATCGCCTTCGTGTGCGTGGAGCACGACGGCCGGGACGTGCGAACTGATCGCCACGCCGACCGAGATGCTGCCCTCGGCGAAGAAGTTCCCCGGCACCCACACGGTGCTGACGTAGCGACCGGCCGGGCGCGGCTTGCCTCTCCACGCCGGGTCGCAGTCATGCGCCAGAAATAACAGCACGCTCTCTTCATTATAGAAGCCGACGTTCGGGACTAACAAATGGCCGCCCTCCAAAACGTCGAACGTCACCTCGATCCCGACCGGCTTCCTGATGTCCACGGCCTCGACCGTCTGGCCGTCCTTCGTCCGCACGCGCGTGGCGCGCAAACGCGCGATGCGGTCGCCCGGCGCGTCGCCCGCATCCGCCCACTCGCGCGCGGCCACCGTACCCAGCCCGGAGTTCAGGTAGGTGCTCACGACGAGATGCGAGGGGCCGTCTTCGAGCACCGTGCCTTCGCTGAGCATGATGGTGCGCGGGCACAGGCGCGTGATGGCGGGCATGTTGTGAGAGACGAAGAGGACGGTGCGCCCCTGCTGGCCGACGGTGCGCATCTTGTCCAGACACTTGCGCTGAAAGCGCGCGTCGCCGACGGCCAACACCTCGTCAACGATCAATATCTCCGGTTCAAGATGTGCCGCCACGGCGAAGGCCAGTCGCAGATACATCCCGCTCGAATAATGCTTGACGGGCGTGTCGATGAACTTCTCGACCTCTGCGAAGGCGACGATCTCGTCGAACTTCTGCGCGATCTCCTGCCGCGCCATGCCGAGGATCGCGCCGTTCAGGTAGACGTTCTCACGCCCGCTCAGTTCGGGGTGAAAGCCCGTCCCGACTTCGAGGAGCGAGCCGACGCGCCCGTAGAGATCGACGCTGCCCTTCGTCGGTTCCGTGATGCGCGAGAGCATTTTCAGGAGCGTCGATTTGCCCGCGCCGTTGCGCCCGATGATGCCGACCACCTCGCCCGCCCGCACTTCAAAACTCACGTCCCTGACCGCCCACATCGTGCTGTCGCCGCGCCCCTCGCCGCGCCCTCGCCGCGTCGCCCACTTGAAAGGGGCGGCGGCCGCGCCGACGAGCGTTTCGCGCAAAGTCGAATAGGCGGCCTGCGGCCCGCCGATGCGATACTGCTTCCCCAGATTCTCGACTCTAATGATTGTTGCCATCGCGTTCTAAATAATGTCGGCGAATTGTTTCTCCATCCGCCGGAAAGCGACGACGGCACAGGCCAGGAGGACGAGCGTGATCAGGGTGGCGGTTGAGAGCGCCGTCCAATCGAACGGCTGGCCGAGCAGGGCGGCGCGGTAGCCCTCGATGATGCCGGACATCGGGTTGAGCGCGAGCAGCCAGCGTCCGCGCTCCGGCAGCACGCTCGACGGGACGATCACGGACGAGACGAACAGCCACAGTTGGATCATAAAGGGAAGCGCGAAACGGATGTCGCGATACTTGACGTTCAAGGCCGAGAGCAGCAGCCCCGCGCCCACCGCGCACAGCGTCGTCAAGACGACGAGCGCGGGGAGCAGGGCGAGTTGCCACGTCGGCCTGACGCCGTAATAAAACATCAGCACGACGAGCAGCACAAACGACAACGCGAAATCAATCAGCCCCGCGGCCACCGCCGCCATCGGCACGAGCAGGCGCGGGAAGTAAACCTTGGTGATGAGGTTGGCGTTGCCGACCAGACTGTTGCCGCTGCTCGTCACGGCGTTAGCGAAGAACGTCCACGGCACGAGTCCGGTAAAGGCGAAGAGCGGATAAGGCACGCCGCCGGGCGCGAGTCCCGCGACGCGGCCGAAGAACAGCGTGAAGATGATCATCAAAAAGAGCGGCTGCAAGATCGCCCACGCCGCGCCGAGCGCCGTCTGCTTGTAGCGCACCTTGATGTCGCGCCACGTCAGGAAATAGAGCAACTCGCGATACGACCAGAGGTCTGCCAGATCGAGCGCGACCCAGGACGTGCGCGGCCTGATCTTGACGAGCGGTTCGGCGGGCAACAGAGGGGGCGTTGACAGGTGGGGCGACGCCGGGCTGGGAGTTGGAGCGCCTGCTGAGTGGGCTTCTACTTTCTCAAAACTGCCCGTGCTTTCGCGAGTGCTCAAAACCTTCAAATCCAATCTTCGAGAGATATATCTTCCGGCGGGCTTTGCCGCCGGAGGAGCGACGGCGAATTTCGCGCGCGTGCTGCGTGATCGCAACGGGAGTTTTTATTAGAACCTTAATTAAGACCGGCAAGTGTACCCGCGCCCTTCCCGCGCGTCAAGCGACTCACACGCCGTCCGCCCGGTTGAGATCGAGGCGACGAAAAGCGTCTCCCGGCGCGGCGCGGAAAATGAGGGCGGCCGCCACCTGTCGCCGGATGATCGAGCCGTCACGGCCTCGCGCCCGGCAGAGTCGCCCACGTGCGGTGCGAAGCGATCTTCGATGATGCGCCCACGACTTTCGGCGGCGTGTCGGCGATGTTCCCCTCGATGACGTTGTTGTTGGCGCCCGTCCCTGCGGCTTCCGCGATCACGTCGCTCGCCACGCGCGCGGCGCGGTCAATCCGCACCTTGTTGCCTTTGATAGACGAATTGCCCGTGCCCATCAGACTGATCGCGACGTTGCCGCCGCCGGCGACGCTCACCAGTTCGTTGTCGCGTATGACGTGTTCCGTGCCGTAGACGATGATGCCGGAATTCGACGTGCGCTGAATCTTGTTGCCCGCGACCGTGACCCGGCGCGTGCCCGCCGCGACGAAGATGCCATAGACCATGTGCCCGGCCGCCCCTTCCGTCAGCGCGCTGCCGATGAGCGTGTTGTTCAAAACATCCACGGGGCCGTAAACCGCCTGACCCGACGACTGCACGTTGATGCCGTTGCCCGCGGAGGGCTGCGGCGAGTTGGTGAAGTCCAGCATGTTGCCTTCGATGCGAATCGCCTGCGCCGTATCCGTCACCGTGTTCGTCTCGATGTCTATGCCTGCGCCGTTGCTTCCGGCGAGGCGATTGTGATCCTTGATGACGTTATTGATGATCGACACGTTGCGCCCGTTGACGACATTCAGACCCTGATTCTGGACTTGGGACAGGCGGTTGCCACGCATCACCACATTGCTCGCGCATTCGCGCTCCATGCGGCCGCCGCCGCAACCGTCGAGCGACGTGATGCCCGAAGAGCCGCCGGCCGTGATGCCGTTGCCCGTGGTCTGGTTGAGGAAGACGTTTTCGACGAGCACGTCGTGACTGTTGCCGATCTCGATGGTCGAATACGTGCCGTTCGAGGCGACCGTTTGCTGCCCCTTGATTTGCAGGTCGCGGATCGTCACGCCGCGCGTGACGCCGTGGAAGTAGCCGCCGTTCGTATGCACGCTGGAGATGTAGGGGGCGAAGACGGTCGGGCGATTCGTGATGGGCGGCTCGACGATGATCGTCCCCCAGCCGTCGCCCTTGATGGTCGCGCCGTCGCGATAACGAATCATCCCCAACTCGGTCTGGATGTCCTGCGCAGGGTTGCCCGTGTAGGCTTGATGCAGCCTGTACGTCCCGTCGTGAAACCAGAGCGTGCGGCCGCGCGAGAGATTGACGACGGTGGAGATCGTGCCGTTGCCGCTCACGTGAATCTCGCCGCCCGGCTTGTCCGCGCCGAGCGCGGCGTCGCAGGCGTTGATCTTCGCGCCCAGGTCTGCGCCGGGCATAGACAGTTGCGCGACCTTGCAGGTCGGGGCGACGCCGGTGTTTGCGCTGGCGGTTCTGACGCCGGTGCTGGTGCGCGGGCGTCCACCTTGCGCGTAGGCCTGCCCGGCGGGCGTGGAGGCGGCCAAGACCGCACAGGTTAAGATCGCCTTGATGATTGCTCGCATAATTCTTCTCCCCGGACACGGCCGAACTTAAAAACTTCTACACTTTGTTTCGGCGTCGACGGCAACTCTACCGCGCGCGCCGGAAGTTCCCCAAGGCGCGCGTCGTTGGTTAGAGAGCCTTTGCGGCTCTCAGGGTTTGCCCGCGCGCGCATCTTTGTTCGCGTGTGGTCAACGGAACATCGCCTCCGCGCGGGAAGCAAACTCCGCTGCGGGAAACGTGGCGGCGGAAAATTTTTTCTTTGACCTGCAAGACGGACTGTGTTAAATCCACACTACATTCGTCAGCGTATATCGAACACACCAGGTTGCAAGCCATCCGTTTTTCGTGTGTCTATGCGAAGAGTTCTGACGCTAGACCTTCGACCAAATCAGGCACGCGGATGCGCTCCGTTCATTGAAGTCATTCTGGCAGATGGTCAATGTGCCGCTTTAACGCGCGACGCATCCACAAGAATCCTGCCAAGATTTACGACAACTCGCCGCGGACGCCCGACATGGGCTGGGCGTCCAGCGCAAGTATCTTGCCCTAAACTCATTGAAGAGAAAGAGAAAAACCATGAAACAATCTCCTAGAGCTTTTGCATCCGGCGGCCTGCGCGTCGGCCTCTACACGGTCGCGCTCGTGGCGTTAGTGGCCGTGAGCGGCAGCATGTCGAGCGTGAACGTCTCGGCGAACCATCCCGTTCTGGTCGAAGGCAACTGCGACAGCCCCGTCCCCGGCACGACCATCGTCGCGGCGGGCACGTGCGGCGACTACGACGGCGACACACGCATCGGCACGGCCGAGGACACCGACGGCGCGGATCGCATTTTCGGCACGCTCAAAGCCGCCCTCGGCCCCGGTACGGGCGCGGCGGCAGGCACGGGCGCGAACAACAACGGCCGCATCACCATCGTCAAATCCGGCCGCTTCGCCGAACAGTTGCTCATCGGCATGACGATCCCGGCCTTCCCCGATCAGGGAACGGCCACCCCCGGCAACGTCACCATCGAAGCCGCGCCCGGCGTCGAGGCGAACATTGACGCCGTGCTTCAGGGCGACCCGGCCGGCGGCAACACCGCGCGCCAGGCCGGAGCCGGCATCACGATCTTCAACGGCTCGAACACGACGCCGACCACCGTCGTCACCTTGCGCAACCTCGTCATCCGCAATTTTCTGGAAGGCATCGTGACCGCGGGCAGCACGCGCGTCAACATTGACAACTGCCGCATCGAAAACAACCGCGACTACGGCATCCGCCTGACGGACTTCGGCCGCGTCGTCATCTCCAACTCGCAGATTCAGGGCAACGGCTTCCGCGTTCCCGTCTCCGGCGCGTCAAATCCCGGCGCAGGCATCTCGACGATGCAGGCCGTGCAACTGCGCGTGATCGATTCCGTGGTCGCGAACAACTTCGGCCCCGGCATCTCCAACGGCACGGCCAATCCCAACAACGTCGTGCTTTACAAAGTCGCTGTGACCTTCAACACGCCCGATTTCGTCGGGCCGATCACCATCGCGCCGAACGCGAACTTCACGAACTAGCACGAAGTTCCCGGACGCCTTCGCGTTCTTAGAACAGAGAGGCCGGGAGTTCAGACTTAACAAGTCTCGACTCCCGGCCTCTCGCATTTCCGGGGCTTGTCCCGGAGGGACATTTGAAAATAGCCCGGTGATTTATCGCCGGGGATCAAGTACGCTTCTTTAACCAGAGTCCCGTAGGGACGATTGAATGTACTTCACACATTCAATCGTCCCTACGGGACTCGAACTTTATCCTTCGACTGATCCCCGGCACTTGAAGTGCCGGGCTATTATCAATCGTCCCTGTCGGGACTGTTCCAAACTGTCCCCAAGTCGTCTCTAATCAGGCGCGATGCTCGCGCGCCAGTCCGTCGCCTCTGCAAACTCCGGCTGCTCTTCCTTCAGGAGCACGCAGGTTTCGAGCACGAGCGCATCCATCTCCGTGCGCATGAAGCAGCGATAGCTGTCTTCGGGCGTGCAGACGATAGGCTCGCCGCGCACGTTGAAACTCGTGTTGACGACGACGGGGCAGCCGGTCTGCTGCCGGAAGGCTTCGATGATCTCCCAGTAGAGCGGGTTCGTCTCGCGCCTGACGGTCTGGATGCGCGCCGAATAATCGACGTGCGTGACGGCCGGGATGTCGGAGCGCACGGCGTTCAGTTTTTCGATGCCCCACAGCGCACGCTCCGCTTCGGTGGCCTCGCGGCGGCGGTCGTGGCGCACGTCGGCCACGAGCAGCATGTAAGGGCTGTCGGTTTCCAACTCAAACCACTCGCCCACCTGCTCGCGCGTCACGCTCGGCGCGAACGGCCGAAAGCTCTCGCGGTATTTGATCTTCAGGTTCATCACCGACTGCATGCGGGGCGAGCGTGCGTCGCCGATGATGCTGCGCCCGCCGAGCGCGCGCGGCCCAAACTCCATACGCCCCTGATGCAGGCCGATCACTTTCTCATGCGCCAATAACTCCGCCACCGCCTGCGGCAACTCCTCGCGCCGATATTTACGGTAAGGCAGCGCGCGAGCGCGCAGGAATTCTTCGATCTCTTCCTCCGTGTGTCGCGGCCCCAGATAAGAGCCTTTCATGCCGTCGGCGTAGGGCGGCAGGCTCCCGTTCGCATGGCGCGGCGACGCCCATGTGCCAGCGCTTTCGGGACTCACGCGCGGCTGCCCCAGATAGCGATGCCAGATGGCGAGCGCGATTCCGGCCGCGCCGCCCGCGTCGCCCGCCGCCGGTTGAATCCAGATGTCCTCGAACGGACTCTCGCGCAGAATCCTGCCGTTGCCCACGCAGTTCAAAGCGACGCCGCCCGCCATGCAGAGTTTGCGCGCGCCCGTCTCGCGGTGGGCGTAAGCGGCCATCTTCAACATCACCTCTTCGGTGATGACCTGAATGCTGCGCGCCAAGTCCATCTCGCGCTGCGTCAGTTTCGACTCAGGACTTCGTGGCTCGTCGCCGAACAACTTCGCAAACGCCTTGCTCGTCATTTTCAGACTGTGCGAATAGCCGAAGTATTCGTGGTTCATGCGCAGGCTGCCGTCGTCGCGTATCTCTACGAGTTTGTCCTTGATGAGCGCGACGTATTTCGGCTCGCCGTAAGGCGCAAGTCCCATCACCTTGTATTCGCCGCTGTTGACGCGGAAGCCCGTGTAATAAGTGAACGCGCTGTAGAGCAGGCCGAGACTGTCGGGAAAGCGCAACTCTTTCAAGAGACTGATCTCGCTGCCGCGCCCGATGCCGATGGAACTCGTCGCCCACTCGCCCACGCCGTCCACGGTCAGAATCGCGGCCTCTTCAAACGGCGACGGGTAGAACGCGCTCGCCGCGTGGCTCTCGTGGTGATCGCCGAAGAGTAGTTTCCAGGTGAACTGTTTCGCGCGCCGCTTCGCCTCCTTTTTATCCTCTATGCCTTCGACGCGCGCCATCTCCGCGGCGATCAAGTCCGACATCCAGAGTTTCTCTTTCATCCAGGCGGGCATCGCCTTGAGGAAGGAAGGGAAACCGGCCGGCGCGTAGTCGAGATAAGTTTCGAGGAGACGCTCGAATTTCAGGAGCGGTTTGTCGTAGAAGGAAACGTAGTCGAGCGCGTCGGCGGTCAGCCCGGCTTCGGCGAGACAATAGCGAACGGCGTGCGTGGGGAAACGGTGGTCGTGCTTGCGGCGCGTGAAGCGTTCCTCCTGCGCCGCCGCGACGAGTTCGCCGTCAACGACGAGACACGCCGCCGAGTCGTGGTAAAAAGCTGATAGTCCGAGGATGCTCGTCACGTGCGCTTTCACCTTCACGCCGTCCTTAAAACAGCGGGTAGAGGAACGGGGCGAGCGCCGACGACTGCGCGAAGACGAGCGCGAGACCCGTCAGCACCAGCACGACGATGATCGGCAAGAGCCAATACTTTTTGTTGTACTTCATCAACTCCCACATCTGGAGCAGAACCCGCGATTTCGACATTGACGCTCTCAACCTTCCTAATACATCTTTTCGTAGTGCTTCGGATCAGCCCGCCGCTCGGTGTAAGGCTTCCAATATGATTCGGTGCGCCCGCCGCGACGGCCGAGCGGGTCGCCGCCCGTCAGACGGCGCACAAGCCCGATGGGCGTCACGAGGAGGAAGAAGACCAGCCCCAGTATGACGCGCGTCATCACGAAGCCCATCGCCGCGGCCATCCCCATCCAGAGACGGTTCGGCACGACGAGCCAACGCGGACGAAGCGCGCCGCAGAGCGCGAGCGCCGCGCCCGAGCAGAGGAGGAGGACGGAGAGCGTCGGGTAGCGCCCGCGATAAAACCACCAGCCGCCGAGCGCGATGAACACGCCGCCGACCAGCAACCCGAACTCCCGCTCGGCGCGATACGAACGCCTCCCCTGTCCCAACTCGCTCGTGATGATTCTCACCCTCCAACGGATTTTCTCCGCACAGTTTTCCCTTCGCGCTCGCCGCGACGACAACGGCGAAAGCTGATGCGCTGACGGTCAGGAAGAGCTTTTGTCTCACTTCCATAGGACTCAGCCTTATCTGATTTAATACCACTCAAGGTGGCTTCAAGTGAACTGTCGCATGAAGTGGCCGACTTAAGTCTCAATTAGGGGTGTGAGATAGAGACTGTTGGACGCGCGACAGAAACTAGTCTAGCGCGCCCTCTTCGGAGCGTCAAGCAACCGTTCCGCGCCGCCGATCAGTTTTACTGCGAGCGTGAGGAAAAGCCGGCAGCCCGTGGTAAAAGTACGGGAACTTTCTACCAGAGGCGAGACATGCAACCTCAGTTCGCCGTGGGTTAAGTCTTTAGCTTCTTCGCGACCGGGATCAACGCCTCGATCCGCCCCGCCAAGTCTTTCATCACCTGGTCGGTGGCGTGCTCGTTCAGGTGTCCGTTGTCCGGGCCAACCCTCCACGGTTCGAGCGTGACGGGAATGTGATGGAAGTTAAATCCGCTATTTAAGTAACTGAGGTTGGCGTAGTATTGAGCCTTTGAGGTTCTATAGTACTTGCCATTCAAAACATGCACGCCTTCCTCAATACTGCTCTCTTCGAAGGGAACGTTGTAGGCCGTAAAAATCGTGAACTGCCCGCCATTGGAACGAGTCAACCGCTCGATCTGCTGAAGCAGTTGGCGGGTTAAATCAAGGCCATACAGCATTCTCTCGCTACGCGGCGTGAGGGATATCGACCAGTGAGTCTTTTCGCTGTCAAGCTCTTCAATACCCAAGTTTCGATCAAGGTGCTGCTGCCAATCGGTCTTGACGGGTTCATTGACCTCCGTTAACGGCCGGTATGCCGGGGGGTATAGTTTCTCCCAGTGGCGATCCCTCGACCAGTGCGACAACCTGCGCCATAGGAGTTGCAACTTCAGGGGCGGGGTTTCGCTGATGGGTTGGCCGATCCCTTCGCTCGGCCCGCGCAGTTGTCCCGACTCCAACCAGAAGGTCGGCTTCGGGGTGCCGTTGACGGCCAGATTCGTGGGGAAGATGTTGTTCCAGATGTCATTTTTCGGAGTCTGCCAGTGGACGACGAGATCAGCCCTGAACTTCTCGAAATACTCCCGTAGGGCGAGCAGTTGCTGGTCTTGGCCGTACCCGCTGGCAGCCACGGAGAAAACCCGGACTCGTCTGCCGGCCGAGTTGAGGTAAGCTGCCAAACGTCGCTCCGGCATCCGTTCGTAGGCGCAGGCCACTGCCTCCACCTGCGAGTCTCCGAGAAGGACGATGACGAAATCGTCCTTCGCATATTCGATGCGCTGCCCCCTGAAGCCGAGTTGGTTGTTCTCCGAGGTGCTGGCTTTAAGCGCCCGCCAGCCGCTCAGGGCGGGCTGAGGTTTACCTATCACTCGGAGCGTGGCTTCAGCGATTAACAGTGAAGTGAGGATGCTGAGGACAACCACTGCGACACGATAAATATGTTTGGTCGACACTGTATTACTCCAACAGGGAATAGTGTGTTGAAGGGAAGTTCTAACCGGGGCGCAGGTAATGTGAGACGCGCTCCGGTTTCGCAGAGAGGCTCGCCATGTGTTTTTAAGCGAGGCGTAGTTCTCAGAACAGATTGCGTGAGGAAAGAGGAGTTTCCGTCAATAGTACGTAACACTCATTCCAGTTGAGGCGCATAAGATATGTCGCCGAAAAGAGATATGTCAATGCGTCTCTCGTCCGGCGGAAGCGGCACGACGGGGTGAAAAAAACTCCGCCCGCCTCTCTGTTCGGAGAGGCGGGCGGAGCGTGCGTTGAACGTCCGTCGGTAAAGTTAGCTCTGCGAGATCGGTGTGATTATGCCCACGTTCGTGTTCGGGTCAATTCGGTTGGTGCCGAATGTCTTGAGCGTCCCGCCCACGTTGCGTAGCGCGGTCGTGCCGCCGCTGATGATGCTGTTGGCGACGCGCGCCGTGCCGACATCGACGCGAACGCCGTCCACGTTGTAGGTCAGGGTGCAGGTATCGACGTTGATGTCCACGTCGGCCGTCCCGGAGGTGCGGATACCGGCGGAACTCGCGCCGTTGTGCGTCGAGATGACGCAGTCGCGGATCGTGGCGCGCGAGCGCGAGCTGCATTCGATGCCGTCGCCGGTGCTGTTGTTCACCGAGGTCTGCTCGATGCTCGCGAGGACGAGGCCGCCGGCGACCGCTTGCAGGATGATGCCGTTGGTGCCGGTGTTCCTGATGGAGACGTTCTTGATGTAGACCTCGGCGACGGTGGCGGTGCTCAGGTTGATGTCGATGCCGTCGCCGACCACGCCGTCAATGTTCGTGTTCTCGACATGGAGCGCGCTGCCGGCGATCATGCGGATACCGTCGGTGCCGGTCGAAGCCCCGTTGATGTCGAGCCAGTTGAGGCGCACGGTCTTGCGGATGTCGTTCACATCGGTGATGTTGATGAGAAAGCCCTGCGGCGCGAGCGCGGAGAGCACCGAGCCGTAGCCTTGACCGGCGCCGCCGCCATTGACGGTGATGGATTTGGTGATCGTCAGCGTGCCGAAGCCGCCCGGATCGAGCGTGCTGATCTCGCCGTCTTTGGCGGTCTTCGAGATCGCGCCGGCGTAAGTTTTGCAAGGGGCGGTGCGGCTGCAAGGGTTCACGTCGTCGCCGACGCCCGACACCCAGGTGCGGGTCGCCTGCGCGTGTGTCATAGCGGCGAGGGCAAAGATGAAAGTGATCGTTGTTAGAATATTGAGGGTCAAGCGGCCTTTATTCATGGGAACTCTCCTTCAGCGTGGGTATGCTGTTCGTGTGGTTATCGGTAAGACGTTCAAGACGGTTACGTCGCGGGGTTTCGTGTGTGCCGCTCGCGAGGACGGCAGCGTTGTTACCATTCGGGACTATCAAAGCACGGGATACGCGGTCTGACCTCATGCATGAAGCCCGTAGCTTTTATACTAATTTTTGGAGGCTGTCAATAGTTTGAAAGGGGTCTGAAACGCGGGACGAAGCCCCGCGGCCGGGACGCGCATCCGCCCGGCGCGCGTCCGCGAAAATCATCTCTCGCCGTGTTCCGAGAGACCGCAGACCGACACGCTCCCGGCGGCAAATTGCCGCGCCCGGATGCTGCCCTTCGGGCGCGCCGAAACCTCGCGCCTCGCGCCCACGCGATTCTTGACACCCTTTCGAGCGCACGCCTATACTTCGTCACTTACCGGCTCAACCAAATTCCGGCAACTTCCGGCGAAGCGTTCGCCAGGCATTTAAGTCAGAAGTTTAGCGGCGCGCGCCGCGTCCAAATTCCAGAGAGCCAAAAGGGCGCGCCAACGGGCAGCGCGTCAACTCAATCCCCGCAAACATTTCATGCAAAAACTTTTCGTCACGGGCGGCGCGGGCTTCATCGGCTCGGCCTTCATCCGACTGGCTCTCGCGCGCTGGCCGGACGCCGAAATCATCAACTTCGACGCGCTCACTTACGCGGGCAATCCAGACAACCTCGACGGCCTCGAAGATGCGGCGCGCCACCGCTTCGTGCGCGGCGACATTGCCGACGGCGAAGCCGTCAGCGCCGCGCTCGCAGAGGGCACGGATGCGATTTTCAACTTCGCCGCCGAGTCGCACGTTGATCGCAGCATCGAACGCGCAGATGATTTCCTGCGCACCAACATCCTCGGCACGCAGGTCTTGCTCGATGCCGCGCGCGCGCGGGGCGTCCGTCGCTTCGTGCAAATCTCGACCGACGAGGTGATGGGCAGTCTGCCCGAAGACGAGGGCGCGTTCTTCAACGAAAGCTCCGGCTATGCGCCGAACAGCCCCTATGCGGCCTCGAAGGCGGCGGCCGAGCACTTGGTGCGCGCCGCGCATCACACGTTCGGACTCGACACCGTGACGACGCGCTGCGGCAACAACTACGGGCCGCGCCAGTTTCCCGAAAAGCTGATCCCGCTGCTGCTCTCGAACGCGCTCCACGACGAGCCGATCCCCGTCTACGGCGACGGGAGAAACGTACGCGATTGGATTTACGTCGAAGACCACTGCCGCGCCGTCGCGCTCGCCTACGAACGCGGCGAAGCGGGCGCGATCTACAACATCGGCGCGCGCAACGAGCGGCGCAACATCGAAGTGGTCGAATCAATCCTCGCCGCGCTCGGCAAGCCCGCCTCGCTCATACGCTACGTCAAGGATCGTCCCGGCCACGACCGGCGCTATGCGATTGACCCGTCGAAGGTGGAACGCGAACTCGGCTGGAAGCCCGCGGAGACGTGGGAGAGCGGTCTCGCCAAAACGATCCGCTGGTATGCGGAGAACGAGAACTGGATCGCGCGCGTGCGCGACGGCGCGTACAGGGATTTTTACGCGCGGCAGTACGGCGTGGAGGTCGGCGCGAAGTGAAAATTTTGATCACGGGAGCGGGCGGGATGGTCGGGCGCGCGCTGGTCGCGCACGCGGCGGCGCGCGGCGATGAGGTGTCTGCGCACGAACGCGAGAGCCTCGACATCACGAAGGCCGAGGCGGTGCGCGATACGTTCGAGCGTGAACGCCCCGAAGCGGTCATAAACTGCGCCGCATGGACGGACGTTGACGGCTGCGAGTTGAACCCGGAACGCGCGCTCCTCATCAACGCAGAGGCCGTGGAGATTCTGGCGGCGCACAGCCGGCTCGTGGGCGCGTCGTTCGTCACGATCTCGACCGATTACGTTTTCGACGGCGGCAAGGAAGGCTTCTACACGCAGCGCGACGACCCCGAACCGCAGAGCGCCTACGGCATCGCCAAACTACAGGGCGAGCGCAGAGCGCAACGCGCCTCGGCGCGCACCGTCGTCGTCCGCACGGGCTGGATTTTCGGCGCGGGCGGCAAAAACTTTCTCGCCACGGCCGTCGAACGCGCGCGGCGCGGCGAACATCTGAAAGCGATCAGCGATGCCTACGGCACGCCGACTTACGCGCCGCATCTGGCGGCACGCCTGCGCGAACTGGCCTTGCGCGATCTGCCCGGCACGTATCACGTCGTGGGCGGCGGCGAGGGCGCGAGTTTTCTGGACTTCGCGCGCGAGGCCGTGCGCGCGGCCGGAGTCGAAGAGGCCGAGATCGAAAGCGTCTCGATGGACTCGCTGCAACGCCCCGCTCCGCGCCCTCGCAACTCGCGCCTGCGCTGCCTGCTGTCGGAGGCCATCGGCCTCGCGCCCCTGCCCGCATGGCAGGAGGCGCTGCGGGAATTCGCTTCGCAAAATCAGGGATGAAAGGAAGGGATGAAAGGAAGGGATGAGGGATGAGGGATGAGGGATGAAAGGAATGCTTAACTTGCTTGAATGCTTTAATTTCATCCCTCATCCCTCATCCCTCATCCCTTCTCTCCGGCCTTCATCCTTTCCCCCCGTCTCTGTTATCATGCCTCGCTTGCATTTGTGCCCGACCGAGTTGGTATTTCTGAAGTTTTAAGGTTGAAAGAAGATGTCTCAAGATAATCGCCTGCTGCCGCTGACCCCCGGTACGAACCTCGACCGCCCGTTGCGCGACTTGACGCAACCCGACCGGCCAAACAACACCTACTCGCTCAGCGAGCCGACGCACCTGCGCGACTACCTTTCGGTCGTGATAAAACGCAAGTGGCTGATCCTGAGCCTGATGGTCGTCGTCACGTCGCTCGTCGCGATCCAGATGTACCGCCAGCCGACCGTCTACCGCGCCGAATCAACCATCCAGATCGAGCAGAAGACAAAGAACCTCCTGAAGACGAAAGAGTTCGTCATCAACGCGCAGAGCGACCCGGCCTACTGGGGCACGCAACTCGCGCTGCTGGAGAACCCGCGCCTCCATCGCAGAGTGATCCTCGCGCTCGACCTACAAAACAACCCGGCCTTCGTCGGCGGTCAGGGACGGCCGAGTTTGTTCGCCACCGTGCGCCGCATGTTCTCGCGGCAGAAACCGGCCGCTGCGCCCGCCGCCGGACAGGAGGGCGGACTCGGTGTCGTTGACGACGCCCCGGCGACTACGGCCGAAGCTGACAAGTTGACGCCGGAGCAGACCGCGAAGATGCTCGGCTACGAAGACGCGCTGCGCGCCAACCTGACCATCGACCCGGTCGAGCGCACAAACCTCGTCAAGATCATCTACGAACACACCAACCCCGCACTCGCCATGAAGATCGCGGACACGCTCGCCGCCGTCTTCATCCAGGACAACATGGAGCGCGAGACCTCCGGCTCTACCAAGTCGGCCGAGCAACTCGCCCGCAACATCACCGACCTGCAAGCCTCCTACCGGCAGAAGCAGGAAGAGATCATTGCCTTCAAGCGGAGCCACAATTTGCCGCTCGGCGCGGCCGACGGGCAGGATTTGACAAAGGCTATTCTGGGTATGTCCACCACCCAGATGATGCAGGCCGAAGAGAAACGCAAGGAACTGGAAGCTTCCTATCGCGTCGCGCAGAGCACGCAGGACATCTACTCCATCCCGGAGGTCATGGCTAACAAGTCTGTGCAGGAGATGCGCGACAAGCTGAACGCGGTTGAGGAACAGCGTCAGGCCTTGCTCGTGCAGTACACGGAGGAGTGGCCTGCCGTGAAGAAGCTTGACAAGCAGAAGGCGCAGATACAGGCTTCGCTCGACAAACAGGCGAGAGACGTGGTGCGCACTATCGAAGGCAGTTATAAAGCTGCGGTGATGCGCGAAAACTCGCTCCGGCAGTCGAACTCTACGGCGCGCGGGCAAGCGAATGCGCAGAGCCAGTCCGAAGGTCAACTCGACATCAAGCTGCAAGAACTGGAGACGATCAAGCAACTCTATAACACCGCCATTCAGCGTCAGAAGGAGATCGACGTGGCGGGCAACGACACGCCCAGCAACATCTCCATCGCCACGCCCGCGCGCCGCGCAGAGGTCGTCGGGCCGCCGCGCGTGCGCAATATTTTGATCGCGCTCCTGCTCTCGCTGGCCGCGGGCATCGGCCTCGCCTTCCTGCTCGACTACCTGGACGACACGCTCAAGTCCATCGAAGACGTGGATCGCCACATACACCTCCCGACGCTGGCCTTGATCCCCGCGCCGCGCGTGGAACGCCGCTTCGCACTGCCGTCGCGCACCGCTGCCCTCGCCACCGCGGGCGCAAGCGACCCCACGGCGAACGCGCTCGCGCTCATCGAAGAGAAGCGTTCGCCCGTCGCGGAGGCTTATCGCCACCTGCGCACGTCGCTCCTGCTTTCGTCGGCCGGGCAGCCGCCGAAGACCGTCCTCGTCACGTCGAGCCAGCCGTCCGAAGGCAAGACGACGACGGCCGTCAACACTGCCGTTATGCTCGCGCAGACGGGCGCGGAAGTCTTGATCCTCGACTGCGACCTGCGCCGCCCGCGCATCCACGCCCACTTCGGACTGCCGAACACGCGCGGCGTGACCAACTACCTGTCGGGCGACACGAACATCGGCGCAATCGTGCAGGAGTACGATAAGCTGCCGAACCTGAAGATCATCACGTCCGGCCCCGTCCCGCCGAACTCCGCGGAACTCTTAGGCTCCGAAGAGATGCGCCGCATGATCACGCTCCTCAGCGACAACTTCACGCACATCATCATCGACTCGCCGCCCGCGATCTCCTTCACGGACGCTTCGATTCTCTCGACGATGGTTGACGGCGTGATGCTCGTCGTCCACGGCGGCCGCTCGTCGCGCGCCGTGGTGCGCCGCGCCAAGCAGCAACTCCTCGACGTGGGCGCGCACATCTACGGCATTGTCCTCAACAACGTCAAACTCGAATCTTCGGATTACTACTACTACTCCGGCTACTATTCGAGCTATTACGCCAACGAGGACGAAGACCAGACGGTCGCGACCGACGCGGACGAATACGCCGAGACCGCCAAATCGAAATGAAGGGTTTCAAGTTTCAGGTTTCAAGTTTCAAGTGTTCGAGGCTTTTTAACCTGAAACTTGAAACTTGAAACCTGAAACTTTATGAGAGAGTTCTGCGCCATCGCCGACGACGTTGTGCTGGGGCGCGACGTGCAGATTTACAACTTCGTCAACCTCTACGGCTGCGAGATCGGCGACGAGACGCGCATCGGCACGTTCGTGGAAATCCAGAAGGGCGCGCGCGTCGGCGCACGCTGCAAAATCTCCAGCCACACGTTTATCTGCGAAGGCGTCCTCATCGAGGACGAAGTTTTCGTCGGCCACGGCGTGCAGTTCATCAACGACCGTTACCCGCGCGCGACCCGACCGGACGGCACGCCCCAGACCGAGGCCGACTGGACGCTCCAACTGACAGTCGTCCGTCGCGGCGCATCAATCGGCACGGGCGCAGTCGTCCTCGGCGGCATCGAGATCGGCGCGCGCGCCATCATCGGCGCGGGCGCGGTCGTCACGCGCGACGTGCCCCCCGGCGCGACCGTCGCCGGCAACCCGGCACGAATCTTAAGAAGGGATGAGGGAGAGCGAAGGGATGAGGGATGAGGGATGAGGGATGAATAAAAGAAAGCGCTCACTTGCTTGAATGCTTTCTTTCATCCCTCATCCCTCATCCCTCATCCCTTTATATTATCCCTTGCTTTCATGTCTGTTCCTTTCGTCGATCTGCAAGCGCAGTATCGCGCCATCAAGCGGGAAGTTGACGAGGCCATCGGGCGCGTCGTAGAGAGCGCGGCCTTCATTCTCGGCCGCGAGGTGGAGGCGTTCGAGACGGCCTTCGCCGAATATCTGGGCGCGAAGTTCTGCGTCGGCGTGAACAGCGGCACGGCCGCCATTCAACTCGCCGCCACCGCCTGCGGCGCGGGCGCGGGCGACGAGGTGATCGTCCCGGCCAACACGTTCTTCGCCACCGCCGAAGCCGTCTCGACCGCCGGCGCCACGCCCGTCTTCGTGGACGCCGACCCCGTCTCCTACACCATTGACCCGGCGAAGATCGAAGCCGCGATCACAGAGCGCACGCGCGCCATCATCCCAGTACACCTCTACGGTCAATCCGCAGACCTCGATCCCATTTTCGAGATCGCCGCGCGCCACGATCTCTCTGTCATCGAAGACGCGGCGCAGGCGCACGGCAGTCTCTACAAAGGCCGCCGCACGGGCGCGCTCGGCCGCGCGAACTGCTTCAGTTTCTATCCCGGTAAAAATCTGGGCGCATACGGCGAGGGCGGCGCGGTCGTGACCGACGACGCGGAAGTGGCGCGGCGCGTCCGTTTGCTGCGCGACCACGGCTCGGAGCAGAAGTATCGCCACGACATTATCGGCTACAACTTCCGCCTCGAAGGCATTCAGGGCGCGGTCTTGAACGTCAAACTCAAATATCTCGACGGTTGGAACGACCTGCGCCGCGCGCACGCCGCGCGCTACCATGAACTGCTGTCCGGCATGAACGAAGACGGCACGCTCAAGCTCCCGCGCGAGCTGCCTTACGCGCGCCACATCTATCATCTCTACGTCGTCCAAACCGAGGCGCGCGATGCGTTGCAACAGCACCTCTCGGCGGCGGGCGTCCAGACCGGCATACATTATCCCGTGCCCGTCCACCTGCAACCCGCTTATGCGTCGCGCGGCCATCGCGCCGGCGACTTCCCGGAAGCCGAACGCCAGGCCGCGCGCGTCCTCTCGCTCCCGATGTTCCCGGAGTTGACGGGCGCGCAGATCGAGCGTGTGGCGGAAGCCATCTGCTCCTTCGCCGGTAGTCAGTTGTCCGCCGCGCGTGTTTAACTATGGCGCATGAATCAACTCTCGCTTCGTAGGCCAGGGTCAGCCGTGTCAGTCCGAACAACTGACCACGGGCTACAGACTACTGACAACTCTCTATGATCACCGTCGGCGTCATCGGCTGCGGCTACTGGGGGCCGAACCTCATCCGCAACTTCGCGGAGAACGAGCGCGCGCAACTGCGCTGGATTTGCGACACGGACGAGAAGCGCCTGAACGCCATCGGCCGCCGCTATCCCGCCACGCGCACCGCCCCGGACTATCGCCAACTGCTCGCCGACCCCGAACTCTCGGCCGTCGTCATCGCCACGCCCGTCGCCACACACTATCGTTTCGCCAAAGACGCGCTCCTCGCCGGTAAGCACGTCCTCATCGAAAAACCTTTCACGACGAACAGCGCCGAGGCGCGTGAGTTGGTCGAACTGGCGGAGCGGCGCGGGCTGACCCTGATGGTCGATCACACGTTCGTCTATACGGGCGCGGTGCGCCGCATCAAGGAGATCGTCGAGAGCGGCGAACTCGGAGAGTTGCTCTACTTCGATTCCGTGCGCATCAATCTCGGCCTCTTCCAGCGCGACATCAACGTCGTCTGGGATTTAGCGCCGCACGATCTCTCGATCATGGACTACCTCGTCGCGCGCGCGCCCGTGGCGCTGACGGCGACGGGCAGTTCCCACATCGAAGCCGGGATCGAAAACATCGCCTACGTCATGCTGCGCTTCGCCGATTCCTTCATCGCACACTTTCATTTCAACTGGCTCTCACCCGTCAAAATCCGCCGCACGCTCATCGCCGGCAGCCGCAAGATGATCGTCTACGACGACATCGAACCGACCGAGAAGGTGCGCGTCTATGACAAGGGCGTGACGGCGAACCGCATCGAGTCGGACAGTGACAAGGAGGCGGCCTACCAGACGCTCGTCAGCTATCGCACCGGCGACGTGTGGGTTCCCAAACTCGATTCGACCGAAGCCCTGACGCACGTCTCCGCGGAGTTTCTCGACGCCATCACCGGCAAGCGCGCGCCGCTCACCGACGGCGCGGCCGGCCTGCGCGTCGTGCGCCTGCTCGAAGCCGCGCAGGAGTCGATCAATCAGGGCGGCAGACTGATCGAGTTATAGAGATAGAGATAGAATTATAGAGATAGAGTTATAGATTGCGATGACGACACCTTCACCCAGCATGCAGGTTCCCCTGCTCGATCTGAAACAGCAGCACGCGCTCTTGCGCGAAGAGTTGCGCGCGGGCGTGGGTCGGATATTAGATTCGCAGCAGTTCGTCCTCGGCGAAGAAGTGCGCCTGCTCGAAGAAGAGATCGCGCACTACTCGACGACGCGCCACGCCGTCGGCTGCGCTTCCGGTTCCGACGCGCTCCTGCTCGCACTGATGGCTTTAGACATCAAGGCGGGCGACGAAGTGATCACGACGCCCTTCAGTTTCTTCGCCACCGCCAGCGCCATCGCGCGCACGGGCGCAACGCCCGTCTTCGTAGACATCGAACCGCGCACCTACAACCTCGACCCGTCGCTCGTCGAAGCCGCCATCACAGAGCGCACGCGCGCCATCATGCCCGTACACCTCTACGGCCAATGCGCCGCGATGGATGCGCTTCTGGAAGTGGCCGCGCGCCACAATCTGCCCGTCATCGAAGACGCGGCGCAGGCCATCGGCGCGGAAGACTCCGGGCGTCGCGCCGGATCGCTCGGCCGGATCGGGTGTTTCAGTTTCTACCCGACGAAGAACCTCGGCGCGGCCGGCGACGCCGGCATGCTCACGACCAATGACGACGCCCTCAACGCACGCCTGCGCTCCCTGCGCGTCCACGGCGGCGCGACCGAATACCTGCACACGGAGGTCGGCATCAACAGCCGCCTCGACGCGCTACAGGCCGCAGTCCTGCGCGTCAAACTCCCGCACCTCGACAGTTGGTCGCAGGCGCGCCGCGAACGCGCAGAGACCTATGCGCTCCTTTTAACGAACGCGCACCTCCCTTTCAATCTGCGCGCGCCGTTCATACGCGAGAACGTCCGACACATCTTTCACCAGTTCGTCGTGCGTATTCCCGAACACCGTGATGCGCTCATAGAGCACTTGCGTGCGCACGGCGTCGGCGTCAAAATTTACTACCCCGTGCCGCTGCACATGCAGGAGTGCTTCCGCTATCTCGGCTACAGCGAAGGCGCGCTGCCCGAAGCCGAACGCGCCGCGCGCGAAACCCTCGCCCTGCCCATCTACCCCGAACTGCGGCTCGAACAACAACAATACGTCGTCGACGTGCTCAGCCGCTTTCGACCCTGACGGGCGGGATGAATTTAGCGGCGGGATGAATTACCTTAATGGGCGGGGCTTAATCGCCGTCCATATCTTATGAACCTTGAGCGGGCGGGCACATGAAAACCCCGCCCCCACAATTTTATTCGGAGAGTAACCATTGACGAAGAAGGCCTTAATCACAGGGATCACCGGACAGGACGGCAGCTACCTGGCCGAACATTTATTATCACTCGGCTATGAAGTCCACGGCCTCGTGCGCCGCGTCGCCCTCGAAGACCCCTCCCGCCGCTTTGCACGCATCTCCCATCTCTTAGACCGGGTCACCCTCCATCCCGCTTCTCTGGAGAGCTACCCTTCGCTCTTCCACGTC
>DASVPS010000166.1:0-18977 GCA_036389555.1 Pyrinomonadaceae bacterium
CGCTCATGAGATTTCTGCTGCGCGTGACCGATCCGGTGTTGCTGCCGTTTCGCCGCATCATACCGCCGGTCGGCATGTTCGACATCTCGCCGATCATCGTCCTCTTTCTACTGCAACTGTTCCAGCGAGCCGTCGAGGGCACGCTGCTGCGCATGTAGCGCGGGCGACGGTTTGCGCGGGAAGCGCATGTGATTCGTTTCAAACAACAGGACGGGGCGTTGATCTTCGCCGTGCGGGTGGTGCCGCGCGCCTCGCGCAGCGAGATCGCGGGCGAGCATGATGGCGCGCTGCGCTTGCGCGTGGCCGCCCCGCCCGTCGAAGGCGCGGCCAACGAAGAACTGGCGCGCACGCTGGCACGCGCGCTCGGCGTACACGCCCGCGACGTCGAGATCAAGAGCGGCCATGCCTCGAAGACGAAACTCGTGCGCGTCGTCGGTGCGACCGGGGAGGGTTTGTTGGTTTTAGCGGGCGAGAAGTGAATTTGCGTCCGAGAGAGTTTTGTAGAGCGGCCTCTGGTCTCCGACTCTCGGCCTCCGGGTTGAGCCGGTTGCGGCGCGTAAAAAACGCATGATATAGTCGCGTCCCGCTTCTCCGATTCAAACGCGCGTACAAGGAACTTTATACAAATGTCTGGACATTCCAAGTGGCATACCATCAAACACAAGAAGGGCGCGCTCGATGCCAAGCGCGGCAAACTTTTCACCAAACTCATTAAAGAACTCACGGTCGCAGCGCGCACCGGCGGCGGCGACCCGGAAGCCAACGCGCGCCTGCGCAAAGCCGTCTCCGATGCGAAGGCCGGCAACATGCCGAACGACACCATCGCGCGTGCCATCCGCCGCGGGACGGGCGAAGAAGAGGGCGTCAACTACGACGAGATCACTTACGAAGGCACCGGCCCCGGCGGCGTCGCCATCATCGTCGAGGCGATGACGGACAACCGCAACCGCACCGTGGCCGAGATACGCCACGCCTTCTCGAAGTACGGCGGCAACCTCGGCGTGTCTGGGTCGCAGTCGTGGAACTTCGAGAAGAAGGGCTACATCGTCATCGAGAAAGCGGCCAAGAGCGAGGACGAGTTGTTTGAGATCGTGACCGAGGCGGGCGCGGAGGACTTGCGCGACGACGAAGACAACTTCGAGATCATCACCGCGCCGGAGAATTTCGAGGCCGTCCACGATGCGGTGAAAAAAGCGGGCGTCGAGCCGCAGGTCGCCGAAGTCGAGATGGTGCCGAAGTCCTACGTCAAACTCGAAGGCGCAGACGCGCGCCAGATGCTCAAGCTGATGGAAATCCTCGAAGACCACGACGACGTGCAAAAAGTCTCCGCCAACTTCGACATTGACGAAGCCGAGATGGAATAGAGCGGTGACAGGTGACGGGTGACAGGTGACAAGATAAGCCTTGTTCTTTCCTGTTACCTGTCACCCGTCACCTGTCACTCAAAGATGCGTGTGCTTGGCATTGATCCGGGAAGCGAGACGACGGGCTGGGGTGTGGTCGAGGGCGATGCGCGTCGGTATCGCGCCGTTGAGTTCGGGACGGTGCGAGCCAGCCCGCGCGAGCGTTTCGCGGCGCGCCTGTTGAAGATCAGCGACGGGGTGGAGGAGTTGCTGGCGCGCTTCCGGCCGGATGTCTGCGCGGTCGAGGAGATGTTCTTCGCCGCGAACGTGAAGACGGCTTTGAAACTCGGACAGGTGCGCGGCGTGATTCTGGTGGCGGCCGAGCGCGCCGGCATAGAGATCGCGGAGTATGCGCCGCGCCTCGTCAAGCAGACGGTGGTGGGCTACGGCGCGGCCGAAAAACATCAGGTTCAGGAGATGGTGCGCGTGCTGCTCTCGCTTCAGGAGATACCGCAGCCTCACGACGCCAGCGACGCGCTCGCGCTCGCCATCTGCCATTTCCATCACGCGGGACTCGCCGCACGCACGAAGCCGAGCGCGGCGCGCACCAAACTCGATGCCCTGTTAGCCGCAAACCCGCGCCGCCGCGCGCCGCGCTAGAACTTCACACACGCGCGCCGCCGCCCGTTTGCACAGTTCCTCAAACCTCATGACAGCGAAAGGAGACCGTTCCTCATGTCTCGACGCTTGCCGGATTTCAAGCGAGTTTTTTCTTCACAACTCGCCGTCTCTTCTTTTACTACACCACACACCGTCTCTTCCGTTTCAACACGCGCCGCACGCCGACGACGCGGACTCAGTTTACTGGCTTCGTGCGCCTGCCTGTTCCTGTTAAGCGCGGACGCGCACCCGCAAAGAAAGCGGCGCGCGCCCGCCGTCGGCGGCCAACCCGCCATCGTGGTGGACGAGCGTCTGGCCGCGCTCAGGGACGCGCCGCAATTGACGGCGAACCTCGTGCAACGTCTGGGGCGAGGGCGCGCGGTCTCAATCGTCGGCGCGCGGCGAGGCGGCGACGGTCTCAGTTTTTATCGCGTGGCGGTGACGCGGCGGACGCGCGGCTGGTTGCAGGCCGAGGCCGTCCTGTCGCCTGCGCGCGCGGGCGATGACGAGAAGTTGTTGCGCTTGATTCGTGGCTCGGAAGAGTTTGACCGCATCGCGCGGGCGCGCATTTTTCTCGACAACTTTCCGCGTTCGCCTCTGCGCCCCGCCGTCCTGCTGCTGTTCGGGGACGAGGCCGAACAGGCGGCGACGAAATTGTCGCGCGATGCCGCACGCCGCCTCGACGAGCGCGAGATGGCGGCGGGCGGCGCGCCGCTCGAAAGTTACTTTCTCAATTTCAACGAACTGGATCGCTACAACAAGCAGGGCATCACGTTCGTCTTCGACCGCGCGGCGAAGCGTTTCCGCTACGACGGCGAGAGCTGGCGCGAGATACTGAGGCGTCACCCGCGCAGCCCCGAAGCGGCGGCGGCGCGGCAGCGGCTCGACGCGCTCGCGCCGCGCGCCGCCGCGCGTTGACTGCACGGCTGTTGAAGCGTCTCGCTAATTCGTAGGACGGCCGAACCTGAGACGGTATTCGACGGAGTTGACGAACCCGTTGACCATCGTGCGGAAGTCCGTGGGGTTCGCGTTCAGGTAAGCGAGCCACATCTCGTAGCCGGGGCTTTCGGGGTCGCGCCTGAGGTAGCCGAAATATTGCGCCGAGACGAACGCGCGGTTGTAGAAGATGGCCGCCACCTCGCGGCTCTCGACGATCTCGCGCAGGATGTCTGCGCGCGTGCGGCTGCCGTCGGCCAACTGCGCGCGGGTGAGCGTCGAATTGTCCTGCCGCGTGATGGATTGGCGGTCGCCGATCTCTGCCTTCGTGAACAGAGCATCGACGTAGGCGCTCAGGGACAGGTCGGCCGGGTAAGTGGCGGTGAACTCCGGCCGCTGTGTGAACTCTGTGGTGAAGGCCGCCATGCGCGCGAGCGTGTCCGCGGCCGTCGTGCCGGTCAGGCGTTGCAGGTCGCGTGCGAACTCCACGTAGGTCGGACGGCGGTCGAACGCCACCTCGTAGAAGCGGTAGGCGAAGTAGCCTTTGACCTGTAGATATTCATCCGAGCGGAAGAAGCCGGACGAGACCATCACGCGGTCGCACGCCGGATCGCGCCCGCGGTCGCCGCTGCCCGCACCGCAATTGTTGAGCGCCGCGACCCACTGCGAGAAGCCCATCGCTTCGGGGGCGCGCATCAAGAAATCGACGTAGTGCTGGCGAAGGAAGAACTCCGACGTGTCAATCGGATTGGCGACGGCCGCCTGCGTGTCATTGTCCTGAATCGTCACGGTCGTCGCCATCTGCGTGCCGATGCCGCCGCCCGTCGCGTTGGCGAGCGCGATCTGGAACGTCTCGCTGCCCTCGACGTGTGCGTCGTCGGTGATGAAGACCGAGAAGGTCTTGCTCGTCTCACCGGCGGCGAACGTGAGCGTGCCGAGCGTGGTCGCGTAGTCGCAGCGGTGGTAGGCCGTGCCGTTGGCCGTGTCGCAGCGCACGGCGGCGGAGAGATCAACCGTGCGGTAATCAACTGTGGCCTCGACCGACGTGTTGACGGTGCGCGTAACGGTGATTGTGAGCGAGGCCGGGTCGGTGTTGCGCTCCAAACCTTCGGCGACGCTGTAGGTCGCCTGCGCGAATTGCACGACGGACGGGTTTGGAGTTGGCGTCGGCGTCGGTGTCGGGGTGGGCGTCGGCGTGGGCGTGGCGCATGCGTTCGGCGGGAGTGCGTCGTTGAATTTGGTGACGAAGGCGTCCTGATCGCCGCCGTTCGCGGCTTGGATGGGATTGACCGTGGGGAAATCGGTCGAAGTGGTCGAGCCAGTCATGTAAGCGTTGTTCGACGGGTCGAGCGCGATGCCTTGGCCGACGTCGTCTCCGCTGCCGCCGAGATATGTGGAGTAGATAAGCTCGGTAGCCGCCGGGTTGAACTTCGTGATGAAGATGTCAAAACCGCTGTTGCGCGTGCATTGATTGGCGTTGCGCACGGGGAAGGTGTTGAACGAGCCGGTGGTTCCGCCGATATACACGCTGTTGGACGCATCAATCGCGATGCCGAAGGCTATCTCGCCGCCCGTGCCGCCGAGGTAGGTTGAATAAATGAGCGCGGAACCGGTGGGGTTGAGCTTGGTGACGAAAACGTCCTGAACGCCGCCGAACGTGGCTTGTAGGGCGTTGGCCGTCGGGAAGTTGTTTGACACGGTGAACCCGGCGACGTATGTGTTGCCGGATGCGTCGGCCTTAACGCCTTCGCCGCTGTCCTGATCGACTCCGCCGAGGTAGGTCGAGTAAACGAACGCCGAACCCGCCGGGCCGATCTTGGCGACGAAAGCGTCGCTGCCGCCGCCGCCATACGTGCCTCGCACGGCGTTGGCTAGCGGGAAGTCAGTCGAGGAGTTGGTTTCTCCGGTGACGTAAGTGTTTCCCGCAGAATCCGCCGCGATACCCCTGCCGCTCTCCCCGCCGATGCCGGAGATGGCAGCATCGCCATTGCCTCCGAGGTAAGTCGAGTAGACGAAGGCGTCGCCCGCCGCGTTGATCTTCGTCACGAAGGCGTCGGTGGAGCCGCCCTTGAACGTGTCTTGAACGGCGTTGACCAGGGGGAAGTTGTTTGAGAAGGTGCTGCCGGTGACGTAGGCGTTGCCGGACGAATCAACCGCGATAGCCTCGCCAAACTCTGCGCTATTAGCGCCGTCACTGAAGCCTGCGCCACCAAGAAAAGTCGAGTAAACGAGCGCGGAGCCGGCGGCGTTGAGCTTCGTCACGAAAGCGTCCTGAGTGCCGCCCATTGTAGCTTGCACGGCGTTGGCGATGGGAAAGTTGGTCGAGTCGGTGAAGCCCGCGACGTAAGCGTTGCCCGATGAATCAACGGCGATGCCTCTGGCCTCCTCGCCGCCCGTGCCGCCAAGGTAAGTTGAATAGACGAGCGCGTTGCCCGCCGCGTTGATCTTGGTGACAAAGACATCCCTGTTGCCGAAAAACCCCTCCGTGCCGTTAAACGTCGCCTGAAAGGCGTTGGCCGTCGGAAAATTCAACGACAGGGTATAGCCCGTGATGCAGGCGTTGCCGGCCGGGTCAACGGCGATGGCTCTGGCGAGATCGGTGTTGTTGCCGCCGAGGTAAGTTGAGTAGACCAGAACCGGATCGATGACGAGCGGGAGCGCAGCGTCGTAGTCGCCTACGTGGAAGCCGACGCGCCCGTCCGGCTGTAATGCGTAGCTGCCTTCGACCATTTGCCGCGCGCCGCCCGCCACTTCCTGATAGACCACGGGCTTGAGTTGCCGGACGACCTCTTTACCCATCGTCAACAACAAGTCGCCGCCCTTGTCCACTTCGATCTTGTCCGCGCCATCGAACTTGAGGGACACGGCGCGCGCGTCGCCGCCGGGCGCGACCACGAAGTCATATTCCAACTGCCGCTGGTTGCCGTAGTAAACCACGTCAACGCCCGGATAAATTTCTTTGTAGCGCACGCGCCCGAAGGTCGGGATGTTCGCGCGCCACTTGGCCGGGTCGTTGCCGGTAAAATAATTGACCTTGCCCGCCAACTCGTCTGCGCCCTCGGCTGCCGCGCCCGCACGCGCGCCGACGAGTTTCATGCGCAGCACTGCGGATTGCGGATTGCGGATTGCGGATTGCGGATTGTCAGTTTTGACGAAGGAGTTATTTGTGATTTCATTCCGCGATCCGAAATCCGCAATCCGCAATTGAAAGACGGCTTCCGTCGGTTTGAGAAACATCGTGTAGCCCGCGCCGCGCGCGAGGAAGTTGACCGACGGGTCGGTCTGTCCCTGATTGGCTTCGAATTGCAACTCCAACTTTCCGTATGCCGCGCGCGCCTCCGCGGGCGTGAGCGCAGCCGCCGGTGATGCGTCTGTCGCCGCAGAGGTCTTGGGCGTTTGGACGGTGGCGTGGGTGCTCCTCGGCGCATCTCCGCCGACGGGCGACGCGGTCGGGAGCGGCAGATTGAGTAAGCACGACAAGGCGAGCGTGAGGGTCAGACTGAGTTTGGCGTTTGTGCGGTGAGATTTCATTGGCATCCTCGGCTTTTCTGGAAACGGTGTCAGCACAGCGCGGGGCTGCGGCGTGGGGCGCGTAACGGCGACAGTTTGAGATGGCAGTTTGGCGGCCTGCCCTCTTGTGTGCCGCCTGAAAACTGCGGAGTCAGGCGGCGAGAACGGGTCGGGTAAAAATTCCTGCTAATCAATAATGCGCAAACGGCATCCGAAAAAGGACGTCCGGCGAAAACTTTTTTACACGTCGCGCGTCCGTCAATAGCCCGTCCGAAGGCGAGAAGCGCAAGCCGGGGCGGGCAGACTATCAGTTTTGCTCCGCAAGAGCGAGGGCGGCAGCAACATCAGGCGCGGGATGATTACCGATGCGTGTTGGAAAATGAGTGTTGCAAAAAAAGGCGGGCGCGGTTAGATTGTGGCTAGTTCAAACAAATAAACTTCAAGGTGGAGGTCTCCCCGAAACAGTAGGG
Organism: Pyrinomonadaceae bacterium; assembly: GCA_036389555.1. GTDB lineage: Bacteria > Acidobacteriota > Blastocatellia > Pyrinomonadales > Pyrinomonadaceae > JAIVJZ01. The sequence continues at coordinate 6,920 of DASVPS010000166.1, forward strand.
CGCTCCTCCTGAATGCGCTGGAGGTAGAGACGAAGTGCCAACCGGAACATGCCCCGAATGCGATGCCGATGTCCATGTTGATACAGACGCCGACAAGGGCGACTCTGTCGCGTGCGAGGAGTGCGGAACGGAACTCGAAATCGTCGGACTCGACCCGGTCGAACTCGACATCGTCGAAGACGACGAGTTGGATGACGACGACGAAGAAGAGGACTTTTAAAAAGCCGTAAATCGTGAATCGTGAATCGTGAATAGAGAAAACCTGCTTTCTTCTATTCACGATTCACGATTCACGATTTACGGCTTTTAACGATTTACGGCCTTATCTCCGTATCCGGGGCGGCTCTGGCGGACGTTGAGGCCGGGCGGGGCTGTGATGCGCAGCGGGTGGAAACGCCCGTCGCGCCGTTTCTCTTCGGGCGGGTAGAAGGCCAGAATATAGGAGGAAGTCACCTCTTCGGCGAGCGTCTGGAAGAGGGGGCCGAAATCTTTCTCCGTAGCGTAGACGTTCGAGCCGCCGGTCTTTTCGGCCAACTCGCTCACGTCGAGCGGGGTCGGCAGCGGGGCGTGAGCGTTGGCTCCCTTCGCGCCGCTGCGTGAAGCGAAGAGACGCGAGAAAGAGGGCAGCGTCACCGTATAGACGCTCACGTCCGCCGCATTGGCGCGTTCGATGACGGTCTTCGGCGCAACCGTGTCGCCGACGGGGAAGCCGTCCGTCACGACCACCACGGCGCGCTTCATCAGACGTTTATCGCGCGTGCGCGGCGCGTGGCGCGTGAGCAGGCGGATGGCGTCGTCCACGGCATCGTAGGTGTGGGTCGAGAGTCCGTTCGCTTCGCGCGAGAGGCGCATGAAGGCGCGTTCGAGTTTTTGCTCGTCGTTCGTGAAAGGTTGCAGCACGCGCGCGCTCATCCCGAAACTCATCACGGCAAACAGCGACGTGCGATCCGACAGGCGGCGCGAAAACAAACGCATCGCCTCGCCCAGACGCTCCATCTCCGGCGGCGACATGCTGCCCGACACGTCCACGGCGAAGACGACGGCCACGGGGCGCGGTTCGCCGCGCCGCCGCTCGACGTTGAAGAAGGCGATGGGGCGTTCGACGCCCTCGTCGTAGATTTTGAAATCCGCCTCAGACAAATTGCGCACGGGGCGCCCGGCGGCGTCCGTCACCGTCACGTCAACGAGCACGAGGTCTGTATCAACGCGCAGAATTTCATCGTCGTCCTGTTGCTGCGGCGCGGCGGACGGCGCAACATGGCGCGGGCGTTCCTGCGGCGTCCGTGTCTCAGCCTGCGCCTGCTGGCTGCGTGCGATTGGCAGGGAATCGAAGAAGGCTGCGAGCGTGAGCGCACAGGCGACGAGCAGGATGCGGCGCGCGTGGGCGCGCACGAGTGCGGGCGGCGAAATTTTGCGGGGGCGAAGCATAAAACTCTAAAGCGAACTCGTCAGACAAATTCAACGTCGGTCAGGCGCGGATTGTTTCGGCAACCGCGCGAGGGAGTGTCGCTCATTATACGGACTTCGTTGCGCCGGTGTCACCCCCGCGTCCCTCTAGTTGCAGCGGCGCAAGCAACAGCGACGGGCGTCGGCCGCATCAACCAGAGATGCGCGCGGGCGGCGCGCGTCACAGCGCGGATAACAAAGGGCGACCTTTTGCATGTATAATAAGCGCCTCTCGAACAAGGTCGGCCGCGCCACAATTAAACAGTTCGCAGCACGAATCAGCATCACGGTTATGAGCAAATCAGGAACTATCGGCAGACTCTTTTTAATGTCGCTTCTTTTAATATCGCTTTCGGCCTTCGGCGTCGTCGCGGCGCAGAAGGATAAGACGACGGGGAGCATCAAGGGCAAGGTGAAGACCGAGAGCGGCTCGGCCGAAGGCGTCCGCGTGACGGCCAGGCAGGGCGAGCGCGAAGTGGCAACCTCGGCGACGAATCGCAAAGGCCAGTTCGAGATCGCGGGACTCGCGCCCGGTCGTTACAGCATCACGTTTCGCAAATCAGGATTGAGCGTGGCGGAGATCAAGGACTTCGAGGTGGTCGCCGGCAAGGCGCGCTCGCTCGGCGGCGACCTCGTGTTGCCGGTTGACGAAGGCTCGCTCGTCTTCATCAAAGGGGGCGTCTTCAACGAGGCGGGACTCAGCATCCGCGGCGCGCAAATAGAATTGGCGCGCATCGAAGCCGACGGTGGGACTAAGAAAATTGACGGGCGCATTTCGACCAGATCGGGCGAATTCGCTTTCCGCCTGCCGGCGCAGACGGCGCGCTATCGCGTCACGGCCAGAATGGACGGCATGACGGTGGCCTCGAAAGATGTCGAAGTGGATGGTGCGGCCGTCTATCGCGTCGCGCTTTCGCTCAAACCCACACCCTGACAGTTGATGCCACAGGCTTCAAATGGAAGAAGCTTTGCCACACCCGGACAAGCGCGAAGAATTCCTGACCGCGCGCCAACTCGCCGGACTCTTACAGGTGAGCGAATCCACCGTGCGTCGTCTCGCACGCGAAGGTCGCATCCCCTCCGTCCGGCTCACGCCGCGCCTCATGCGCTTTCACCTCTCGTCCGTGATGAGCGCGCTCGACGGGACGCAAACCAAAACCCGCACGCGCCGCACGCCCCACGAGCCGGCCGACGACACGCAACTCTCGTTTGAAGACTTGATGTGAGAATGAAAATTTGAAGTAAGAACAACCCGCGCCGTTCGATTGAACAGCGCGGGTTGTTTCGTCGCACTTCGCCCGTTGGGCGCGCGTTACCTCAGCGCGCGTCGGCGAATGCCCGTGAGTTCTTTGCTGACATCCACCCAGCGATTGTTGCGCTTCAGGTAAAAGCGCGGCTGCGTGAACGGATATTTTCTGGCGAAGGACGGGTTGGCGGCGAGCAGCGGCCGGACGGTGGCGGCATCGCCCGTCGTCACGCGCCAGCGGCCGCCCTCGCGCACGAGGTATTGCCGCGCTACGATCTTGGCATCGCCCGCGAACGGCGCGCGGACGCGACCGTAGATCACCGAATCCACCACGCCGAAATCGCCCGCGACGCGCACCGCGCCGATCTCCAGACGTTCCAACTCGTACATGCCGCGCGTGCGTTCGAGCGCACCGACGAAGCGTTCGCGCGTCAGGCGTCGCTGCGATGCCGAAGGCAGCACTTCGTAGAGCGAGTTGTAATCGCCGCCCTTCAATTGTTGGAAGGCGCGCTCGACCGTGCCGCGCGCTTCCGTCTCGCTCGAAGCGACGCGCGCCGGGGCGGCCGCGACGAACGAACTACCGGCCAACGTCAACAAAAAGACAAAGGCCAAACGCCTCGCGGTAAAAGCGAAAATTTTATTCTTCATCTCGATCTTCAAACTCTTCCTCTTCATCCCGAAACTTCCCGTTCGCTTCGATGCCGCGCGGCCGCAGGCGGTTGCGCTCGTTCCAGAACCACGCGACGACGCCGAGCGTCGCCACCACGAAAGCCGCATCCATCCGCGACGCCAGCAGGAGCGCCGCCGCGGCGATGAGACACCCGCCGGCCACGATGCTCCAACGCTCGGCGAACACGTGCGCCGAAAAACTCTCAGGCCGCGTCGTATCTCGAAGCGCGTGCGCGCCTGTAGCATCAAGGTCGCCCGCGCGGCGCACAGTGTCCGGTTGCTCCGCGCCCGCGCGCGTCTCGCTCGCGTCGTCTCTGTCTTCTTTGAACGGCAAAACTTTTAGCGAATGGTAACGGGAATGGAAGTCTCAACCGTTGTCGGCGGGTAGCACTTCTCGTCGTCGCACGGCTGCACGCGCAGGCGCGCCGCGAGCGCGTGTTGCCCGGGCGCAGTGCCCTGCGGCACGCGAACCGTCATCGTGATGCGCGCGTCGCCTTCATAGACGGCGAGCGGCACTTCCGCGAAAGGAAACTTCTTCGTGAGCGGTTTCGGATAGACGATCTTGTCAACCGTGATGCCCGCCTCCGATTTCACCTCAAGCGACGTGGGGATCAGAAATCTCTCCGTCGCCGGGTTGGCATTCACGTGATAGCCGTCCGCGATGATGAGGCGCACGGACGCTTCCGTCGCTCCGCCCGCGCGCACTTCGACGTTCTCCGCAATCGTCTTCACGATTCCTTCGAGCGGCGACTTCGGCGCGTTCGTCGCGGCATTCGCGTTTGACCGGGCGGATGCATTCGCGGCGTTCGTCGAGTTGACGGGCGCGTTCGTCGTGGACGGGTTGCCGCCGCAGGCCGAGAGCGCGGTTGAGAGGGCGACCAGGACAAGGCCGGCGAGTCGCCGGTAGTAAGGTGTTAAATTTTCCATCAAGCAGAGTCTAAAGTGGGAATCGGGAAGTCTCAAGTCCGCGAGCGGAGAGTTTTACCCTGCGGAAATATTTACGGCACGGCGTCGGCGACGGGCGGCGCAGGCCGTTTCCGGCGTCGCCATCGCGGGCGCAAAAGAAAATGCCAGATGAGCGCGAGCGGCAGGACGATGAGGAACAACACGGGCAGCAGCGCGATGCTGAAGCTGATGAAGCCGAGGATGATCTCGGCCGCGATGTCGAGGCCGTCGCCGAAAGCGCGCCGGACGCCGTGTAGGAAGCCGCTGGTGTTCGTGCTGACGAGTGGGGCGGGCGGTTGGAGCGTGGCGTTGATGGTGGAGAGCGCGGCCTGATTCTCCAGGAACCTGCGGCGGCCTTCGACCCGCTCGATCTCCGTGCGGACTTCGGCCAGTTGACTATGCACTTCGAGCGCGTCGGAAACTTTGCCGGCGCGTTTCATGATTTCGAGAAACTGCGCTTCGAGCGCGCGCTGTGTGCGCAGGCGCGCATCGAGGTCAATGAATTCCTCCGTGACATCTTTGCCCGTGATCTTCTCGGCGCGGACGCGGCTGCCGACGGCGCGAATCTCCGCGATGGCCGCATCGAAGCGCGTCGCCGGGACGCGCATCTGGACGGTGACGACTTCGCTCGCCTGCGCGCCGCCGTCGCCTTGCAGACGCGACTCGGACGTGACGACGAAGCCGCCGTGCGCTTCGGCGATAGAGGCGAGTTTGCGTTGTCCTTCCGCGGGCGAGGCGACTTCAATGTTGATCTCCGCGTCGCGGATGATCTTGCGCTCGACGGCGGCCTGCTGCGAAGCCTGCGACTCGCCGGTCTGCGCGAGCGCGGCGATCATGATTCCCGGCCTCGTTTCCATGAGGTCGGAGTCGCCGCTTGGCTCGGCTTCCGCCGAGTTCGCGCTCGCCGGCCGTGCCGCGTTTGCAGCGGGTGTCTCCTGCCGCGCGCCGCCTCCCGCGCCCCCCGGCCTCGGCGCGGTCGCGCCGGTGCTCTCGTAGCCTCTTTCGTTTCCGCCCCGGCTGTTGCAAGCCGACAGGGCGAGCAGAAAAGTTATGCAGGTGACGGCGCTGAAGAGTTTCATGTGAATGTGCCTCCGCTGATCTCTTGAAGTCCTGCGTCTAGAACGTCAGGGCTGCCCGGTCTTGCAACGAAATACGGTCGCGCCGGAGGCGTAGCGAGAAGACGTGGAAACTAAGGAGACGAAGCTGGTGAGGCGAAAGCGTCGAACGCGGATTCATCAGCCGGGTCAAAGCGAGGAAGGGAATTGGCCGCGCGTTCGGCCATGCTTCAGCCTTCCTCTTCCTCTTCTTCCGCCTCCTGCTTCTTGTCGGCGCGTTTGATGCCGAACTTTTCAAGCCGGTATTGCAGCGTGCGGAAGGTCAGGCCGAGCAGTTTAGCCGCCTTCGTGATGTTGTAGTCGGTGCGTTCCATCGCCTGCATGATCAGGCTGCGCTCGAACTCCTCGAACGAGATGCCTTCGTGCGGCAACTTGAACGCGCCCTCGGTCTGTGGGCGCACTTCCTGTCTGACTTCGAGCGGCAGGTCTTCGACCGTGATCAGGTCGGCCTCGGCCAGCAGGATGGCGCGCTCGATGGCCGATTCGAGTTGGCGGACGTTGCCCGGCCAGGCGTATTCGAGCATCACGACGCGCGCCTCCGGCGTCAGGCCGCGAATGAGCCGCGAGGTGTTGCGCGTGTGCTTCTTCAAAAAGAAGTTGATGAGCACGGGGATGTCTTCGCGCCGTTCGCGCAGAGGGGGAATGTCAATCGAGAGGACGTTGATGCGATAGTAGAGGTCGTCGCGGAAGCGGCCGTCTTTGACCATCGCGAGCAGGTCGCGGTTGGTTGCGGCGACGACGCGCACGTCAATTTTGATCGGCCGCGTGCCGCCGACGCGCCTGATCTCTCGCTCCTGCAAGGCGCGCAGGAGTTTCGCCTGCATCGAGATGTCGAGTTCGCCGATCTCGTCGAGAAAGAGCGTGCCGCGGTCGGCCACTTCAAACAGACCTTTCTTCTCGGCGTGCGCGCCCGTGAAACTGCCTTTCTCGTGGCCGAAGAGTTCCGACTCAAGGAGGTTCTCATTGATGGCGGCGCAGTTGACGGCCTGAAACATCTCCGTCGCGCGCTGGCTCTGGTTGTGAATCGCGCGCGCGATCAACTCTTTACCCGTGCCCGACTCGCCGCGAATCAACACCGTCGAGGCCGAACGCGCGACCTTCAAGACCATCTTCTTGACCGACTCCATCTCCGGCGAGTCGGAGATGATTTCGCTGTCGAGCGATTCGAGTTTCGTGAGCGCGCGGCGGATGGTGTCTAAGAGCGTCTCGCGGTCGTAGGGCTTTTCGAGATAGTCGAACGCGCCGCGCCTGAGCGCATCTTTGGCCGAGTCAATCGAGCCGTGCGCCGTGAGCAAAATGACGATGATCGATGAGTCGTAGGCGAGCAGGCGTTGGAGCAATTCGATGCCGTCCATGCCGGTCATCTTGAGATCGGTGAGCACGAGGTCGAAGCGTTTGTCTTTGACGATCTTCAACGCCGCCTCGCCAGACGAAGCGGTCATCACGTCGTAGCCCTCGCCCGACAGGATCATCTCCAGAATCTCCCGCTGCCCCCGCTCATCATCCACCACAAGTATGCTTTTACGTGCCATAGTAACTAAGGGATGAGGGATGAGGGATGAGGGATGAAGAAAAGCCGTGAATCGTAAATCGTAAATGGTGAATAGAGAAGAACAGGATTTCTTCTATTTACGATTTACGATTTACGATTCACTTTTCTTCATTCATCCCTCATCCCTCATCCCTCATCCCTCCTTTCTGTTGGTAGTGTCACTGTAAACGTTGTGCCTTCGCCGTGCTTGCTGGTGACGGTGATAGTGCCGTCGTGATCGTCTACGGCTTTCTTGACGATGGCGAGGCCGAGTCCCGTGCCGGTCTCCTTCGTGGAGAAATAAGGCTCAAACACCTGAGACACGTTTTCGGCTTCGATGCCGCGCCCCGTGTCTGTGATGTCAACACGCGCGCGCCCCGCTTCGGTGGCCGAGAGCGTGATCGTCAGACGCCCGCCCGCGCCGTTGCCTTCCATAGCCTGCACCGCGTTGATAATAAGGTTTGTGAAGATGGAACGTAAAGATTCGGCGTCGCCCCGCACGGGCGGAATGTCGTCCGCCGCCTCGATGCGCGTCTCGATGTTGCTCTCGGCGGCCTGCACCTCGACCATCCGCAGCGCGTCTTCGACCGACTCGCGCAGGCTTACGGGGCGCATCTCCAGTTGCGCCGGGCGCGTGTACTTGAGGAACTCGGAGATGCGCGTGTTGATGCGCGCGACTTCCGCTTTGAGTTGCGTCGTGAGCCGTTCGACCATCGCGCGCTTTTGCGGGTCGCTCGGCGCGAGCGAGGTGCGCAGGTGGTCGAGCGTGAGGTTGATGTAGTTGAGCGGGTTGCGTATCTCGTGCGCGATGGCCGAGGCGAGACGGCCGACAACCGCCGAGCGTTCGGCGAGATTGAGCCGGCTTTCGAGATCGCGCATCCCGCCGAGCCGCGTGATCATCTCGTTGAAGACGGTGGCGAGCGCGCCCATCTCGTCGCGCCGCGTGGCCGAAGGGACGCGGAAGTTGAACTCGCCTACGGCCACGCGCCGCGCCGCGTCCGACAACTCCTGAATCGGGCGCGTGAAGCGCCAGACGAGAATCGCCGCGGCGAGCGTGGCGATGAGGAGGACGGCGAGCGTCGGCAGCAGCGGCCGCGCGTCCTGCCAGAGCGAGTGTGTCGAATGCGTCTGCGCCGAGCCGAGCACGACGATGATGTAGTTGAGTCCCTTCGAGGTGGCGGCCGAGATGGTGAAGGCGCGCGGCTCGCCCGCCACGGGCTGCGTGTTCGCCAGTTGATCGGCGTAGACGAGACGCGGCAGTTGCGCCTCGTTCACGGTGAAGTATTTGACGGTGCCGTCTTCGTGTCCCTCCGGGATGAACTTGGGGTCGAGGCTGTCGTCTATGATGTCTTCGCCGTCGAGGCGATTGGGGCTGCGCCCCTCGTCTTTGACGACGAGCACGTTGGTGATGCGCCCGGCGTGTTTCTCGCGCAGGAGAAAGCCGAGTTCGCGGTCGAGTTCTTCGAGTCTCTGAGGGGTGTTGAAACTCTGCGAGGCGAGCGAGATGCCGGCGGCGAGCGCCTGCTCCTGTTCGGCGATGGTGCGGGCAACCTGTTGCTCTGCGAGGCGATTCAAATAGAACTGCACGCCGAGCGTGGCGACGAGGAGACCCGCCAGCACGAGCAGCAGACGCACCCGGAAACTGTTTAAGAGTCTGAAAATTCCCATTCGAGACGTGACGTTTTAATACATCGTTCCTTCAAGTTGAACGATAGACGCCTTCTGCTAACTAAAATTAACTAAAGGTGTTGCCCGACGCTAATTCGTGATGTTATAGTCGCAAGTGTCTCCAACGCAAACCCCCCGGAGACTCTAGGGGGATTGTCTCCCCAACACGCCAGTAAAGAAGACCGTAAATTTGAACCGAAGGAACTGTTTGCGAGAACGGCTCAGGGAGCGTACTTTCAGCCCGTTGATCTGTTCGTCCAAAGACCGTCAAGACACGTTGCGAATGCGCACACCCTCGCGCAAGTAAAATCGCCCGGACGTGTTCACCAAATCATGTGCTGACAAACCCGCGCGGACTTCCACCCCGGAAGAGCCGTGTGCTCTCAAATAGCTTTAATCGGAGAGGACTTTTTTGATGACCCGAATGCCACATCCCCCGTCCCCCTTTCTCATCTCCTTACTCTTAACCCTCTGCGTCGCCGCCTCCGGCTTTGCCGCCGCCAAAAAAGCTAAGGCCAAACCCGCCGCCGCGCCGGCCAAGTCCGCCAAGGCCGATAAAAAGTCGAAGGCGAGCAACGGCCGCGACCGGACGGCCGCGAAAAAGTCTTCCGCGAAGGAGACGCGCGCCGAGCGCGCCGCCGCGAACAAGAAGGGGCGCGCCGCGCAGAAAGAGGAGCGCGCCGAGCGCGGCCGGGGCGGAAAACTTTCGAAGCGCGAACGCCTCGCGCAGGCACGCCGGGAAGAGGCCGCGCGCCGCGCAGAGGCCGCCCGCCGTGCGGAGGCTGCGCGCCGCGCCGAGATCGCGCGCCAGGCCGCCATCGCCCGCCAGCGTGCTTTCGACAAGGCGATCCGCGACGAAGTTCAGGCCAACATTTTGCGCGACGACGCGACGGGCGAAGACCCGGAAGTGCGCCGCGTCGCCGTCCAGGCGCTCGGCTATCACGCCGCCTCCGTCGTCGTCATGAACCCGCGCACGGGGCAGGTCTACACCATCGTCAATCAGGAGTGGGGCGTGCGCCGCGGCTTCAAGCCGTGTTCGACGATCAAGCTCGTTTCGGGTCTGGCCGGCGTCGTCGAGGGCGTCATCGACCCCATGATTGAGAACGCCTCTTTCAACAACCGCATGAATCTGACCGACGCGCTGGCCTATTCGCACAACGGCTACTTCCAGCAGGTCGGCCGCCGCGTCGGCTTCGACCGCCTGTCGAGCTACGCGCGCCAACTCGGTTACGGCGAGCGCACCGGCATCAATCACGTCAACGAATACACGGGGCGAGTGCCGCTCTTCAAAGACGAACGCGGGATTCTGCGCATGAGTTCGCACGGCGACGACTTCGAGGTCACGCCGCTGCAACTCGCCACGCTGGCCGCGGTCTTCGGCAACGGCGGCACGCTCGTCACGCCGCACCTGCCGCGCACGCCGCAGGAGAGCGTCAGGTTCAAGACAGAGGTGCGCCGCCAACTCAACATCCCGCAGGAAGCGCTGCGCCGGATGCTGCCCGGCATGATCGGCGCGGTCAACTACGGCACGGGGCGCAAGGCTCAAGACCCGCAGCAAACCATCGCCGGCAAGACCGGCACGTGCATCGGCGCGCACGGCATCTGGGACGGCTCTTTCACCTCCTACGCCCCGGTCGAAGACCCGCAACTCGCCATCGCCGTCATCGGCCGCGGGCCGGACGCTCGCAGGGGCTTCCCCGCGTCGGTCGCCGGCCAAATCTACCGCGCGCTGGCCTACCGCTTCGGCAAGACCAACGGCAAGCCGCCGATCCGACTCACGCCCGAGATTCTCGCGCCCCGCCCGAAGGTTGACGCGACGACCCTCGCCGACACGGAAGCACAGGAAGATGCCGATGGCGACGCCGCGAACACGACGGCCGACGACGCGAACGGAAACACGCGCACGGCCGACGGTCTGAGGCGCGTGCTGATGCCCGTCGAGACGCGCCCGACCGGCGTCACGACGCGCCCGTCCGCTACGCCCTCCGCGCCGTCGAAGGGCACGCAAACGCCGTCTACGGACGTGCGCCCGCGCCGGGTGCTGACGAACACGCCGTAACGAACTTATAATCGGAATAGAAGGAACAATGCGCCGCGCTTTGGTGTCTAATTGAGGACACTAAACGCGGCGTATTTTTTTGCGGGCGGAAGTGGCGCGTCCAGCTTGACACGTTTCCGTCAGTTATTGCAGTATCACGGCGCAAAGCATTAACGCTTGCGCCCGATCCCACAATTCGTTAGAACCCCGGTGTCGCTCCTCCCCAAAGGCCAGCACACCCCGACTCGCGCCGCGCGAGTGACGGCAACTAGGCGCACGGCGCGCGCATCTGATTGACGCGCGAGGCTTGAAGCCGTTCGCGGCCCCCAATTAGTAAAGGCTCCGAATCACGCAGACGATTTTTGTTTGGAGGACATGGGACATCATGAAAAACTTGATCAGATTGTTGACATTGGCCGCGCTCGCTACCTTGTTCGCGCTGCCGGCGTTCGCGCAAACGACGCCCGCTGCGCCCGCCGCGCCCGCTGCCGCCGCCAATCCTTGCGAAGAGGCCGCCCGCGGTGAAATGTACACCAAATATTACGAGTTGAAAGGTAAGAAGGATGCGAAGGGGCAACCCGACGCCGCCGCCCAGAAGGAAGCCTATGGGATCGGTCAGGAGTATCTAGCCAAGTACGCCAGTTGCAATGATACCTACTCGAAGGCGGTGCAGAAGTTCGTCACCCAGTACGGCGAGGCCGTGCGCAAGGTGGGCAACGCGGCGGAACTCAACGACGCCCTGTATGTCAAAAAGGATTACGCGAAAGCCTTCCAGATCGGCCAGCCGATGGTCGCGGCCGATCCCGAAAATCTGAGCCTGCTGATCCAACTCGGCTACGCCGGTTATAACGCGCAGAGCCTGAACCCGCCCGTCACCACGTTCAGCCCGACCGCGCTCGGTTACGCGAAGAAGGCCGTCGAGATGCTCGAAGCCGGTAAGACTCCGTCCGAGTGGGTGCTCTTCAAGTCGAAAGACGAAGCGCTCGGCTATCTCAGTTTCGCCATCGGCGAATACATGATTAACGCCGATCCGGCGGGCGCGCTGCCTCACTATCTGAAGGCCGCTTCGCTCGCTCCGACGAAGGACATCGCCCTGACTTACGGCCGCCTCGGCTGGGCGTATCAGGCCGGGCAGTACAAGCCGATGCAGGTGGCCTTCACGGCGAAGTACAAGGAAGAGACGGACGAGAGCAAGCACGCGCTGAACAATCTCAATCAGGTCATGGATCGCGTGATGGACGCTTACGCCCGCGCCATTCGTCTGGCCGGCGACGACCCGAAATTCCAGAAGGCCAAAGCCGACTGGATGAAGGAACTGACGGACTTCTACAAGTTCCGTAACAACAACACGACGACCGGACTCGATGCCTTTATCGCGAGCACCGCGTCGAAGCCGCTGC
>DASVPS010000167.1:0-28204 GCA_036389555.1 Pyrinomonadaceae bacterium
CTGATGGAAGCTTTCAATTCCGACATGTCCATCAAATTTCGCAAGCACATGCTGACCAATCGCCTGCCGATTTGTAATCGCTGCTGCGGGTTGTACATGACCAACCCTGCGCGCCCCTACGAGCAGAAAGCGCGGCGCAACCTCGGACTCGCCAAAGAAGTCACAACTCACTGGCCTTAATAATCGCGAACGGAGTGACTCATGATCGCTTTGACCGTTCTTTTTCTCGTCACCTGTTTTTTAGCCTACGCGAACGGCGCTAATGACAACTTCAAGGGAGTGGCGACACTCTTCGGCAGTGGAACGACCGCCTACGGCAGAGCGATCTGGTGGGCTACTCTCACCACCCTGTCCGGCTCTATCTGTTCCATTTTTCTGGCCGAGGCGCTGGTCAGAAATTTTTCCGGCAAAGGACTCGTGCCCGATGCACTGACGACTTCTCCGATATTCCTGCTGGCAGTTGCCGCGGGGGCAGGGTTGACCGTCATACTGGCGACCTTCCGTGGCTTTCCCATCTCAACGACGCACAGTCTGACGGGAGCTTTGGTCGGCAGCGGTCTGGTCGCCGTGGGCGGCGAGGTTAATTTCGTCAACCTCGGCAGCACCTTCTTCCTGCCCCTGATCTTCAGCCCTGTGATCTCTCTTTTGCTGGGGCTGAGTGTCTATCGGGTCGTGTGCGCCTTCGAGGCTCAACCCGGAGCAGACGAAGAAAGCTGCATCTGCATCGGAGAGATCGAGCAGTTGCCTGACGCTTCACCACCCGCCTCTGCCCTCGTACTCAATCGCGTCGTGCTGCCGGACGTGAGCATCGCCAGCGTGGCCGATTGCACTGAGCGTTATCAGGGGAAGATGCTCGAAGTAAAGAGTCGAAGAGTGCTCGACGCGGCACACTTCATCAGCGCGGGGAGCGTCTGCTTTGCCAGGGGTTTGAACGACACTCCTAAGATCGTCGCCCTCTTGCTTGTCATCAGGGCGCTGGGGCTTGAGTGGGGGATTACCTGCGTCGCTCTGGGAATGGCACTCGGCGGGCTTCTGAGCGCGCGCCGGGTGGCGGAAACGATGAGCCGGAAAATCACGCCGCTCACACGCCGCCAAGGACTCTGCGCCAATCTGGTGACGGCCGGACTGGTCATCTTTGCGAGCCGCATGGGGATGCCTGTCTCCACAACACACGTCGCCTGCGGTTCTCTGTTCGGCATCGGCTTGTTGACAAGGCAGGCTAACCCCCGCGTGGTGTCGGAAATATTGTTGTCCTGGCTGATAACTCTGCCCGCCGCGATGATTTTGGGAGGCGCGGCCTACTACATCTTGACTGTAAGCTGAAAGAAGTGTCGGCGCGGGTGACGCGCGAGACCGTCGATCTTGACGACAAACAATTCGTCCCTGCTCTCAGGCTAGGAGTACAAAATGACTTTTCACTATACACCCGGAGACTACTGGCACTTCGGTCGGATGTTTTGGCGCAGTCGCCGTCGTCATCAGGTCTGGGGGAAGCAATTCGAGGACGCGGTTCGCGACGGAAGCTTCAAACTTCCCTCGCCCGCAGTCGTCCAGTTTATTCCGACGGAAGCTTGTAATCTGCGTTGCCCGTTCTGCAATCAGTGGGGGGAGAACGGCTATTTTTTAGACGGCACGCGCAAAGTCAGGCACATAGATGAATCGGCGCTGGTCGAGTTTGTCCGAAGTCTCTCGCCGCAGAACTCACTCATTAACATTCATGGCGGGGAGCCGTTTGCTTACAAACACATTGATACGCTGCTTGAGGTCTTGGGCGAGCGCCACTTCGATGTGCTGATCACCACTAACGGCACGCTCATGAAAGATCATCTGGAACCGTTGGCGCGCATCAGGAATCTGGCGTTCATCTTATCGGTTGACGGTGATGAGGAGTCGCACGACAGGGTGCGCGGCAAAGGGAGGTTTCAGGAAACCAGAGCAGGAATTACCGCGCTGTTCAATCTCAGACGCGAACTGAAGATGCCGCTGCCCCTGGTCATTATGAGCATCGTCGTCTGCGAATGGACGACTGACGTGATCGAGAAGGCTTTTGCAGTCGCCCGCGATTTCGGCGTCTTCGCACTCAACTATAATTTGCGGTATTTCATGCCGGAGGAGGCCGGACTGTCCTATGAAAAATATCTGCAGGAGCATTTCGGCATAGAAAAATCATCCGGGGCATGGCGTGGCTGGATTGCGCCGAAGCACGAAAAACATGACTACCGGGAGGCGGCGCAGAGGCTCAATCGCCTGCTCCGTCAAAAGCGGTTCCGGCTCTTACCACCTTACGCGGTCGCGGGGCCGGATCACCTGCGCGGCAAAAATTTTGAAGAGTGGTTTAGCGATTACTCCAACACGTTCGGCAATGAAAGCTGCTTCATGCCCTTCTACTGGGCGCGCGTGCAGGCCAATGGAGACTTGACCTATTGCCCCGGCCACCCGGACATTATCGCCGGCAACGTCTTCCGCGACGGTCTGATGGAAGCTTTCAATTCCGACATGTCCATCAAATTTCGCAAGCATATCCTCAATCACAGGATGCCGATTTGTAATCGCTGCTGCGGGTTGTACATGACCAACCCTGCGCGCCCTTACGAGCAGAAAGCGCGGCGCAACCTCGGACTCGCCAAAGAGGTCTCAACTCACTGGCCTTAATTTTACGCTCCGTGCGCGGTCAATAAACGTGCTTAGTCCGGGCAGACCACCATCAGGTTCGCGAGCAAATTGTGCGCGGGAAAATTAACTCCTTACCTGAGAAAATAGAGTCCGCCTCTGGTAATATTTGGCCGTCGTTTCATAGTTCTTGTTGTGAGCCATTAGATAATCTAAGGCGTGCCCCTCTCTTGGTTGTGGCGTGGGAAAGGCGACTGGCGATGCAGGCTCAGCCAAACATCACACAGGTTTTGGAGAGATGGAGCAATGGAGAGCAGAGTGCGCTCGACGAGCTGATGCCTCTGATCTACAAAGAACTGCGGCGGCTGGCCGGTAATTACATCAGGCGCGAACGCCACGATCACACGCTGCAACCCACCGCCCTCATCAACGAAGTCTTCCTGCGGCTGATTGACCAGCATGATATTAAATGGCAGAACCGCGCACATTTCTTCGGCATCGCCGCGAAGTTGATGCGCCGCATACTGGTTGACCACGCGCGCAGCCATCTGGCGGCCAAGAGAGGCGGCGCACATTACAGCCTGTCGCTCAGCAAGGCCGACCGGATAGCGAGCCAGCCGAGCGTTAATTTATTGACCTTACATCTGACATTACAGAGATTGGAAGAGCTTGACCCGCAACAGAGCCAGATTGTCGAATTGCGTTTCTTCGGCGGGCTGACGATTGAGGAAACGGCGGAAGTTCTATCGGTCTCACATGCCACCATTGAGCGGGATTGGAAAATGGCGAGGGCATGGCTGCGCCACGAACTGGAAAACTAAGCCCGCCCCTTCCGTAGAGGCATTACGTATCCTCATGACCCCAGAGCGTTACCAGCGTATCAAAGCATTGTTTCACTCCGCTCTGGAGCGCACGGCCGAGGAACGTCCGGCCTTTCTGGCAGAGGCGTGCGGCAGCGACGCGGCCTTGCAGGCTAAAGTCGAGGCTCTCATCGCCGCCGACGAGCAGTCCGGCGATTTCCTGAACGCTCCCGCTTATGAAGTCGCCGCCGAAATGATCGCAGGCAGTCAGACCGGCTCGCTTCTAGGACAACGCATCGGCCATTATCAGATCAAGGCGTTGCTTGGCTCAGGCGGAATGGGAGAGGTTTATCTGGCGAAAGACATGCGGCTCGGTCGTCGCGTCGCGCTCAAACTGCTCCCCGATTATCTGACCGACGACGAAAGTCGCGTCCGGCGCTTCAAGCAGGAGGCGCGCGCTGCTTCCGCGCTCAATCATCCGAACATCCTGACCATCTACGAGATCGAACAGGCGGACGGCAGATACTTCATCGCGACGGAATTTGTAGAGGGCGAGACCTTGCGCCAGCGCATGCAGGTCGGGAGACTGGAGACGTGCGAAGCGCTTGAGATCGCCGCGCAGATCGCAGGTGCGCTGTCGAAGGCACACCACATCGGCATCGTGCATCGGGACATCAAGCCGGAAAATATCATGCTTGACGGCGAGGGGCGCGTCAAAGTTTTAGACTTCGGTCTCGCAAAATACACTCTGCCTTTAAACGCGGACGACGACGTCACCACAGGCGCGGCCACGGAAAACGCCTACACGATGCCGGGCGTGTTGATGGGCACGATCACGTACATGTCGCCCGAACAGGCGCGCGGACTCGCCGTTGATGCGCGGACGGACATTTGGAGTCTGGGCGTCGTGCTCTACGAGATGGTGGCCGGGCACACGCCCTTCAACGGGCAGACCACAAGCGATGTCCTCGCAGCGATTCTTGAGCACGAGCCGGAGCCGCTCGCGGGGCAGATGTTCGCCGTGCCTGACGGCCTCCGGCGAATCATCGAAAGGGTGCTCCAGAAAGACCACGAGAAGCGGTATCAGACGAGCAGAGACCTGGCGCTCGACCTGGAAACTTTGCGTCGGGAACTGGAGGCCGGGGCGAGCGCGGGACGCACGGAGACGTTTACGACAGCCACACCGGAACTGCCCCCCACCGCGCCTGCCCCACGCCGGAGTAAAAGCACTCCGGCTCTCGCGCTCACGGCCGGGCTGCTTCTGGCTGCCGCCGTACTTATCGGCACGATCATGTGGCGCGCCTCAAGTTCGGAACCGGCGCGTCCCGCTGTCGCGTCGCCCGTGGCGGAACCGGAACGCAGTCTGGCTTACTGGATGCTGGTGCAGAAATATCGCGACGGGAGACCATTTCAAGAGCCGTTCAGGCTCGGCGGCGAGATCAATTTCGAGAAGGATTATCGCGTGCGGCTGAACCTACGCAGCCCGCAGGACGGCTATCTCTATATCCTCAACGAAGGCCCGGCGGAATCAGGCCGGCCATCGCCTTTTATGATTCTCTTCCCTTCGCCCACGGCCAACGGCGGCCAGTCGCGTCTGGGGGCAGGACAACAAGTGCAGATTCCCGAGCGGAGTTGGTTACAGTTCGATGCTGAACAGGGCACGGAGAAACTCTGGCTCGTCTGGTCGGCCGACAGTGTTCAAGCGCTGGAAGCGGTCAAGAAATTCGCCAACCCACGCGACCGTGGGTTGATCAGTGATCCCGAACTGAACAACGCCGTCAGAGATTTCCTGCAAGCACATCAACGCACGCGGCCTGCGGTGGAGAGGGACGAAGATAAAAAAGAAGTCCTCCTCAAATCAAACGGTGCTATACTCACGCACCTCTTGCGGCTTGAGCATCATTGACGCCCCGATCCGCGCCACGAAATCCTGTATAGACGCTCCGGCCAACAGGGACAATAGCATTGAGAGCGAATTGCCGACACTTGATTGAGAGCATCGGCCAGGACTGCCACTCATCTTTCCCGACGATTTCCTTTCCTTTCTCTGAGGCAATCGGCGTCCATTTTCCGCATTAACAGATAGCCGCAATTTAGCGCCCCGGCACATTGCCCAAAGTTAGACCTGCGGCGGAGTGTCAAAACTTCTGCGACAGGCTTTGAGTTGTATCACCTCATGAAAAAGTAAGGAGAGTGTTATGTCTAGTAGTGCTGCAAAGAAAACCGCGATTACCGCCGGCGTCCCGTCCGTAGTGGGTACCTGGACGAAGATGCAGGTTTCGAATGACCGTAATTTGGCGATGCTGGATTCCCTCGAAGTCACAAGTCAGGTGGAGGACGTGAATCGAGATTTAATCTTTGGAAGTGTCAAAACCATTCCGCCTGTGACGGCCTATGCGATTGAGAACGGAACAGTCACAGCCGAGTCGGTCTCTTTCCAAATGTCCATCGAGGGCATTGTTTACACCTTCACGGGAACGGTCGGAGCGTCGAGCATCGGGGGAAGTGTCACCTCGCCGGGACTTGCCGGCTCGCATCCGGGTACTGAAGAAGGAAGCTGGTCGGCACAAGCTCAACCCGGCCCCGGGGAAGAAGAAGAAAAGAAACACCCCCGCAAGCACACGAAGCGACCCGCTCGATAAGAGGTGGCGCGTCAGTTAAAGAGTACGAAGCCGACATCTTCGCACGTGACTACCGAATCCAGACGGGGGAACCACTCGCTGAACGTCAGCGAGTGGTTCCCCTCTTGCCCTTGCCTGTCCTGAGACTTTTATTGCGATGCCCTCACCTATCCAAATCATTTCGCGCTGCCTGATCTGCCTCTTAATAATCGAGGCCGGTAGCCTCGCGTCACAGGCGCGCGCCGCCGATTCTCAGGCCGACGCGCCCACGCTCGTTTTAGGCGAGACGATTAAAGGCAGAATGGCCGGTGGCGAAACTCAACTCTTTCGCATCGCGCTCGGCGCGGGTCAGTACCTGCGTGTAGTCGTCGAGCAGCAGGGGATAGACGTGGCGGTCGCCCTCATCGCGCCGGGACAGAAACGGCTACTGGAAATCGATAGCCCCAACGGTAACTACGGGCCGGAACCCGTCTCGGCCGTGGCGGAGGAATCAGGTGAGCACCGCATCGAAGTGCGCTTGCCGGATAAGAAAGCCGCCGCCGGTCTGTTCGAGATCAGGGTCGAGGCGTTGCGCGAACCGACGCCCGCCGATAGGTCGCGCGTGAGCGCGGAGCGGGCTTTTACGGAAGCTTCCCGTCAACTCTCTCAGCCCGCGGCCAAGACCCGACAAGAGGCTCTGGAAAAACTCGTCGCGCTCCTGCCCGTTTTCCGCTCTCTGGAAGACCGGGCGATGGAAGTTTCGACGCTCAACCGTCTGGGGATTGCCTATAACTCTCTAGGCCAACCGCAACCGGCACTGGGTTACTACAACGAGGCGCTCGCGATCAGCAGAGCGCTCGGCGACAGCCGCAACGAGGCGCGGATACTCAACAACATCGGGGGCGCTTACGACATTCTGGGTGAGCCGCAAAAGGCGCTCGACCATTACGGTCAGGCGCTCTCGCGCTGGGAAACTCTGGGTAACGCGGTCGCACAGGGCGACACGCTCAACAACATCGGGGTGAGCTACTACAACCTCGGCGAGTTGCAGCGTTCGCTCGATTACTACAACCGCGCGTTGCCGCTCAGGCGCGCCGGAAGCAACCCGCGAAGAGAGGCCGATACGCTCGATAACATCAGTCTCATCTACATCGCTCTCGGCGAGCCGCAACAGGCGCTGGAATATCTCAGGCAGGCGCTTGACCTCCGCCGCGCGGCCAAAGACCCACAGGGCGAGGCCAATTCGCTCAGTCAAATCGGCTTTGCCTACGCCAAGCTGGGCGAGACGGCGAAAGCGCTCGACTTCTACAATCAGGCGCTGCCGCTTCGTCGCACAGCCGGAGATCGTCGCGGTGAAGCCGTGACATTGAAGAATATCGGAGTGGTTTATACTTCCCTGCAACAGCCTCAGAAAGCCATCGAGCATCACGAACAGTCGCTCAAACTCCTGCGTGCTATCGGCAGCCGCCGCGATGAAGCCGTCACCTTAATGCATCTCGGACAGGCTCATGCGCTCTCCGGCGAGTTGCCGAAGAGCGCCGGATATTACACCGAGGCGCTCTCGATTTTTCAGGGGCTGAACGACCGTTTCGCCGAAGCGAGGGTGCGTCAAAGCATCGCGGAGGCCGAGAGCGGGCGCGGCAATTTCGCTCAGGCGCGCGGCCAGATCGAGGCGGCGATCTCGATCATCGAGTCCATGCGCGCACAGGTGTTGAACCAGCAACTCCGCACCTCTTTCTTCGCGTCGAGACAGGATGCTTACGAATTCCACATCGATTTACTGATGCGGATGCATCGCCTCGAACCGGCCAAGGGCTACGATGCGGAGGCGCTCGGAATCAGCGAACGCGCGCGCGCACGCGGCCTCTTAGAGATGCTGTCGGAGTTCGGCATCAATGTCCGACAGGGCGTTGACCCGGCATTGCTTGCGCGCGAGCGCGATCTGTCTCAACGGTTGAGCGCCAAGACCGCGCGGCTCATAGGTCTGCTCGGTCAGCCGAGCAGGCAGGAACAGGCGGCGGCTTTGAAAAAAGAGGTCGGCGTGCTCGAAGCGGAGCACCAGCAGGTGCTGGGAGACATTCGCCGGCGCAGCCCTCGCTATGCGGCCATCACCCAACCGCAGCCGCTCGGTCTCGGAGAGATACAGCAATTACTGGATGCCGATACATTGCTGCTCGAATACTCGCTCGGCACGGAGCGCAGTTATCTCTGGGCTGTGACGCACGACGGCTTGCGGAGTTATCAACTGCCCGGACGCGAGCAGATCGAGCGGGCAGCGCGGCAACTCTACGAATTCGCGACAGCCCGCAGCGACAGAAAAAAAGGCGAGACTATAGGGCAGAAGCGAGCGCGAATTAGCCGTACGGATGCGGAGACGCCCGCAGCGGCCGACAAGCTGAGCCGACTCGTGCTCGCGCCGCTCGCTTCCGAGTTGGGAGGCAAGCGTTTGGTGATCGTCGCCGACGGCGCGTTGCAATACATTCCTTTCGCCATGCTGCCCGTCCCGAACGGCAAGGAAAGGTCGCCGGTTGCGGGTGGCGGTGAGTCTGTAGCAATGCACGGAGGTCTGTCGCGAGGTGATAACTACCGCCCGTTGATCGTCGAGCACGAGATCATCAGCCTGCCTTCAGCCTCCACTCTCGCCGTGCAGAGGAGAGAGTTGGCCGGGCGCAGGATGGCTCCGAATAATATCGCCCTCATCGCCGACCCAGTTTTCGACAGCACCGACGAGCGAGTCAGGTCGAACCGGAAGCGGACGCAGGCTACGACGACGGATAAAGTTGAAGAGTCCGCCGGCACGCGAACGCTCGAACACCTGTCGGAACAAGCGGCCGGCACGCCGGGCAAACTGCGCATTCCGCGTCTGCCTTATACGAGGCAGGAGGCCACGCAAATTCTGGCGGTCGCCCCACAAGCCTCGAACCTGAGAGCCATTGACTTCAAGGCAAACCTCGCGACGGCTCTCGGCGGGGAGTTGCACAAGTATCGCTACGTACATTTTGCGACGCACGGGTATATCGACAGCGAGAAGCCATCGCTCTCCGCCATCGTGCTCTCGCTGGTCAACGAGAGGGGCGAGCCGCAAGACGGCTTTCTCAAGACGCAGGAAATTTACAACCTCAACCTTCCGGCCGAGCTGGTTGTACTGAGCGCCTGCCAGACAGGGCTGGGGAAAGAGATCAAAGGCGAAGGCATGGTTGGCCTGACGCGCGGATTTATGTACGCGGGCGCGTCGCGGATCATCGTCAGCCTGTGGAACGTGAGCGACAGAGGAACCGCGGATTTGATGTCGCGCCTCTACAGGGGAATGCTCAAAGACGGGCAGCGACCGGCCGCGGCGTTGCGTGCGGCACAACTGGAATTGTGGAAACAGAAGCAATGGCAATCGCCTTACTACTGGGCGGCCTTCGTCCAACAGGGCGAGTGGAGATAACAAAATGAAAGCACAACCCGACCGACAACTTATCGATCCGCGCCGGAGAATCATCCGCGCCTTTCCCCTGCGGGCGATGCGGCTTCGTGCAATCGGTGCGTGTGCTCTCGCGCTCTGCTCTCTCACGCTGGTAGTGGCGACGCAGAATAGACGTGATGATGAGACCACGCGGAAGCTCTGGGACACGGCCTTCAGCACCACCACGCGAAAGTCCGCGCGCTCCGGCCGGAACATCGCGCGACGTACTTATCGTGTTGCGACTCCGCTCATCTCTCCCGTAGATGTCTCCGCAGATTCGGTCGTCGGGGTCACGGTCTGGCGTCTGCGTCCATCGAGAGGCGCGGACGAGGGAGAGAGAATAATCGTGCATGAGGGTTCGGATGCGGCCGCGTGGATTCCAGAGCGCGTGCCCGCCAACGCCGGCCTGGCGGAGGGCGAGCGCGTGCGCCTGAGCATCGAAGCCGCGCGCACCGGATACTTGTACGTCATAGACCGCGAGCAGTATGCAGACGGCACGCTCGGCGAACCCTATTTGATTTTCCCGACGACGCGCACGCTCGGCGGCGACAATGCGGTGAAGGCCGGGCGGCTCGTTGATATTCCCGCGCAGGAGGACAGCCCGCCGTTTTTCACACTCAAGCGCAGTCGCGCAGATCAGGTCGGCGAATTGTTGAGCGTCATCGTCACGCCGGTTCCGCTGGATGAGTTACAGACGGGAGCGACGGCGCAAAAACTTTCCGCCGAGCGCGTGGCGCAGTGGGAGAAGTTGTGGGGCGGACAGGCGGGGCGTTTTGAGTTGAGCGACGGCGCGGGCAAGGTCTGGACACGAGAAGAAAAGGAAGCCGGTGCGAGCGTCGCACGACTCTTGAAAGCCGCCGCGCCCAACCCGCAAACTCTCTATTACCTTCCCGGCGTCAAATCAGCCAAGCCGTTGTTGATTAACGTGCCGCTACAATATCGGCAGCAAAAGCGACCTGCAACATCACGCAGATAAATCATCTCAAGAAACATTCAGAGCGCCGCACCGCTTCCCTGCCGGTGCGCTCCTCTGCGTCCTGCCCGCGCGCAGACCGCCTGCCAAGCCGCCTTTCCTCTCCGGCGTAAGTGATAGTTCCCCACCTGCCTCTCAACATTTTCAATCGAAACTAAAAAATATTTTCTCAGGCTGAGGGAGTTTGCGCCCGAAGCGCCCATTAGTAGATGTAGGCAATGCATCAGCGCGAATGTTACCAACGGGGAATTAAGTGTAACGCGCCGAGAGCATCCGCCGCGAAACTTCCATGAGATGAGGAGATGTCATGTCCAAAGCAGCCGCAGCAACCCCCAGCGCCAAACCGTCCGTTCTCGCCGGTCAGCTCATCAACGTTCTGATCAGTGTCGATACAAACACCATTCTCGCCAACCCCGGCGTTAACCCTGCCCAGGTTATTTTCATGACCGACAATAACGCCAGCGGTGGGTCTTCCGGCGAGGGCACCGATGAATTAAATACTGCGTGCCATCTCGGCGACACCATCCAATGGCGCGTCACCGCCCAGAACCAGCAGACACCGGTCGAGTTCCTCGCGTTCAAAAACTCGAACGGCGACGTGTTCGGGTTCAACCCGCCCGCCGGCGGCCCGAGCCTGTATCAGGCTGAAGCGGTCGCAAGAGGGCAGGAGATTTACCAGATACTGATTCTGGTCAACGGAACCCAGACATTTCAGTGGGACCCGTACGTCACGTGCAGCTAGATGCACGCGCCCAAGCAACAGTGGAATAGAAAGTACAGAAGGTCGGGAGTGATTAAGCAGAGCCTCAATGCTCTGTTTAATCACTCCCGACCTTCTTCGCACTACCCCGCACTTTGAGTTCCCGCTCCGTGAGCATAAAGCGGCGAGGCTCGCACGGTTGTATGAAAGTTCGTCGCAAGCCGATTTACAGGTAGCCCGTCGGGCTAACATTTCTCAAGACGCCCGGTCGAACGGATACAGTCGGTCTGCCGGCGTGATCAAGTTTGCCAGTCTACTTCGTAGATGGGGACAGCTTGGACGCGGTTTTTGACGTTGATGGGGGGCAGTTCGCGGAGCGTGAAGTGGTTGTCGGTGGCGGCCTCGATGACGCAGTGGCTGGAGAGGATTTGCCCGCCCTGCGCGTTGGATTCGAGGCGCGCGGCCAGATTCACCGTGTCGCCGATGGCCGTGTACTCGGAACGCCGCTCGGAGCCGATGTAGCCGACCGTGGCTTCGCCCGTGTGCAGACCGATCCCGACGGTGATCTCATGCAAGTCAGCGGCGCGCAACTCCTGGTTGAGCACTTCGACCTGACGTTGCATGGCGACGGCCGCGGCCAGCGCGTTAGAAGCATCCTGCGGCGTGGCGGCGGGCGCGCCGAACAAGGCCATGAGGCCGTCGCCGATGTATTTGTCGAGCGTGCCGCCGTGCGCGAAGATGATGTCGGTCATCGAGGAGAAGTAGCGGTTGAGGATTTGCACGATGCGTTCGGGCGGCGCGTGCTCGGAGATGCGTGTGAAGCCGCGCACGTCCGCGAAGAGCACGGTGATGAGTTGATTCGTGCCGCCGAGTTTGAAAGATTCCGGGTGTTCGAGCATCTGACGCACGACGTATTCGGGCATGAACCGGCTGTAGTTGGCGCGCGCCACCTCTTCGCGCGCCAGACGCTCGTGTGCGCGTGCGCTCTCGACGGCGACGGCGGTCTGCGAGGCGATGGCGGTCAGAAATTCCAGATCGTCGCGTGTGAAGACGGCCGCAGGGTCGAGGCGGTCGGCGTAGATCGCCCCGTGGACGCCCGATTCCGTGAGCAGCGGGGCGCAGATGGTCGAGCGCACGCCCTGCGCAATGACAGAGTTTGCCCCTGCGAACTGTGCATCGGCGGCTGCGTCCTGCGAGAGCAGGGCGACGCGCTCGTCGAGCGCTTTAGTGAGAATCGTGCGGCTGACCGAGATCGGCTTCGCGCCGGGGTTGAATATCTCGCGCCGCGCTTTGATCCCGATGGGGCTGAGACTCTCGAAGCCGTTCGTGATGGGCGATTCGTTGCCGAGCAGCGCGACGACGCGATCCGCGGGCGTCACGCGCAGAATGATGTCGGTCGCCTTGTCGAAGATGGCCGTGAGATTGAAGACGGAGTTGAAGGTCTTGTTCAACTCATAGAGCATGGCGAGAATGTCTGCCTTGCGCCGCAACACTTCTAACTCCGACGGCGCGTTCTGCCCCTTCGCAAAGGCGTGCGTGCCTTCGTGCGGCAGAGCGTGCGCGGGCATGGCGATCTGCGTCTTCCCTAAAGCGGCATCCTCGTATTTGAGCGGCGCGGGCGGCGCGGCCGGTTCTTCCAGGAGGAAGCGGATGATGCTCCCGCCAACTTTGATCCGGTCGCCGTGTGCGAGTTGGCATTCGTCGCGCTGTTGACCGTTGACCAGTATGCCGTTCGCGCTGCGCTTGAGGACAGACCCGTTGACGACGCCGTTGATGACGAAGTACGCGCCGCCGCGCACGACGATGTGCGCGTGTTGGCGAGACGCGCGCGGGTCGTTGAGCGGTACGCTGTTCTCAGGCGAGCGGCCGATGGTGCATTGTCCCTGCCCGGTGAGCGGGTATTGCCACTTCCGGCCGCCGGCGTCTTCGATGTGGAGAACAGCCATCAGAGAGTTCCGTTAAAGGTGGAGAGGTCGGTTCTTGATGACGGGTTGAGCGGCCAGACGTTGGAGCAAGGCAATGCCGCAAGCGCATCACACGGGCAAACGTCATCGGCATCTCCGCCGGTCATCCTGCAACAACGTTCTCTGAGATGCTGAACCGCTGGTCTTTAGTTGTCAGCGCATCGGCGGCGGGCGGTGCGGCGGCGGACGGTGGCCTCCGCCCGGAGGCGGAAAGCCTCCTCCTCCGTGGAGCGGCGGGGGCGGCGGGCGGAACTGCATATCCTGCTCGCGTCGCCGCTGTTCTTGATATTCCATTTCCTGTTGTTGCCGTTTCCTGCGCAACTCCTCCGCACGCTGCGCGTCATATTCGGCGGCGGCGTTATTAGTGCCGACCGGCGAACTTGAAGCGGGCGCCTGGATCACGAGGCCGGACTTGCCGGCTGAACCCTCGACGGCAGGTGACGTGCCACCAGAACCGTCTGCGTTCACGGCGGTGCCGCCCGAAGTCCCCGCTTCACCGGACGAGGATTGGCTGGTCGCGGTCTGAGACTCCCCTGTGCGGCGCAGGTCGGGCGATGACGATGAAGGCCGTTCCGAGGCGGAAGCGGGATTTGAAGTTTGGCCTGAGGCTTCCGTCTGCGTCGCGCCCGGCACTACGAGTTGCGCGTCGCCGGGCTGAGTTGCGGTTTGCGCTTCGGAATTAACCGGGACGGTATCGGGGCTTTTCAGAAGTGGATAGGCGACGAAGGCGCAGGCGATGAGCACGGCGAGTGCGACGCCGATCAAGGCCGGTGAATTCTTGCGCCCTTCCTGCGCGGGTGGTTCGTAGACGGAGGTGCGCGAGTATGACTCGATTGACGGGCGGGTCAGGTCGAATTTGGAATCAACGACCGTGGCCTCGCTCTCTGTTTGTGATACGGGCGGGCGCATCCGCGTCTGTGAGATCGTCGAAGGGGTGGCCTGTTGCCCGGCGAACATTTGCGTCCCGCCGTCGATCACGGTGGCCTCGTGGCGCGTGCCCTGGCCGAGTGTGTGTGCCGCTTGCGGCGTGGTGCGCATGAGGCCGTTCGATGCCTGCCGGAGTGAGGCGCGCATCTCGGCCGCCGTCGCCGGTCGGAGCGTGGCTTTCAGGGACATCGCACGGTGTAGGATTTTACTGATCGACTCGGGAACCTGTGCGTGTGCGAGGTGGGCGGGACGAAGCGGGTCGGGCTGTTGATTGATTACCGCGCTGGCGCGCGTCAGCCCGTCGATGGGCGCAAAGCCGGTGAGCAGGTGATAGAGGGTCGCGCCGAGCGAGTAGAGGTCGCTGCGCGTGTCTGTGCCCGTGCCTTGAATCTGTTCGAGCGGAGCATAGTTGCGCGAGTAGCCGAAGACGCTGGCCGTCGCGCTGGCGCGTGTGCCGGTCGTCGCGCCTTTCGCCAGTCCGAAGTCGAGCAGCACGATCTGGCCGCGCGGCGTGAGTTTCATGTTCTGCGGCTTGATGTCGCGGTGGACGATGGGCGGTTCGTGCGTGTGCAGGTAGTCGAGCGCGTCGAGCAGTTCGTCAGCCCAGCGCAGCACTTCGGCGAGCGGGAACGCGCCGCGCTGTTGCAGCAACTCCGCCAGATCATCGCCCTCTATAAACTCCATGACGAGGAACTGCCCCTCGCCCTCGACGAAGTGGTCGCTCACTCTCGGCAGCGAAACGTGGCGCAGGTGGTTCAACAAATGCGCCTCGCGCTCGAACGCCTTGCGGAGCATGGGGTCGTCGAAGAAAGTCTGCTTGATGGCAACCGTGCTGTGAAAGCGTTCGTCCGTGGCGACATAAACGGCGCCCATGCCGCCCTGCCCGATCTGTTTCACGACGCGATAACGGTTTTGGAGTAATGCACCGGGTTCAATCATAGTGTGGTTAGTTGGAACTCCTTCATTCCGGGCGGGGCGGGATACGGCTGACTGTGATGCGATTTGGTACTGTCGGCGGGCGGGCGAAAATATTTGAGGATCGCCCTCGCGATCCAGAATACCTGATTGCGCTCAATTAAATCAACACTTATCTTGCCCGGCCGCAAGGGGCGGAGGCCGGGCGGGAAAGGCTAATCCGCCATCTTCTTTTGGACGAGTACTTGAAAACTCGCGCTCATTCCGCCGGGGAGAATCATCTCGCGAGCGCCGAGTCTGAGCCGCAAGCGTTCGGCCTCCGTGTGCGCTTGCGTCGTGAGATGCTCAAGTTGCGTGAGCGCTCCCGCGCGCAATAAAAACTCGTCTTGCCGCTCCAGCGAGACCGTTTCGAGACCCGCCGCTTCCCCCGCCCGCCTGATCTCAGTCCAGTTAATCGTCGTCGTCAGATCGTGCTCGCCAGGACGGGCGAGCACGTCCGCGACGAATTGATGATCGCGAAAGCCCCGGAGCGTTCCGTCGCGGCGTTGGGCTGAACGGTACAGTTCCTCCGCCTCAGCGCCATAGTCAATTGTCACGACGTATCCGCGCTGCAAGACAGATGCGGCGCGTTCGATCCACTCGCCGGCCGCCAGATTAACTTCCGCAACGTGCCCTTCTGCGAGCGAGACGCCGAGGCGCGCGAAGTGTTCAGAGAGAGGCGTGGCGACCGTCTCCTGTTCGCTCCAACAGAAGCCGCCCGCTTCGTCCACGGCGACGCACAACTCGCGCAACCGGCCGCCGCGCATACGCACGCGATGCACGGGAAAGGCATCGAGCAACTCGTTGCTGAAAATCACTCCGGCCTCGAACGAAAGGCCGTGCCAGTCGTTTCGACAAAACTCGACGCGGTCGGCGAACGCCGCCACGTTTTCGCTTGCGCGCAGGCGCGCGTCATCGCTCGGCTCGTCAATGTAATAACGTGTGGCGCGAAAGACGCGCGGGTGATCGCGCTCTAAAGTTTCGAGCGCGACGCGCGCGAAGTCGCCCGCGCCCGCGCCCGCTTCGAGTATTGCCCAACGGGGCGGCGCGCCGAGTTCGTCGTAAAGTGAAGCGAAGTAGAGCGCGCAGGTGGCGGCGAAGAGGGGGCTGCGTTCGGGGCTGGTGCGATAATCGCCGCCGGTGCGTCCCCAGCGCGTGCAACCGGGGCGTCGGTAGTAGCCCTCGCGCTCGTCGTAGAGCGCGGCGGCCATCCAATCGCGGAAGGAGGTCGCGCCCTCGCGCCTGATCCGCGCGCGGAGACGTTCGGCGAGCGGCGTCTGATACGGCGCAGTCATTGCTCCGACGAGTCGGTTTGTTTGTCGAGGAGACGTGTGGTGTGATCCGTGACGCTCGGCGGGCGCATGATCTCGGACGTATGCACCTGCGGCGGACGGTAATCGTTGACGGGCACGCCTTGCGTCGGAGGCAGAGACTCCTGTGTGCCGGCGTGCAGGCGCGACGCGATGGGCGGCGTGTAGAGTTGCGGCGGCGGCGAGAAGCGCGGGGCGCGCGGCGAGGCTTCTTCAAAAAATGCGGCGAAGATGAGCCTTAAGAACCCGGCCATCGTCACGATTAAAGAGAGCGTCAACAGTTCTTCAGGAGTGCCCACCGCTTCGTGCAGGATGGCGAAAAAAGGAGCGAGGAGAATGCCGAAGAGGATGATGCCGATGCCCCGCCTCACGCCGCGGCGGCGCGGCGACACGGGCTGCGCGCCGAAGCCTTCGTTGCCGGGCATGTGGGCGGGAAGTACGCCCCCCGTCACCAGTAAATCTCCCACGACGACGAGCGGAAACCCGCAGCGCGAACAGAAGCGCACGTCCGCGCTCACTTGCGACTGGCCGCATTTCGGGCAATACATGGGGAGCATCCTTTCTGTCGTTTACACGGATACGCGGCGCGTCGGTTAAACACGCACGCGCTTAGACTACGTTCGATGAGCCGTCAAAGTTCGATGCGGCCTGCCGCTTCAAAGCGAAGGGAGGCGTTCGTCCGAGAACAGCCGGAAGGTGGCGAACGCGCGCCCCTGATGATGCGCGGCGCGCGCGAGCGTGCCTGACAGGAGCGCGAAGAGCGTCTGCATCTCGCCCGACGGCACGGCGATCTGCTTCAACAAATCCGCGTCCGTTTTGACGAGCGCGAGGCCGCGCCGGCGCGTCGCCTCAACCTCCGCCAGATATTCTGCGACGAGCGCGGGCGTCGCAAGGGTTTCCGGCAGCGTCCACTCGAACGGGTCGTCCCACAAATTCGCGGTGACGCCGCCGAACGTCTGCTCGACGCACGCCGCGCTGCGCAGGATGTGTTCGCCGCACGAATAGACTGGCGGCGCGCCTGCCCCCGCGACGCGCGGTTGCCAGTAGAGTTTCTCCGCGGGCACTGCTCGCACGAGCGCGCCCGAACGCATGTGCAGCGCGGCGAATTGTGCGTCGAGAGCTGGAAGCAATTTATTCATTGACTCATTTATTCATTGAATCAATGGATCAATGAGCCAATGAATCAATCTCTTATTTGGTGCGCCGGTCTGACTCTTCGATCACGGTGCCGAAGTTGCGACCGCCGAAACTAAAGCCCTGATAGACACGTCCTTTCGCGCCGACGCGCGCGCCCTTGCGGGGCGTGCCGCCGCGTTTCGAGACGACCCAGATTTCGCCCGTCCCGTCGTCAACCTTGTACGCCCCGCCGACGAAAGGCACGCCGTAGCTGTCCTCCACCGTTCCCGTGATCCCGACCTCTTTGTCGCGATACCGATCCGGGTTGTCGAGAATTTTACCGATGTTCGTCTTGCTCGGACACGCGGTGAACAGGAAAACCGAGAGGAGGGTTAAAACGAGAATAGAAACTTTCCGACGTGAGCGCATGGCTTCTCCTTCTTCTGTTGAAATACGGGAGAGGCGGAAGTGAGGGCGGAGGGATGAGGGATGAGGGATGAATCAGAAAAGCACTCAGTTTGTTGAATGCTTTTCTGATTCATCCCTCATCCCTCATCCTTCATCCCTTCCCTTAGTTGCCGTACCAGCCGATGGGTTTGCCTGAGAGATCGACCCAGACGCTCTTGACGTGTGTGTAGAGGTCGAGGGCGTGCCTGCCCATCTCGCGCCCGTAGCCGGATTGCTTGTAGCCGCCAAAGGGCGAGGCGGCGTTCATCATGTTGAAGGTGTTGATCCAGACCGTGCCCGCCTTGATCTCTTTGGCGAAGCGGTGTGCGCGCGTGATGTCCTTCGTCCAGATGCCGGCCGAGAGACCGTAGATCGTGTCGTTGGCCTGCCGGATCAAATCCTTTTCGTCCTTGAAGGTGATGGCCGAAGCGACCGGCCCGAAGATCTCTTCCTGCGCGACGCGCATAGTGTTCTGCACTTCGCTGAAGACGGTCGGCTGGAAGAAGTAGCCGTTCTTGAAGTTGCCTTCGAGTTCCGGCGTCCCGCCGCCCGTGAAGACGGTCGCGCCCTCTCCGCGCGCGATCTCGACGTAGCCCTTGATGCGCGCGAGTTGTTCGGCGGACACCTGCGGCCCCATCTGCGTCGTCTTGTCCATCGGGTCGCCCACCTTGACGCGCTCGGCGCGCTCCTTGAAGCGTTCGAGGAATTCGTCCTTGACGCGCTCGTCCAGAAAGAGACGCGAACCGGCACAGCAGACCTGTCCCTGATTGAAGAAGATGCCCATCATCGCGCCGCTCACGGCCTGTTCGATGTCGGCGTCGGCGAAGACGATGTTCGGAGCTTTGCCGCCGAGTTCGAGTGAAACTTTGGTCAGGTTGTCGGCTGCGGTGCGCGCGATGACCTTGCCGACTTCGGTCGAGCCGGTGAAGGCGATCTTGTCTATGCCCGGATGCGACGCGAGCGCCGCGCCCGCCGTCTCGCCGTAGCCCGGCACGATGTTGACGACGCCGTCGGGGAAGCCCGCCTCCTGAATCAACTTGCCGAGTTCCAACACCGTGACCGGAGTTTGTTCGGCCGGTTTCAAGACGATGGTGTTGCCGGCGGCGAGCGCGGGCGCGAGTTTCCAGGCGGCCATCAGAAGCGGAAAGTTCCAGGGGATGATCTGGCCGCAGACGCCGAGCGGCTCGCGCAGAGTGTAGTTGAACATCTGGCCGGGGACGGGGATCGTCTCGCCTTCGATCTTGGTCGCCCACCCGGCGAAGTATTCAAAATTCTCCACCACGCCCGGCAGGTCTATGTACATAGACTCTTTGATCGGCTTGCCGTTGTCGGCCGTTTCCAGGGCGGCGAGTTCCTGCGACTTCGCCTCGATGAGTTGCGAGAGTTTGTAGATCAGACGCCCGCGGTCGCGCGCGCTCATTTTCGACCACTTGCCCTCGAAGGCGCGGCGCGCGGCGGCGACGGCCTTGTCCACGTCGGCCTTGTCGGCCTCGGCCACTTCGGCGAGCGTCTCGCCCGTAGAGGGGTTCGGCGTCGAAAAAGTTTTGCCGGACTCGGCGTCAACCCACTGGCCGTCAATGAACAATTGATAACGACGAGGCGATGCGGATGCGGTTTGAGAAGACGACATGGGAAACTCCTTGTCTCAGATGCTTAAAAAATTATGTTGGAGAGTCTTGTTTGAACTTCCGTTTACGACCATTACTTTATCATCTACTCAGAGCGAAGTCTAAACGGCCGATCCCGCCCGCGCACGGTTCGCACGCGCGCGGGCGCGCCGCCCCGAAACTTAGAAGGGGCGGCCGTCCTTGCCCAAGGCGGCCGCCCCTCTCACAACTCCGGCGCATCTTTGCCCGGAGCTATCTGTTACGCGCGTTCTCTTAACTGCAACCGAGCGCGGCGCGGATCGAGTTCGCTTCGTCAATCAACTGCGTGGCCTGCGCGGTGGTCAGCTTCTTGCCCGACTGCGCGCGGGTGTGGTTGGCGAAGTCCGCGAGTTTGGCGCAGGCGACGGCCGTGTTACCGGCGTTGAGTGCGTTCAAGGCGTCGCGCAGCTTGACCGTCAGGCTGGTCTCCGTCCCGTGGTTGAGGCCGAAGCTGCGCACGAGGGCATTGAGGTCGCTGATGCGCTCGGCGGGCGTTTTGACCGGCGGCGGGGGCGGCTGCACCTGCGCGCGCACCCAGTTGGGGCTTGAGCCGGGGGCGTTCAGTTTCGTCACGTTCGTGCCGTCCGGGTTCATCGTGTAGATGCTGTCCTCGCGGCCGACGATGCTGCCGTTCTCATCACGGAAGATGATCTCGCGGCGAAAGGCGATGCGCGTGCCATCGGGCGAATAAGCGGGCGAGAGGTTCGAGTCGCCGTCGGAGGTGAGGACGGTGATCGCGCCGCCGCCCACGTTGACTGCGGAGATGGTCGCAAGCGTGTCGAAGGCGATCTGCGCGCCGTCGGGCGAATAGGCCGGGCTGCCCTTGTAGCTGCCGTTGAAGGTGACGCGCGTGACCGCGCCGTCGAGAGTCGCCGTGTAGATGTCGTAGCCGGACTCCGACTCGCCGACGAAAGCGATGCGCGTGCCGTCTGGCGACCAGGCCGCACCGCTCTCGGCCGTGAGGCTCGCATCGTTGATCGGCAAACGCTGGAGGCCGGTGCCGTCGGGGTTAATCAAATAAATGTGGCTGCCGCCGAGTTCCCTGAAGCTGGTGAAGGCGATGCGTGTGCCGTCGGGCGACCAGGCCGCGCCGCCGTCGGCGTTCTCGTTCGTGAGCGCCTGGATGTTCGTGCCGTCGGCGTTCATCACGCAGATGTTGAGCGGCTCGGAGCCGCAGGTGAAAGCGAACTTCGTACCATCCGGCGACGAAGCAGGATCAATCGCCAGCACGAACGGCTCGCCGACGATTGTCTGGTTCGTGCCGTCGGCGTTCATCGTGTAGATGCTGCCGCCGCGTTCAAAGGCGATCTTGCTCGGCGCTTCATCCACCAACACGGCGGCAGCGGCTGAAAAGTTTGGCAGGCTGGCGAAACTGATGGCGCAGAGCAGCGCCAGTGCGATGTATGACAGACGCGAGACGCGCGTTGTTTGAACGGTTTTCATGACTCTCATCCTCTCCTGTTTGATAGCGTGTCAATAATTTATCAATGCCGCTCCGGCATAATCCTGAGGCCGACCGAAAATCTCTATCGCTCGTCCGGCTCGTCTCTCGTTTAATAACGCGCAGTGAAAACAGGAAAGGGATCAGGTGGCGGGACAAAAATTTTCCGAGGCGGGCGAACTCAAGCGGGTGTTGATTGCGTGCGGCCGATGCTTGAGGCATTCGCCACAGGGAGGAAAAGAGCGTGCGGAGAGGACGCTGAAAGGGGGCAGACGAAGCGTCGGGAGTTTTACGACTTCAATTCATCGGCCTCTGATTGATCGGTCTCTTCGTCGGCGGCGTAGCGCAGATCCTTGTCGCCCGTCACCTCGTCCCAATCGTAACCGAGGTAATCGGAGAAGACGTACAGTTTCGTCTCCCAACGCTCGCGCTGCTCGCGGTAAATTTCCCAACCCTTGTTCGCGTCCCGGCGCGTTTTGATATTGGCCTCCGCCAGTTGCTTGAGCGTCCGCCGGTAGCGTCTTTGCAGACGGCGCGCCGTCTCGGCGGGGTCTTCGGCCGGGCGTTCGCGTTTGAGTGCGAGCGCGACGACGATTTGATCGAGCACGTGGAGGCCGCTGGCTTCGAGCGTGCGCACTTCCGGGTGGCCGCACGTCTCCGGGTATTCCTCTTCGTCCAGACAACTGTTGATGACGGCGCATGTTTCGAGGATGAGGAAGAAGATGCGCGGCATACTTTTATGCACGGCGACGGGGTGAAAATAGTGTATGACGGGATGCTCGACGTGCGACTCCTGTAGCTCGTTGATTTCGCGCGCGGCCGTGCGCAGAACGAACTCGAAACCGTGAAAGCGTTCGGCGACAAAGTGGTGCGCGATGAAGCCCGCCACGTCCGCGCCCCCGTCCGCCTGATGATAGAAGGAGAGCGCGATGACGCGTTTGCGTTCGAGCGCGCTGTAGACCGTGATCAGGTAGGTCACGGCGAGCGAGATGAGGGCGAAGCCGCTCGCGCCTTCGATGAGCGCGAAGAAACGCACGAAGAGCGTGCGCGGCGTGATGTCGCCATAGCCGATGGTGATGAGCGACGTGCCGCTGAAGTAAAGCGACTCGATCCAGTTGGCGCTCACGGCCGACGGGTGGACGCTGAATTCGGCGGGCATGCGCGGCAGGTAGATGAGCGCGAAGCCGCTGATGAGCAACAGTAGATAGAGGACGATGAGGACGGGCATCAACATCGGCCCGACGAGATTGAGCAGGCGGTGGCGGCGTTGGCGGGAGAAGCGGAAGGCCAGAGAGCGCCCCACCGCCCAGACGCCGCGATTCACCAGACGGCTGAGCGGACCGGCGCGCCCGCTTGCGTCGAGGATCGTGGCGTAAACGTCGTAGGCCACAAAGAACAGGAGGCCAAGCCCCATGCCGGTGAACAAAAGACGCATCACTCTTGCGTGATGAGTTGTCGCAGCACGAAGGGCAGGATGCCGCCGTGGCGGTAGTAGTCGATCTCAATCGGCGTATCGATGCGCAGCGTGACGGGCACTTCTTCGGTCTCGCCCGATTGGCGTCTGATGACGAGCGTCACGTCCTGTCGCGGTTTGATCTCGTCGGATTCGAGTCCGGTGATGTCGAAGACTTCCGTGCCGTCAAGATTCAGCGTCTTGGCGTTCGTGCCTTCTTTGAACTGGCAGGGCAGGACGCCCATGCCGACGAGATTGCTGCGGTGTATGCGCTCGAAACTCTGCGCGACGACGGCGCGCACGCCTAAGAGGCGCGTGCCCTTCGCAGCCCAGTCGCGCGAACTGCCCGTGCCGTACTCCTGACCCGCGATGACGACGAGCGGGATGCCCGCAGCCTGATACTGTACGGAAGCGTCGTAGATGCTCATCTGCTGATTGACGGGTTGCAGGCAGGTGACGCCGCCTTCCGTGCCGGGAACCATCAAATTCTTGATGCGCACGTTGGCGAACGTGCCGCGCACCATCACCTGATGATTGCCGCGCCGCGCGCCGTAGGAGTTGAAATCGTCAACGTGGACGCCGCGCAGTTGCAGGTAGACGCCGCCGGGCGAAGTGGGCTTGATCGCGCCCGCCGGGCTGATGTGGTCGGTCGTCACCGAGTCGCCGAAGATGGCGAGCGGGCGCGCGTTTCGGATGTCGCAAAACCTGCCCGCGTCCATCCCGAACTTCTCGAAATAGGGCGGCTCCTGAATATAGGTCGAATGCTCGTCCCAATCGTAGACGTGACCAGTGACGGACGGAATTTCGTTCCACAAAGGGTTCTGTTCGGCAAAGTCGCTGTAGAGCCGGCGGTAGACTTCCGGGTCGGTCGCGGCGCGCAAGCCCTCGCCGATCTCTTCGAGCGTCGGCCAGATGTCGCGCAGGTAAACGTCCTCGCCGCGTTTACCTTTCCCGAGCGGCTCGGTCGTCATGTCGATGTCGATGCGACCGGCGAGCGCGAAGGCGACGACGAGCGGCGGACTCATCAGGAAGTTCGCCTTGACGCTCTGATGCACGCGCGCCTCGAAATTTCTGTTGCCCGACAACACGCTGGCCGCCACCAGATCGTGCTCGTTGATGACGTTTTCGATGCGCGGGTCGAGCGGGCCGGAGTTGCCGATGCAGGTCGTGCAGCCGTAGCCGACGAGGTTGAAACCGAGTTGGTCGAGGTAGGGCTGCAAGCCAGTCTTCTTGTAATACTCCGTGACGACGCGCGAGCCGGGCGCGAGCGAAGCCTTGACGGCGGGTTGGGTTTTGAGTCCACGCTCCACGGCATTCTTCGCCAGTATGCCGGCCGCCAGCATCACGGACGGATTAGAGGTGTTGGTGCATGAAGTGATCGCCGCGATGACCACGTCGCCGTGGCCGAGCATGGCGTTGCGTTTGAGGTCGGCCTGTTTGCTCGAATCCGTGTCGTCGTCCTCGACGCGGTCGGGCGTCGGGCGATTGTTCATCATCTCGATCTCGGTTAACGCGCTCGTGTTCTTCTCGCTGGTATGGCCTTCGCCCTGCGGGACGGATTCCGATTCCTGCCCGCCGCCGCCCGCGAGCACCGGCAGCGCACGACCGTTGCCGCCCGCCGCCGCCGCTGCCGCCGCCCCCGCGCTCAGGTTCACGGGAAAGCGTGCGTCGATCTCTTCCTGCCGCTTGTTGTAGCCGTTCTCGCCGATGGGTTTTTGCAGCAGGTCGTTGAAGCGTTCTTTGAGGTCGGAGAGCGGGATGCGATCCTGCGGGCGTTTCGGGCCGGAGACGCTCGGCTCGATCTCTGCGAGGTTCAACTCGATCAACTGGCTGTACTGGCACTCGCCCGCGCGCGGGATGCCGAACATGCCCTGCGCCTCGTAGTAGCTGCGGATGGCGCTCACGCGCTCCTCGCTGCGGCCGGTGGAGCGGAAATATTCGAGCGTCTTTTCGTCCACCGGGAAGAAGCCGATGGTCGCGCCGTATTCGGGAGCCATGTTGGCGATAGTCGCGCGGTCGTAAGCCGGAATGCTCGCCGCGCCCTCGCCGTGAAACTCTACGAACTTCCCGACCACTTTCGCCGCGCGCAATATCTCCGTCACGCGCAGGACGAGATCGGTCGCCGTCACGCCGTCGCGCAAGCTCCCCGTCATGTTAACGCCGACCACGTCGGGCGTCAGAAAATAGACGGGCTGGCCGAGCATGCCCGCTTCGGCCTCGATGCCGCCGACGCCGTAGGCCACGATGCCGAGGCCGTTGATCATTGTCGTGTGCGAATCGGTGCCGACGAGCGTGTCGGGCAGATAGACGCCGTCGCGTTCGATGACGCCCTGCGCCAGATATTCGAGGTTGACCTGATGCACGATGCCGATCCCCGGCGGCACGACCTGAAAACTCTCAAAGGCCTGCGTGCCCCATTTCAAAAACTGGTAGCGCGAACGGTTGCGCTTGAACTCCGTCTCCATGTTTCGCTCAAGCGCGTCCGAAGTGCTCCATGCATCCACCTGCACGGAATGATCTATGACGAGATCGACGGGCACGAGCGGCTCGATGATCTTCGGGTCGCGCCCCATGCGCGCCACGGCCGAACGCATCGCGGCGAGGTCTACGAGGAGCGGCACGCCCGTGAAATCCTGCAACAGCACACGCGCCACGATGAAGGGAATCTCTTCGGTGCGCTCGGCGTTGGGCTGCCAGTTGGCGAGCGCGCGGATGTCCTCTTCCTCCACCTTTTTGCCGTCGAAGTTTCTGAGCAGTGATTCGAGCACGATGCGGATGCTGACGGGCAGCGTGGAGACGGGGCCGACGCCCTCTTTTTCCAGTTGCGGCAGCGAGTAGAACTGCCCGGCGTCGAAGCGTTGTAATGAATTGAAGAGATTATGAGTCATAGGAGTTTGCAAAATTCCTTCGCGGCTGAAAGGCTTCAGCGGATTACAGAGCGCGCTTGTTGCCCGCCGAAACGGGCGCGCTTCGTCGGGCGCGGACGCTCACATTGATGGCGAAAATTTAATACGTTTAAGTTTAAGTTCCCCTCCCGCGCTCCGTCAAGCGCATCACTTTTTCCGCGTGCGCCCCGCAGGCTTCGCGCGCCGTCTGTTTGTTAGGCGAGTTTGCATTTGCTATATTGCTTGCCAAGTTCAACAAGCAACCAATCAGTGCGAGCAGGGCACGGCGGCGGGGCGAGAGTTCAGGTCGCACGTGCGGCTGATTCATCGCACGGGGAGATGGAAAGATGCCGAAGAAAAGACCGGAAGACTTCGAGTACCTGAGCAACGATCCGAACTTTGTGCCCGACCCTGAGATCGAGCAGTTCATGGAAGAAGAGATCGCGCGCGCGCCGAAAGACCCGGAACAACTTGCGCAACGTCTGCGCAACAACACCGCGGCCTCGCCGGGCGACGCAGGCGGCGACCTCGACGCCTCCTGGGAAGACGTTAACGACAGCGGCACGGAGTCCGTCTCCGGCGACAATCCGACGCCCGATCAGTCGGACGTAGAAGAGAACGCACACGCCGTCGGCGTCAACTTCGAGGACAACGAAGAACTCGAATTCATAGACAAGATCGACCGACGCGACCGCGACCGCTTTGAACTCGACCCGCGCTCGAAGACCGAAGACGACTCGATCTAGTTTAAAAGCCGTGAATCGTAAATCGTAAATCGTGAATAGAGAAAACTTGTCTTCTTCTATTCACGATTTACGATTCACCATTTACGGCTTTTATTTGAAATTGGCGCGCGGGGCGAGCGTGATGTTTTTGACGATAATCTTGTCGGCCGGTCGATCCTGCGTGCCCTCTGCGAGGGGCGCGGTGCTGATGATGTCGGCATTGCCGATGCCTTCGATGACACGGCCGAAGACGGTGTAGCGTCTGTCGAAGGCGGGCTGGCGTTTAAGCGTGACGTAAAACTGGCTGTTGGCGGAATCCTCCGATTGGCTGCGCGCCGCGCCGACCGTGCCGCGTTCGTATTCGATGTCGCTGAACTCCGCCGGGAGGTTCGGTTCGGACGAACTGCCCATGCCGTCGTTCGCCGGGTCGTTATCTTTAGAGTTCGGGTCGCCGCCCTGTATGATCCCCAGCTCCGGGTCAATGCGGTGGATGGCCGTCCCGTTGTAGAAACCTTCGCCCGCGAGTTTCTTGAAGCGCGCCACCATCTGCGGCGCGAGGTTCGGGTAAAGCTCGATCACGATTCGCCCGAAGTCCGTCTCGATGATCGCCGCCTCCGTGTCCGCCTCCGGCTTGACTCCGGTCTTGACGTTCGCGCTCTCGGCATCGCCGTCCGCCCCGCTGTTGGAATTCGACCCCTGCCCGCACGCCAACGCCGAGAGCGCGAGCGCAAAGCAGAGCAGCGCAATCGTCCAACGTCTGAAGTTACAATTCATCTTTCTCATCCTTCTCGATTTTGTTAAAGGCTAAAACGAATATCTAAACACAAAGGAGCGGAGGCGCGAAGCAGCCGCGACTGCGCGGACGGCTCCGCGGCCAATTCTCTCCCCCGCTCAAAACTGCTTTCGGCTATCGAGCAGGATCGTCACCGGCCCGTCGTTCGTGAGTTCGACTTCCATCATGCGTCGGAAGCTTCCGGTCTCCACCCGCGCCAGCGTCTTGCGCGCCTCTGTGACGAAAAACTCATAGAGCGGTGCGGCCACTTCGGGCGCGGCGGCCTCGCTCCAGGACGGCCTGCGTCCGCGCCGCGCGTCGCCGTACAACGTGAACTGCGAGACGACGAGCAACGCCCCGCCCGTCTCCGCGACCGACAAATTCATGCGCCCTTCCGCATCGTCAAAAATGCGTAGGGCGGTGATCTTCTCCAGAAGGTAACGCGCGTCCTCCGGCGTGTCATCGCGCGCGATGCCGAGCAAAACGAGCGCGCCGCCGCCGATCTCGCCGACCGTCTCGCCCTTGACCTTCACCGACGCGCGCGTCACACGCTGTAACACCGCTCGCATTGAGTCACAACCTTCCGCCGCGCCCTAAAACGAAGTTGTAGGTGATGACGCCGTTGACTTTGACGGGCATGCCGCTGAGCAGCGTCGGCGTGAACCGCGCCCGCAGTGCCGCCGCCTCGGCGGCACGCGACAAAGCGGGGTGCGGAGAGTTGTCGAAGGCTTTGGCGCTGATCACCTTGCCCGACTCGTCAACGGTGACTTTCACCCGCACCACGCCCTGCGCACGCACCGAGATGGCGGCCGGCGGATATTCCGGCTGCGGTTTGAAGAGTGCTCTACCGTTGATGATGCCGCCCTCTACCACTCTCGCGCCATCCGACGACGCACCGGAAGCGATGGCGATGAACAGTTTGTTGATCCGCTCCGTCAGTTCGCTGTCCTTGCCGCCCTCTTCGCCGTAGAGCAGACCCAGATAATTCGCCAGCGAAGCCGTGATCCCCTTCGGCACAGAGGCGGGCGGGTGTGTTTCCAGAATGGCAACAGTGCGCGCGTACAACGACCGCGCCCGCTTGGAGTCGAGTTGCAACCGCGCCAACTCCGCAAGCGTGACGAGGGCGCGCGCCATTTCGAGTTGCTCCGGCTTGTATTTCTTCTCGGCGATTGCCATGAGCTTCTGCGCCGATGCCTCCGCCTTCTCGTAGTCTCGCTTGAAAGTGGAGATGTAGACGAGCTGATCCAGTACGCCCATCACGGACGCGCTGTCCTGCTCGCCCGCCCCTTCATAAATTGCGAGCGCGCGCCGGTAAAGACTTTCGGCCTTGTCGAAATCCTTCAACCCGATCCTGACCGCACCGACATTGGCGAGGGCAACCGCGATGCGTCGGTCTTTCGCATCGAGCGCGCCCTCCCTGATCGCCAGCG
>DASVPS010000168.1:0-10103 GCA_036389555.1 Pyrinomonadaceae bacterium
CCCGCGGCGCCATCCGCCTCTCCGCGCTGATGGAACTGCCGGTCATCCACGTGTTCACCCACGACTCCATCGGCGTCGGCGAAGACGGCCCCACGCACCAGCCCATCGAACAACTCGCGAGCATGCGCGCCATTCCCGGCCTCATCGTGCTGCGTCCGGGCGACGCTAACGAAGTCGCCGAAGCGTGGCGCGTCGTGATGGGACTCAGGCACGAGCCGGCCGTGATGGTCTTGAGTCGCCAGCCGATGGCGACGCTCGACCGCACCCGTTACGCGAGCGCAGAGGGAGTCAAACGCGGCGGTTACATACTCGCCGACAACGCGACTGACGGCGGCCAGCCCGAAGTGATCCTGATCGGCACGGGCACGGAGGTTTCGCTCTGCGTGGAGGCTTACGAAAAACTCTCGGCCGAAGGCGTCAAGGCGCGCGTCGTCAGCCTGCCTTCGTGGGAAATCTTCGAGCATCAGGACGAGAGTTATAAGGACGAGGTGCTGCCGCCGTCGGTCAAAGCGCGCGTCGCCGTGGAACAGGCGGGCACGTTCGGCTGGCGTCGCTACGTCAACAGCAACGAGGCCATCGTCGGCATGAAGACCTTCGGCGCGAGCGCGCCCCTCAAAGAGTTGACCAAGAAGTTCGGCTTCACGGTCGAGAACGTGGTGGACACGGCGAAACGCGAAATGGATAAATACAGAGGTTAGAGGTCAGAGGTTAGAGGTCAGTAGAAGATAACGCCAAGAATATATGTAGTCGGTCGGCGGTGGCCGGTCAGAGGTCAGTATGAACTAATCCTTACTAACCTCTGACCTCTAACCTCTGACCTCTGCGACGAAGGAGCATATTGATGAGTAATACTCTGGTTGAAATCATGAAGACCGGCCAGTCCATCTGGTACGACAATATACGGCGGGCGATGCTCGCAAGCGGCGATCTGGCGAAGAAGATCGAGGAAGACGACTTGCGCGGCGTCACCTCTAACCCGACCATTTTCGAGAAGGCCATCACCGGCTCGAACGATTACGACGAGCAACTGCGCACGCTCGTGCAGGCCGGCAAGAGCGTCTCCGAAATTTACGAAGACCTCGTGGTCGAAGACATCGGCCGCGCGGCAGACATTTTGAAGCCCGTCTATGACAATACCGACGGCGTTGACGGTTACATCAGTCTCGAAGTCAACCCCGGTCTCGCCTACAAGACGCAGGAGACGATTGAAGAGGCCGACCGCCTGTTCAAACGGCTCGGCCGCAAGAACGTGATGATCAAGATTCCGGCGGCGCAGGAGGGATTGCCCGCCATCGAAGAGGCCATCTATCGCGGCATCAACATCAACGTCACGATGATCTTCTCGATTGAAAATTACGAGCAGGTGGCCGAAGCCTTCATACGCGGACTCGAACGCCGCGATGCCGAAGGCAAGCCCGTGGATCACATCGCCTCGGTGGCGAGTTTCTTCGTCTCGCGCGTGGACACGGCGATTGACGCAGACCTCGAATACAAAGCGCGCCACGCCGCGACGCCCGAAGAGAAGGCGCGGCTCGAAGCGATGCTCGGCCGCGCGGCCGTCGCCAACGCGAAACTCGCCTATGCGAAGTTCAAAGAGATATTCCACGGCGAGCGGTTTGCCGCGCTCAAGGCGAAGGGAGCGCAGGTGCAGCGCCCGCTATGGGCTTCGACGGGCACGAAGAACCCGAAGTATTCGGAAGTGCTCTACGTTGACAACCTGATCGGGCCGGAGACCGTGAACACCGTGCCGCCCGCAACCTACACGGCCATCCGCGAGAAGGGCAAGGTCGCGCTGACGCTCGAAGAGGGCTTGGACGAATGCCGCACGCTCGTCCGTGAACTCGGCGAGATCGGCATAGACCTGAAAGCCGTCACCGAGAAGTTGCAAAAGGACGGGCTGAGTTCCTTCGTCACCTCGTTCGACACGCTCGCCGAATCCATTGAGTCGAAGCGCGATGCGTTTCTCTCAGGCATCAACGAGAGGCTGACTGCAACGTTGGGAAAGTATAGTGAGGCGGTCGCGGGGGCGATCAAGGAAGCGGACAAAGGCGACGTGATTCGCCGCATCTGGCGCAAGGACGCCGCACTCTGGAAGTCGGACGAATCGCACCAGAAGATCATCAAGAACGCCCTCGGCTGGCTGACTGTGCCCGACATGATGATCGGCGTCGAAGACGACCTCGTGCAGTTTGCCGACCGCATCAGGAACGTGCGCGAGTTCAAGCACGCGATGGTCTGCGGCATGGGCGGCTCGTCGCTCTGCCCGGAAGTGCTGCGCCAGACCTTCGGCAAGCAGGAGGGCTATCCCGAACTGCTCGTGCTCGATTCGACAGACCCCGACGCCTTCTCCGACATCGCCGACCAGATAGACATCACGCACTGCCTCTTCATCATCTCGTCGAAGTCGGGCACGACGACCGAGCCGCTCGTCTTCTACAAGTACTGGTACGATCAGGTCGGGAAGCGCAAAGAGAATCCCGGCGAGTGCTTCGTCGCCGTCACCGATCCCGGCACGCTCATGGAGCAGATGGCGACGGAAGACAAGTTCAAGCGCATCTTCCTCAACCCGCCCGACATCGGCGGACGCTACTCGGCGCTCTCTTACTTCGGCATGGTTCCCGCCGCGCTGATGGGCTTGGACGTGAAGAAGTTGCTCGACCGCGCCGAACGGGTCGTGCATGCGTGCGCGTCGGTCGTGCCTGCGGCGGAGAACCCGGGCGCGCGCCTCGGCGCGATCCTCGGCGAGTGCGCCAACGCCGGGCGCGACAAGTTGACCATCAGCACCGATCCGCGGATCGCTTCGTTCGGCCTCTGGGTCGAGCAACTGCTGGCCGAGAGCACGGGCAAAGACGGGAAGGGCATCGTGCCGGTGGCGGGCGAAACGCTCGGCGCGCCTGCGGTCTACGGCGACGACCGCTTGTTCGTCCACATCAGCGTCGAGAAGATCGACTGCGAGACGGAGGCGAAGCTGAAGGCTCTGGAAGCCGCAGGGCATCCGGTCGTCTATCGCACGCTGACAGACCTCTACGATCTCGGCGAGGAATTCTTCCTCTGGGAGATCGCGACGGCGTTCGCGGGTTGGCGTCTCGGCATCAACCCGTTCGATCAACCGAACGTGCAGGAGTCGAAGGACGCGACGAAGGAACTGCTGGACACTTACGCGCGCGACGGCAAGCTGCCCGAACAGGGCGTGCTCGCCACCGACGGCGTGCTCACGCTCTACGCCGACGACGAGACGCGCGCCGCGCTGCCAAACGAATCGGTCGGCGCGGCCATCACCGCGCACCTCGCGCGCGCAGGGGCGGGCGACTACATCGCCCTGCTCGACTACTTTGAGGAGACGCCCGAATACGAACAGGCCATTCAGGCGATTCGCTCTCACCTGCGCGACGCGACGCGCTGCGCCACGACGACGGGCTACGGGCCGCGCTTCCTTCATTCGACCGGCCAACTGCACAAGGGCGGCTCGGCGGCGGGCGTCTTCATGCAACTCACCGCGTCCGATCTCAAAGATTTACCGATTCCGGGGCAGCCCTACACGTTCAGCACTTTGAAACAGGCGCAGGCGCTCGGCGATTTTCGTTCGCTCGCTTCGCGCGGACGCCGCGCCCTCCGGGTCGATCTCGGCGCAGACGTGCAGGCCGGACTCAACCGCCTCCAGGAGTTGATCGGCCAAGCCCTTCCACGCTCCGGCGCGACAGGAGCCTAGAAAAAAGGATGAGGGATGAGGGATGAGGGATGAATCAGAAAGCCGTTCAACCGGTTGAATCATTCCTGTTCATCCCTCATCCCTCATCCCTCATCCCTTAATTTAGCGAGGAAATCTTATGTCTACACCTGAACAGACTACTAAAACAGCGAAGATCGGCATGATCGGGCTGGGCGTGATGGGCGAGAATCTGGCGCGCAACATCGAGCGCAACGGCTATTCCATCGCCGTCTGGAATCGCGAGCCGAGGAAAGTTGACGAGTTCGTCGGGCGTTTGGAAGGTCATGAAGTGATCGGCGCGCACACGCCCGAAGAATTCGTGAAGTCTCTGGAGCGCCCGCGCAAGGCGATCCTGCTCGTCAAGGCGGGCGACCCGGTGGACTGGACGGTCAACCAGATCAAGCCGTTCATGGAAGAGGGCGACATCATCATCGACGGCGGCAACTCTTATTTCATGGACACCGAACGGCGCGAAAAGGCGCTCAAGGCCGAGGGCTTGAACTTCATCGGGTCGGGCGTCTCCGGCGGCGAGAAGGGCGCGCTCTGGGGGCCTAGCTTGATGCCCGGCGGCGACCGGCAGGCTTACGAGCAGATTCGCCCGATCTGGGAAGCCATCGCGGCGAAAGTTGACGACGGCCCCTGCGTCACCTACATCGGGCCGGGCGGCGCGGGTCACTTC
The DNA here is from genome assembly GCA_036389555.1 of Pyrinomonadaceae bacterium. Lineage (GTDB taxonomy): Bacteria > Acidobacteriota > Blastocatellia > Pyrinomonadales > Pyrinomonadaceae > JAIVJZ01. Next base: position 4,389 of record DASVPS010000168.1, read on the forward strand.
GTCAAGATGGTGCATAACGGCATCGAGTATGGCGACATGCAACTCATCGCCGAAGCCTACGACCTGATGCGCACCGTCCTTGGCATGTCGGCCGCGGAGATGGCCGACGTGTTCGACGAGTGGAACCGGGGCGACCTCGAATCGTTTCTCATCGAAATCACCGCGCAGATTTTGCGCGTGAAGGACGAAGAGACCGGGCAGCCCTTAGTTGATCTCGTGCTCGATAAGGCCGGGCAGAAGGGTACAGGCAAGTGGACTTCCGACATCGCGCTCGACCTCGGCATCGTCACGCCGACGATTGACGCGGCCGTCGACACGCGCAATTTGTCTGCACGCAAAGAGGAGCGCGTCGAGGCCAGCAAGCAGATCAAGGGGCCGGAGCGTGGGCAGTTCTCGGGCGACCGCGCCGAGATGATTCAGGCCATCCACGATGCGCTCTACGCCTCGAAGATTTGCTCCTACGCGCAGGGCATGAACCTCATCCGCGCCGGTTCGGAAGCCTACAACTGGAACATAGACCTCGGCGAGTGCTCGCGCATCTGGAAAGGCGGCTGCATCATCCGCGCACGGTTCCTAGACAAGATCAAACAGGCTTACCAGCGTCGCGCAGACCTGCCGAACCTCTTGCTCGACCCGGACTTCAACGCATTCGTCCAACAGTCGCAGCCCAACTGGCGTCGGGCGGTGGCGACCGCCATCCAGACCGGCGTCGCCGTGCCCGGCATGTCGGCCAGCATCGGCTACTTCGACACTTATCGCACCGCCAACCTGCCGCTCAATCTAACGCAGGCGCAGCGCGATTTCTTCGGCTCGCACACCTACGAGCGAACGGACAAACCCGGCCAACCCGCCGTCCACACCGAGTGGGAAGAGATGCTCAAGAAAGGATGAGACCGAGGGATGAGGGATGAGGGATGAGGGATGAAGAAAAATTGATCCATTGATTCATTTCTTCATTGAATCAATGAACCGATGATTCAATGGATCAATTTTTAAATCTCCCGATTCATCCCTCATCCCTCATCCCTCATCCCTTAATTTATGTCTGCAACAGTACAGGAGAATCCCTTGCGCACGGGCATGCGCCTCGAACGGACGGCCGAGCCGTGCGTGGTTGTCATCTTCGGTGCGACCGGCGATTTGACGAAGCGCAAACTCGTGCCCGCCCTCTACCGTCTCGTGCAGGAACGGCTCGTGCCCGCCGAGTTCGCCATCGTCGGCGCGGCGCGCACGGAGTTGAGCAGCGAAGAGTTTCGCGCCAACATGAAACAGGCCATCGCGCAGTTTTCCGAGTCGAAGAGCGTGGACGACGATGTGTGGGAATCCTTCGCGCAAGGGTTGCACTATCAGACCGTAGACATCGGCACGAGCGCGGACTACACGAAACTCGGCGAGAAGCTCGACGAGATCGACCGAGAGCGCGGCACGCAGGGCAACCGCGTGTTTTATCTCTCCACCGCGCCGTCGCTCTACGCCGAAGCCGTACGGCAACTCGGCCAGTCTGGCTTGGCAAAGCCGAAGGACAAGGGCTGGGTGCGCGTCATCATCGAGAAGCCTTTTGGCACAGACCTCGCCAGCGCGCAGGCGCTCAACCGCGACATCCATCAACACCTCGACGAATCGCAGATTTACCGCATCGACCATTATCTCGGCAAAGAGACGGTGCAAAACCTGCTCGTCTTCCGCTTCGCCAACGGCATCTACGAGCCGCTCTGGAATCGCCAGTACATCGACCACGTTCAGATCACGAACGCGGAGACGGTGGGCGTCGAGGGGCGCGGCGGCTACTACGAGAAGGCGGGCGTCGTGCGCGACATGTTGCAGAACCACGTCTTCCAGGTGTTGTCGCTCGTCGCGATGGAACCTCCGGCGAGCCTCAACTCCGAATCGGTGCGCGACGAGAAGATCAAGGCGATGACCGCCGTGCGCCCGTTCACGCCTGAGCGCATTCGCGCCGAGTGCGTGCGCGGGCAGTACGGCGCGGGTTCGATCAACGGCAAGCACGTCCCCGGCTACCGGGAGGAAGAGGGTGTCGCGCCCAACTCGGCGACCGAGACCTTCGCCATGCTCACGATGTACTTCGACAACTGGCGCTGGTCGGGCGTGCCTTTCTACATCCGCTCGGGCAAGCGTCTGGCGAAGCGCGTCACAGAGATCGCGATCCAGTTTAAAGACGCGCCGCACAAACTCTTCGGCTCCGAGATGATGGAGCAGATGACGCCGAACCAGCTCATCATCCGCGTCCAGCCCGACGAAGGCATCACGATGCGCGTCGCCGCCAAAGTGCCCGGACAGGTCACGCGCATCCGCGACGTGAACATGGACTTTCGCTACGGCGCATCCTTCGGCGTCCAACTCGCCGAAGCCTACGAGCGACTTCTGCTCGACTGTATCCTCGGCGACCCGACTCTCTACGCGCGCACCGACATGACCGAGCGCGGCTGGGAGATCGTCATGCCGATTCTGGAAGAATGGGCGGCCACTAAAGCCGAAGCGCCTTTCCCCAACTACGAAGCCGGGACGTGGGGGCCGCAGGCCACACACGACCTGCTGGAACAAGCCGGTCGCCGCTGGCGCAGACCTTAAAGGTGGTGAATCGTAAATCGTGAATAGAGGAAGAAAGTAAATCGTGAATCGTAAATCGTGAATAGAAAGAACCCGTTTTATCTATTCACGATTTACGATTCACCATTCACGGATTTCATATTATGAGTGCAGAAAATCAACAGAGCGCCGCCGCCGGGAACGTGCCGCAGGGAATTGACGTGGGGCGTTTGGAGAAGGAACTGGCGGCGAACTGGCAGAGCGCCGGGGGCGCGGAAGAGTCGGGCATCACGCGCGTGTGCGTGTTGAACCTGATCGTCTATGCCGCGCCCGAAGAGGCGCGCGCGAAGATAGATGACTTGCTCGACGAGGTGACGGAGCGCACGCCGGGTCGCGCAATCGTCCTCATCGCGAACCGCGATTCGACCGAGGCCACGCTTGAGGCTTACGTCTCCACGCGCTGTCAGACCGCGGGAAGGGGCGGAGGAAAACAGGTCTGTGGCGAACAGGTGACGATAGAGGCGGGCGGCGCGGCCGTCGATACGGTGGCGAGCGCGATTGAGCCTCTGGTCGTGCCGGACGTGCCGGTCTTCCTGTGGTGGAAAGACATCCCGCACGAGGACGACAAGCTCTTCAACCGTCTCGTCGAGTTGTCGGATCGCGTCGTGATCGATTCGCTCGTGTTCGACCGCCCGCACGAAGACATGAAGCGGCTGGCCGAGATCATCGGCGCGCGCCGTCAGTTCATGCTGGCGAGCGATTTGAACTGGGGGCGTCTGACTTCGTGGCGCAATTTGATCGCGAGTTTCTGGGACGTGCCCGACTACCGCCCGCACCTCGACGCGATTGACGACGTGCTCATCGAATACGATCCGCCCGACGCCGCCTCCGACCAGATCGCGGCGCAAGCCCTGCTCGCCGTCGGCTGGCTGGCCTCGGCGTTGAAGTGGCGGCCAACGGGCGAGTTCGTGCGTGAAGGCAATAGCTCGCGCTGGGTGTTGCAGACGGGCGACGGCCGCAAACTCAACGTCGCATTCCGCGCGGCCGGCGACCGGCAGGACTGCGATGGTCTCATCGCCGCGCTCACGCTCCGTTCAGGAACGACGAACGCGGAGTTCTACGTGGGCGTCAACGAGGGGTGGACAAAGCTTGAGACCTCGGCCAAGATCGGCGACGCACACGCGGTCGGGCGCGTCGTCTCCTACGAGGCGAAGTCCGAAGGCGAGCGTCTGAGCCGCGAACTCAGCATCCTCTCGCGCGATGAGATTTACGAGCGGGCGGTCGAATCAGTCGGGCAATTGATCGAAGTCTTGCAGAAAAGCTAGTCGAACCTGAAGCACATAGTTTCCAAAGATATGATATTGGCCGGAGACATCGGGGGGACGAAAACGAACGTCGCCCTCTTCGAGCAGGAAGCGCTGGAGAAGCCGCTCGCGCAGCGGAGTTTTCCCAGCGGCAAATACGACTCGCTCGAATCAATCATCTCGGAGTTCGTCGCCGAGCATCAACCGCAGTTGACGCACGCCTGCTTCGGCATCGCCGGGCCGGTCAAGGACGGGCAGGTCAAGACGCCGAACCTCAAGTGGATCGTCGATGGGCAGACGCTCGCCGATGCGCTCAAGATCGAGCGCGTTGGCCTGATCAACGACCTCGAAGCGACGGCCTACGGCATAGAGGGACTGGGCGCATCGCAACTGCACGCGCTCAACGAGGGGCGTGAGGAGCACGGCGCACACCGCGCCCTCATCGCCGCCGGGACGGGACTCGGCATGGCCGGGCTGTTCTATGACGGCCGCCACTATCGCCCCATCGCCTCTGAAGGCGGGCACATCGATTACGCCCCACGCACGGCCATCGAACACGAACTCCTGAATTACATGCGCGGCAAAATCGGCGGGCGCGTCAGCTACGAGCGCGTGCTCTCCGGGCCGGGGCTGTTCAACATCTACAATTTCCTGCGCGACCACAAGTACGGCGAAGAACCCGACTGGCTGGCCGAACAGATCAAGGCGGGCGACGGCTCGGCCGCCGTCTCACAGGCTGGCCTCAGCGGCAAATCCGAACTGGCCGTTAAAGCCCTCGACCTCTTCGCAGACATCTACGGCGCGATGGCCGGCAACCTCGCGTTGATCCTGAAAGCGACGGGCGGTCTCTACGTCGGCGGCGGCATCGCGCCGAAGCTGATCGAGAAATTGAAAGACGGCACGTTTATGCGCGCGTTCACGGACAAGGGGCGCATGTCCGCGCTCGTCTCCAACATCCCCGTGCGCGTCATCCTCGACGACAAGACGGCGCTCTACGGTGCGGCGCGCTGCGCCGTCGAACAGGCTTGAAACCCGACTCGCGAACTTCATAACTCTATGCCAGCCGACGACCGTGCGACTCCTGATATTCAAATCTTCGCGGACGCTGAAAGCGTGGCGCGCGCCGCCGCTCTCCGCTTCGTCGAACTCGCGCGCGCGAGCATCAACTCGAACGGGCGCTTCAGCGTCGCCCTCGCCGGTGGCTCTACGCCGAAGCGCATCTACGAACTGCTCGCGGGCAGCGAGTTCGCCACGCAACTCTACTGGCCGGGCGTCCACGTGTTTTTCGGAGACGAGCGGTGCGTCCCGCCCGACGATGCAGACAGCAACTATCGCATGGCGAACGAAGCGCTGCTGTCCCGCGTCGCACTCCCCGCAGAGAACGTTCATCGCATGCGCGGCGAGGGCGATGCGGTCGCCAACGCGCGCCTCTACGAAGACGAACTGCGCGGCTTCTTCGGCGACGATGCGGCCTGGCCTGAGTTCGACCTCGTGATGCTCGGCATGGGCGACGACGGCCACACCGCTTCACTCTTTCCCGGCACGCACGCGCTCGACGTGCAGACGGCTTGGGTCACGGCCAACTGGGTGGAGAAGTTCGATACCTACCGCGTTACCCTGACCGCGCCCGCCATCAACCACGCACGCCACGTCATGTTCATCGTCACCGGCGCGAGCAAGGCCGAGCGGCTGCGGGAAGTCATCCACGGCGCGCCCGACACGCAACGCCTCCCTTCGCAACTCATACAACCCCGCGCCGGCGCGCTCGCATGGTTTCTCGACGAAGCCGCCGCGGCGAAACTCTTAAGAAAGGATGAGGGATGAGAGTGAATGCGGAATGCGGATTTCGGATTGCGGATTAAAATCC
>DASVPS010000169.1:0-12250 GCA_036389555.1 Pyrinomonadaceae bacterium
GATACGTGTAGACCGGATCGCCCCCGCCGTCCGGTCAACTCCCTCGCTCATCACGCGACTCCTTAATCTCTTGAGTTCCGTGCGCTTCGGCGTGACGCTGCTCATCATGCTCGCCAGCGCCAGCATGATCGGCATGCTCATCATGCAGACGAACGTGGACGGTTTCGACAAGTATTTCGCCGGGCTGACGCCTTCGCAAAAACTGCTCGGCGGCGTGCTCGGCTTTTTCGACATCTACCACGCATGGTATTTCAACGCGCTCCTGCTTGTGCTTTCGTTGAACATCGTGCTGGCCTCGATTGAGCGTTTTCCGGGGGCGTGGAATTACGTCGTGCGCCCGAAACTCGATGTCGTCGCCGCGTGGTTGCGCAAGCAGCCTGTGACGACGACGCTGGAGATGCGCGCAGACAGCCGCGCCGCGCTCGCCGAACGCATCGCAGAGGCTTCACGCAAAACCGGCTTCAAGCCCATCGTGAACGAGAAGGGCAACCGCACGCTCATTCTCGCGCAACGCGGAACGTGGAATCGCCTCGGCGCATACGCCGTCCACGTCTCGCTGCTGACGATCTTCTTTGGCGGCTTCATGACGGCGCAATTCGGGCGCACCGGCTCGATGTGGCTGAAGCCCGGCGCGTCGGCCGGCGAAATGTCCGAGACGGTCTTCAAGATCGAGGACATGAACACCTTCCGCCTCGACAAGTCAACGGCCGCGCTGTCCTTTGAAGTGACCTGCACGGACATCCAGCAAAAGTTGATCAGAAAGGAAGGGCCGATCACGGCCGACAACACGATTGACTGGATGACGCGGATCAAGATCAAAGACGAGTCGGGCGAGCACCACGCGCTCGTCCAGATGAACCGTCCCTTCGACTATCGCGGCTATCGTTTCTTTCAGGCGAGCTTTATGAACGTCGGCCATGCGCGCAACATCACCTTGCGCCTGACGCCGGAGGCGGGCGGCGAGCCGCAGGAAGTAAAACTCACGCGCGACGGCTCGGCGCAACTCGCCGACGGGACGAAGATCGATTACGTGGACTTTCAGCCCGACTTTCAGATGCAGGGCAGTCAGGTCGGAACGCAGTCGGGCGAGTACAACAATCCGGCCGCGATCCTGAACGTGGTCAGCCCGACGGGCGAGCGCAGCCGCGCCTTCGCCTTCGCGCAGGAGTTGCCATCGGGCGCGCCCGTCGGCCGCGCGGTCGCCGGCTACAAGTTCCGGCTCGCGGATTTCGAGAAAGTGCCGGAGGCGCACATGCTCTCCGTCCAGCGCGATCCTGGCACGACGATCTTCTACGTCGGCAGCGGGATGCTTTTCGTCGCCCTCGCGGCGGTCTTCTTCTTCTCGCATCAAAGGGTCTGGGCGGTCATTGAAGAGGCGAAGGACGAGGCGCGCACTTTCTCGGTCGTCCTCGGCGGCAACACCAATCGCAACATCGTCGCGCTCGAAGATAAATTCAAAAAACTCTTACAGGCCATCACCGGCCAACCACAAGAGGTGAAAAATCATGAGTGAAGTTTTAAGCAGTAATGAAATTTTAGCCGACTCGGACTCGGTCAAAGCCGGGTCGCCGAAACACGAAGATGGGAGCGTCTGGTCGTTTAAGTCCTATCTCCCGGCACTCATCCCCATCGTCGGCGCGATAGTGATGGTGTTGCTCCGCATCCAGTTGGGCGGCAGCCGCTTCATGGACGACGGCGCGCTGATGATGATCGCGCTCGCCTGCTATCTGGCGGCCGCCACTTTCCACCTGACGAATCTCTACGCGCCCTCGAACATGGCGCAGAAGATCGGTCTGTGGACGGGCTGCCTCGGCGTGTTCTTCAATTTGTCGAGCTGGTGCGTGCGCTGGGTCGCCGCCTACGACCGCGAGTTGCAAATCTTTCAGGCGCAGGGCAAGACCGCGGCCGACATGGAGTGGGCGTTCCGCTTCATCCCCTTCGCCAACCTCTACGATTTGTCGCTCGCCTTCGCCTTCGGCGCGGGGATCACGACGATGGTTATTTCCGGGCGCAAGAATTTCCGCTTCATCGGCGCGGTCTCTCTGCCGCTCGCCGCGCTCATACTCGTCTTAGCGCGCTTCATCGGCAACGACTTCATCAACCTGCCGCCCGTGCTCGACTCCTACTGGCGGCCAATCCACGTCGGCATCGCCTCGCTCTCTTACGGCGTGGCGCTCGTCTGTTTCGCGGCGGCGGTCATCTATCTTTTGAAGGTCGGCACGAAGCCCGAAGCGATGGCGATCTGGGCGGCCATCTTCGGCCTCAGCGTCTTCGCCACCGTCAGCCGCTTCTCGGTTTTCACGACCGGCATCTACACGGCCTCGACCTTCATGCAAGGCTCGCGCATGGGATTGCCCCTGCGCGCCGACATCCCTTACGTCGGGTTGCTCATCATCATCTCCGGCGTGCTCCTTCTCGGCGTCATCGCGCTCTTCGGCAAATATCTTTTGCAGGAGGACGAGCGCGCGCGCCGCTGGGGACACTGGCTGCTGAAACTCTCGCTCGTGACGCAGGCCTGCGCCGTCGTCGCGCTGGTGTCGCAGGTCAAGTCGATGACGAACGTCGTCAGTAAGATTAACCCGAACCAGTTCCCGCAGTTCGGCGCATGGCTCGCAGAGCAGCAGGGCATGACGCCCGAACAGGTGCAGGCGATTGACCCGTCGCGCTTCGTCGCGGCCTCGCAGGAGTTTGTCAACGAACGCGGCTCGTCGCTCATCCTCAGTTTGAACGCGAACCCGGTGGAACTCTCCGCGCTCATCACGGCGTTTGCCGCCACCCTCTTCGTCGTCTTCTTCAGCTTCCGCACGGACGTTTTGCGCAAGGCTCTGCCTTCGGCCGAAAAACTCGACAGCCTCATGTACAAGACGGCGAGCGTGGCCTTCGCCGGTCTCGCGATGCTGCTCGTGACGGGCGCGATCTGGGCAAACGAGTCGTGGGGTCGCTACTGGGGCTGGGACTCGAAGGAGACGGGCGCGTTCGTCGCGTGGCTCACCTACGGCGGCTTCCTCCATGCGCGCATCGCGCGCGGCATGACCGGCAAGCGCTCGGCCTACTTCGCCGTCGTCGCCTTCCTGCTCGTCATCTTCACCTACCTCGGCGTCAGCTACCTGCTGCCGGGCTTACACTCATACGCATAAAGACGGTGACGGGTGACGGGTGACAGGTGACAAGTTAGAAAGCCAAGCTGCTTTAACTTGTCACCTGTCACCCGTCACCTGTCACCATACAGAGTTATGAATCGAGAGAATATCCTGTTTTCCCTCATCGGGGTGGGCTTCGGCCTGTTCTTCGGGTTCGGGTTTGCGAGTTGGGCGAATATGCGCGCCGCCGCGATGCTCGTGGGCGACGGCCGCGCCGTACAGTCCGCACTGCCTTCAAACGCGGTGGCCGATCAGCAACGCTTGGAGACGGCCGCGCAGGCGGCGGTCAAGGCGGCACGCGAAAAACCCTCGGACTACGAAGCGCAGATGCAGGCCGCGCGCGCCTCATTCCAGACCGAGCGTTTCGACGACGTGCTGGAGTTTTTGCTGCGCGCCAACACTTTGAAGCCGGATGAACTTGAGCCGGTCGTCGCGCTCGGCAACGTCAACTACGACACGGGCAACTATCTCGCGGCGGAGAAGTGGTACACCGCCGCCCTCGCACGCAAGCCTGACGACATCAACGTCCGCACCGATCTCGGCCTAACCTTCCTCTTGCGCACCCCGCCTGATAACGAACGCGCGCTCGCCGAATTTCGCCGCTCGCTCGAAATCGATCCGCGCCACGAGCCGACGTTGCAGAACATGGTGGTCGCGCTCACGCGCAAGGGCGACAAGGCCGAGGCGCGCGCCACGCTCGCCAAACTGGAAAGCGTCAATCCTGCTAACCCCGCGCTCTCGCAACTGCGCACCGGCCTCGACGGCGAAGGCGCGGAGAAAAGTCCGGCCGGCGGGAAGAGTTAAAACGCGCGCCGCGCCCGCCGGCGCGTGCCGCGCCGCTGATCGACGCGGCCGCCGTCGCCTCACAAGAAAATATCGTTGTCAGTCCGTGCCAACTGTGTTACAAGGAAAGCCCTCTGCTCTAGTGCTCCAAAACTTTTAGCGGGCGATGCGTTTGCTAATGTCAAGAATGGTCTGCAACGGATATCTCAGCCGGTCGTGCGTCAGATTTACGAAGAGCCGACAGCGAAAGGACTAACGGGTTGCGACGCGCGGGTCTGTTTCGTCAAATCATCATTGATCTCCGTTTCGTTACGCTGATTGTCATCGTGTCCGTCACCGCGATGATCTGCGTCTACACGCGCGCCGCTTCAAAGGAACCGGGCGCAGCAGAAGCAGCAGCGGCGACGCCGCAGGGCGCGGCCGCGCGCCGCCCGCAGCGACGACAGCAGCCGCGCCGTCGCCTGCCCATCGCCCGCGCGCGCGTCGACTACGCGAATTTCTCGCACGCCACCAAAGGCCACTTCGAAAACTGCTCTTCGTGCCATAGCATCCCTTCGTTCGAGAAGCCGGATGTGGCCGACTACCCGGATCATCCGGCCTGCATCAACTGTCACCGCCGGGAATTCTTCCGCGGCGCGCGCCCGGTCATCTGCTCGAACTGCCACACGGTCACCGCGCCGCGCGGCGAGGCGCGCTTCAAGTTTCCGAAGGAGAACGAAAAGTCGCAATTCTCGGACATCTTCCCGCACGCGAATCATATAAAGACGACGATGCTCTCCCAGTTCAAGAAGAACATGGAGAGCAGGGGCAATCTTCAGGCCACCTGCAATTACTGCCACAAGGAGACGCTCGACCCAGTCCAGCCAGGAACGCCCAACCCCTCCGTGCGGCAGGCCACTTTCATGGATACGCCGACGACGCATTCCAGTTGCTTTGGCTGCCACTGGCAGAAAGGCGTGGAGAATCGCGAGCAGCCGCCGCTTGCGACCGAGTGCAGCGGTTGCCATAACAACAGCGCGAAGACCATATTCCAGACGACCGCGCTGAAGACCGCGATCACTACGTCGCCTGCGGCTCAAGCCAAGCCCCCGGCAGCCGATAGGGAAGCGCAGAGGATAACTCCGGCGATGTTGCAGCGGCGCGGCCTCTCGCCCACGCACCAGACTTTGCTGTCGCTGCGCGTCTCTCCGAAGTTCGTCCACGCCCTTAACAACACGGACGTCAAACTCGATCCGCACCGCACGAAGACGAACGAGGAGAAGAAGCAGGTCGCCATAACTTGCCTGTCGTGCCACACGGCCGCGCGTAAGGCTTCGACGCTCGAAGCGATGCGGCAGAAATCGAATCAGGTACAACTCATGCCGTCGTGTTCGACCTCCGCCTGTCACACCTCCATCGCGTCTGGATCAGACCGGAAGCGCTCTGTCTTCGGTGAGTTGTTGGCGCGCGGCAAAGACGCCAAGTTCGACTGTGCCTTCTGCCACGCGCCGCCCATTAGCTTGAACCCGGAAGTGCCGTGCAGCCACTACACGGCCGTGCTGGAATCTGCGAAGAAAGAAAATGAGGCTTTGGAAAAGGCCGGGAAGAAGCCTCGCACGCTAACCGGCATCGAGAATTTGATCCCTCCGCGCTGTGTCGAAAAACCAAAGGGGGGCAGCTAAACCATCGTGCGCCGCGCCGACGAAAAACAACCTGTGACGGGTAACGACGGAGCAAACGCCGCCCCCCTTGCCCCGCCGCGCCGTGCGGGCGTGCGCCGCGCGCTCGCGCTCGCCGTCTTGCTCGTCTGCATCGTCGCTCTGTCCGCCCTGTCGCTCTTTAACCGCCGCGCCTCGGCTTCCGCCGCAGCCAATTCGCCCGCGTCCGTCGAGCCGCAGCAGCAACAGATGAGCGGCCTTGATTTCTCGAAGTTCCTGCACAACAGCCAACGCCATGCTTCGCTCGCCTGCGCCGACTGTCACCGCCGCGAGGGGAACAATGCGACGCTCCCGAAACTGCCCGGCCACAAGGCCTGCACCAATTGCCACCTGCCGCAGTTCGTCACACAGAACATCCCTATGTGTGCCATCTGCCACACGGACTTGAATTCGCAGAACCCGCCCGTCAAAGGCTTCCCCTCGCTTCGCAGCTTCAACGCGAAGTTCGATCACGCGCAGCACAACACGGGCGCGGCCAGACCCGCGAACGGCTGCATCGCCTGCCACACGCCCGCCGCGCGCCGCGCCGCGGCCATGACCATTCCCGCAGGCTTCAACGCGCACGGCCAGTGTTACAAGTGTCACACCCCGGATTCGCAGGCGAACGGGCGCGACATCGCCTCTTGTAACGTCTGCCACTCGCTCACGGCGCGCTACTCGCGCACTTCGACCAATGCACGCGCCTTCCGTGCCAGCTTCAGCCACGCCACACACGGCGCGCGCCAGCGTCTCGGCTGCGCCGACTGCCACAATCTGCGCGCCGGTCTGCCACAGTCGCGGCAAGTCACCGCGCCCTCCGTCTCGCAGCACTTCAACACGACGCGGGCGCAAAGCTGCATGACCTGCCACAACGGGCGACGCGCCTTCGGCGATGCAGACTTCAACGACTGCAAGCGTTGCCACAAAGCCCAAACTTTCCGCATGGGCGTCTGACGCCTCCATGCGTTGGTAGAATCGATCAGAACAAACGTTTTATTTAATGCCACACTGACCCGAAACAAAGCTTGACAGAAAGTGACGGGGGTATATGATTACGAATTGCTGGCTCACGGTTTAGGCATCGTCGGGATTGGATAGCCTTTCTCTGGGTCTACTTAACACCGTTTGAATGGCGGCCCTCAACCGCCTCCACCCACTCTGACAGGGAGACACCTAACTCACAAAGGAGATTCCTTTCATGAAAAAACTCTCGTCTATCTCACTCTATGTTCTTGGCTTGGTGCTGGTTTTAGCTAGCGGGCTAATGCTGGCTTACCCTCCCACCACAGCTCTCGCCGCCGCCTGCGTGGGTTCGTGCCAATACGGAAGCAGTATCAGCGTTTCCGGTGATTCCTGCTCCTGCACAGACAATGTCGGATGCACTTACACTAAGAACGGCCAGTCATACAAACAGGACTGTGCCAAAAAGACTGGTGATGAAGAGATATTGTTAGAGGAAGCTCTGGCAAATTAATTACAGCGTCTAGATATGGTGGCTGAGAGAGTGGGCGCTAAAGATGCAGGAAGCGCTCGGCGACCGGAAGAGACTCTGCTCTCAAAGCGCTGCCGGAGAAACCCACCGGCAACCTCATCAACTTCGTCTCCCTCAGCCACTTTTCACCAGCAACTTGAGCTAACCCATATTCTCTCGCCTGTGATCAATGGCGACGCGCAAAGCACCTTTACACAGACGGAACTCGACAGTTGATGTTTCTGCTGCAAGGGCAGAAGAGCGGAACACTGGCGGGTGCGACGGATGGGGTTATGGCGTAATGAAGATTGCGTTTCAACGTTTGAGCAGGTTGTGTCTCGTGCTCGCACTCGCTCATGGCCTGGTGCTCGCGCAAGAAAGCAAAACTGCGCCTTCCCCCGCCAAAGCCAAACGCGAGTCCAAGGCGAAGTCAACCGCTGCGCCGGAGCAAGAAGCAGCGCAGGATTTGCGTCAACTGCACCTTCGAGTTCTTAAAGAATCAACTCTGATGCGGGTTGTGGACAGCGTCAAGAGTATGGATGAAGCGGCCCTGCGTATTTCGGCACGCAATCAAATCCTAGCGCACCTGAGTGGAGGTAAAGTGCTGTCTGAGGAGCATAAATTATTTGCCACTCAGATAGCCTCGGACGCGATTGCGGATTTCAGCCAGCACAGCGAAGGAATTCCGCCCTTCATGGCTGACTATTTGTTAAGTGATTTAGGAGCTTGGATACAAAAGTATCAGCCAAAGTTGATCGAGGCATTTCAGGCCGCGGAAAAAAACAGGAAGAATAATAAAGAATCCGACCGCATTCGCGCCCTGCTCCAACTCAAGGGCGGCTCGACTCTCGCCGCCCGACGGATACGTCAACTGTTAGAGGAGGGACAGGACATAGATGGTCTGACCTTCTACTTAAACGATCTGCAAAAACAAAACTCTCAAGAGTTTGAGTCGTTGCTGTCAGATATCGTCAATGTTGCGGAAAGGGGATCGCACGTTTCTTTTCAGACATTGTTTTGGGTCAGTGATATCTATTTACAATCCAGAATACCTGTGACATTAAAGCGTCGCTTCGTGGGAATGGTGATCGCACGCACTCAACCGGCGCATTTCGTCGTTGTGCCGGCCACACAAACCGCTTACGACTTATTGGTCAAGGTCTTGCCGGTTGTTCGGGAATTAAGCCCGGAATTGTATGACGAGGCCGTAGCCCAAAGTTTGGGCATGCGTGCGTTTTTCACTGAGAGAGAATTGGCAGGTGAGGAACGCAACAAACGACTCAAGGAGAGCCAGAACCCCATCGAAGATTTGATCGCGGAAGCAGAAGCCACGAAGTCGAAGGTTGAACGTAATGAATTGCTGGCGGGAGCAGCCCATCTGGCAATGGAACAGAAGAAGTTTACTCTCTGCTTAGACATTGTGGCTAAACTCGATCTTGAGATAGACGCCACCTCACCTGACTTTTGGCGAAACTGGACTGATCAGTTTTTGAAAGATTTTGTCAAAGCTACGCTCGCGACAAAAGATACGGAGCTCGCTGAAAAGGGCGCAGGACGCATTCACTCGCCGCTCGCCAGAGTGGAAGGTTTGGTCTTGATCATGCGGTACTGGGGTAAATCCAACGATCAGACCGCCGCCCAAAGGCTTTTAGCTGAAGCCAGCAAGATTGCTGTTGCTACCTCAGACTATGTTGAAAAAGCAAAAGTCTTTTTCTTATTGAGCATTACTTGTGACCCGGCAGATGGGTCGCAGAAAGCAGGGCTGTTGGAGTCTGCCATCAAAGCTCTAAACAATGTATCGAAGCCAGACCCCGCCGCCAGCGATAAGAAACCCTATCATCAGTACGTCCGCAATCTTGATAACACAGGCTATCAACTGACCAGAGGTTTCAAAGAATTAACCAAGAAAGATGAAAACGGAGCCTTCGCGCTCATTGAGAAATTACGAAAGCCTGATTTGAGAACCTTTGCTGCGATAGGAGTTCTCTCGGGCGTGAGCGACCTGCTCACGAACACAAAATAGATTGAAAGATGATTCGCCACGCGCTCGCGGGTGATTAATCACGCCTCACCTTCAAATACAACTGAAAAGTGCAGGATCAAAAAACATGTCGGAAAAGAGAGTTTCTCACCTTAGCTCCTGGTTAACAGCGAGTCTCATTTTGGCGCTCAGCCTTGTCAACCTACTACTCATCAAACAAAACTTCGATCTGCGCAAACAACTCGCGGGGGGCGGAAAAAAAAGTTGATGCCCTGACGAATTCACTAAAAAAGGGTGAGGTCGTCGCGCCCGTAGTTGGCGCCGACCTGAGTGGACAACCATACGAACTAAAATATAAGGAAGATGGGCGTCGGCACCTGCTCATGTTCTTCTCGCCCGATTGTCGCTACTGCGCGGAGCAGGCTCCACTGTGGCGCGATGTGCTTAATAAAATTGATAGCAATCGTTTCAACGTGGTCGGGGTGGTTGGCGACAGAGAGGGCACTCAAGCGGTATCCGCTCACGCCGGAAAGTTGGGATATTTCAGCACTAAAACGCCTTTGCCGGTTATGTTTTTTAATGAAGCCTCGCTCGCGCGTTATAAACTGACAGCCACGCCGACAACTCTCTTGATCAATGACCATGGAAAGATAGAACACGTCTGGGTCGGTAAGTGGGACGAAACTAAAGCGAATGAAGTATCTTTAGCCTTGAAATGAACCCTCCTGCGAAACCCGCTTATTCGGTTCCCCAATCGGTAGAGTCGGCGGCACATTAAATTCGGGGAAGAAAATTGACAACCGCGCACGGGCGGTTTTATAGTGTTCGCACGCATGAACTTTCCGGGTTCGTGTCGATTGTTTGGTTCAACGCTCTACCAAATCTTGCTCTTTATCTCTCCTGAGTCTCTGAATAAGGTTGCCGCCCTCGGCAGACCCCACTTTGAAGGACGACCAGTCATGAAATTACTTTTAGTTCTCGCAGCCACCCTGAGCTTTGCCGCCATCACTTTGTCCGGCAACGTCTCCTCCCTCGCCGCCCTGAGCAGCAAGGTGCAACCGAAAGAAGTGATCCTCGGCAAAGACGCCAAAGCGACGGGACAGGGCAGCAAATCCGTTCTCTTTACACACGACACGCACTCCACGAAGCCCTACAGTGCCGACGGCAAATCCATCATCGGCTGCGCCGAATGCCACCACACCGATCAGCCGAAGGCCGCGCTCAAGGGCGTGCTCAAAACTTCCGAGCGCGAGGAAGTGCTGACGACGGCCTCTCTGGAGAAGGCCGACGCCAAGCCCGTCAAGACCTGCCGCGAATGCCACGCGCAGACAGACATCAAGCCCGCCGGTTGGCCGGCCAACCCTGAAGTCACCTACCCGGACGAGTCCGATCCGATCACTTTGACGAACGAGGAAGCCTATCACCGCAACTGCAACGTGTGCCACGATGCGGTGAAAGTGCGCAACGCCGCGACCAAAGCTCCAACCACTTGTGTCCAATGTCACAACGGGAAGTAAATTGATCTAAGGGTAGTCTGGAACCGAAACACAAGATGCGAACTTTTGTCTTAGCTCTCACCTGCGGAGCCGCGCTGGCAGCCGCCGGTTGCGGTTCACAATCCAATACGAACAACGCGGTCGGCGCGGCCAACGGTAATGCGTCGTCCGCCTCGCGCCCGGCGCAGAACGCGGGTATCCCGCCAGTCTCTTCCGCACACGGCGGCAGCCCGGCCGGCGGTGGCGCTACAACAACTACTGCGCCCGCTGCGGGCGGCAACAGCGGTTCAACCAAGCCGGGTGGCATTGACACCGCCGCGCTCGACGCCAAAATCGAAAAGGCGGAAGCGAAAGCTAAGGCGTCCGGCGCGACTCAGGCCGACAAACTCGCCGCCGCCTCTGCCTATCTCGAACGCGGCAATCTCTACCGCGACGCCGGCCAGCCCGCGCTCTACAAGTTCGCCCTCGGAGATTATCGCCACGCCCTGCGCTACCAGCCCGACAACGCCGAGGCGCGCGAGAAGATGAACGAGATCGTGAGCATCTACCAGTCGATGGGTCGCCCCGTGCCCGACAACGGCAACGAGCCGTAGCAGCATTTCTTTCATCTCAAACATTCGAGAGGCCGCTAAGCATCCGGATGCTTAGCGGCCTCTCGAATTTTGTGCGGGGAATTTGTCGTCGGCCGGGGCGCTTAACCGATTTTGATGCCGATGGCTTCGAGGAACTTGGTCGGGCGGTCGCCGCCGATCATGGCGAAGATGTAATCGTTCTTGATGGTCGTCTTCACTTCCTGCGTGCGCGCGTTCATCAGCACCACCTCTTCGTCGCGAATCTCTTTGATCGCCGTGCCGAAGTAGACCTTGATCTTGCCCTCGTCAATGCAATCATAGACCTGTTGCTTGTTGCCGAACTTGAGATCGTTTTTCAGGTCGCTGCGGATGACGAGCGTGACCTCGTTGATCTCTTCTTCGGGGCGGAAAGTGATCTTCGTGCCGTCGCGGCGGGCAACGAGATCGACGGCCGCCTCGATGGCCGAGTTGCCCGCGCCGACGATGATGATCTTCCGGCGGCGGTACTCTTCCGGGTCGGTCAGTTTGTATTTAACTTTGTCCTCGGCCTTCCCGTCGCGCGTGACCTTCATCTCTTCGCCCGGCAGGCGGAGCTTCATCGGCGTGCCGCGGTTGCCGAGCGCGAGGATGACGCGGCGCGCGCGGTAAGTCTTCTTTTCCTTCGCCACGCCCTGTTCCGTCGTGATGACGAAGTAGTCGCCGTCTTCGGCCTTCTTGACCGACTTGCAACTCTCGTTTTCGTTGACCACAACGCCGTTTTGCAGCATCGTGCTTTTCCACGTTTCCAGAATCACCTCGCGCTGCAAGCCCGCCCCATCGACGGCGATGCCGCCGCGCGACTCCATCGTCTCCGGTTTGAAGAAGACGTATTTGTTGGCCGGGTAGGCATCAATCGTCGCCAGCACTTTGTCCTGTTCGATGGCGGCATACCTGAGGTCGGCCTGTTTGGCGAGGATGGCGGCGGAGAGACCCGCCGGGCCTGCGCCGATGATCGCCACGTCGAGTTCGGCCTTCGGCTCTGCGGGCGTTGCGTGCAATTCCCCGACGATGTGCTTGATGCAGTCCGCGCCCTCGTTGGCGGCGTTCTTGATGAGGGGCGTGCCCGACACGTCGCCGATGATGTAGCAGCCG
>DASVPS010000170.1:0-17708 GCA_036389555.1 Pyrinomonadaceae bacterium
CTGCCGCACAACCGAAGAAGCCCGCCGCCGCGACCGCGTCGAAGACGCGCGCGGCGGGCGCGGCCGACCCGTTGGCCGCCGCGCGGCGCGCAAACGCCATCGCGCTCATCAACACGCTCGCGGACGAGTCGCGCGGTTTCCGCGATCAGACGCTCAAGGCGCGCGTGCAGGCGCAGGCGGCCGACACCCTCTGGGAGACGGACAGGGAACGCGCGCGCGCACTCTTCCGCCGCGCGTGGGAGGCGGCGGAGGCGGCCGACGTGGAGAACACGCGCCGCGGCGAAGAGCAGAACCGCGCGGCCGGGCGTCTCAACACGAGGGGTCTCAATCTGCCGAACCTGCGCGGCGAAGTGTTGCGTCTTGCGGCCAAACGCGACCGCGCGCTCGGCGAGGAGTTTCTAGGCAAGATGGAGGAGGCGCGCAAACGCGAGACGAGCGAACTGAACAACGCCTCCGCCAATCTCCCTGCGGGCGCGGCGTCCGCGACTCCGGCCGCAGGCAGCGGCGGAGCGAAACCGGCGCCGCCCGTGCGACGCGACCCCGAACAAGTGTCACCCGATGTGGCGCGTCGCCTCCGGCTCGCCATGCAGTTTCTCGAAGACGGCGACACGGAGCGCGCCTTGCAATTCGCAGAGCCGGTGCTCGGCAGCGTCAACCCTTCGTCGGTCGAGTTTCTCGTCCTGCTGCGCGAGCGGAGTCAGCAGGAGGCCGACCGGCGTTACACGGCGCTGCTCGCAAGCGTGGTCGCCAACCCGAACTCCGATGCGGGCGACATCCTGCTGCTCTCCTCCTACGTGCTCACGCCCGGCCTCTACATGACCATCGGACAGGGCGGGCAGGGCGTCTCTTCGAGCCAGCGTCGCCGCGACATCACCACGCCCGAACTGCCCGCCGCGCTCCGCGTGGCCTTTGCGCGCGCTGCATCGCAAGTGCTGCTGCGTCCGCTCCCGCCGGAGGATCAGGACGCAACGGCGACCGGCCGCGTCGGCACTTTCTTCGTCATCTCGCGCCTCCTGCCGTTCTTCGAGACGGTCATTCCCGAAGGCGTGCCCGCCCTGCGCGCGCGTCTCGCCGCGCTCAACCCGGACATCCCCGAAGGCGCGCGTGATAATTTGAGCGACGACCTGACGCGCGGCCTCATCCCCGAAGGCGCGCAGGGCGACCCCGTGCAGGAATCGCTTGACCGCGCCGGGCGCGCCACCGACCCGCGCGAACGCGATATGGCTTACCTGCGCGCCGCGCAAGCCGCCGCCGAAAAAGGCGACGCGCGCGCGCGCGACTTCACAGACAAGATCGAGGACAAGGAATTGCGACGCCAGACGCGCGCCTTCATAGACTTCGCGCTCGTCAACCGCGCCATCAGGGATCAGAAGGACGGGGCGGAAGTTTTGCGCCTGCTCGCGGTGTCGGGCGATCTGACGCCGGTGCAGCGCACCTGGGGCTACACGGAGGCCGCGCGCCTGCTCGCCAAAGACGACCCCACGCGCGCCCTCGAAGCGCTTGAAGCGTCCGCCGCCGCCGCGAAAAGTATTGACGCCGCCGACCCCGACCGCGTGCGCTCGACCGTGGCTGTCGCCACGCGCTTCTTCGACTTCGACCGCAACCGCGCGTGGGAGATCATGGGCGAGGCCGTCAAGGCGGCGAACGCCGCGCCCGAATTTACCGGCGCAGATGCCGGACTCTCATCGCGCATACGCTCCGGCGGCATGAGCATGACGATGAACTTCTCCGCCCCCGTCTTCGACCTCACGGGCGTCTTCCAGACGCTCGCCAGAGACGACATGAACCGCGCCGTCGCGCTCGCACAGACCTTCACGCACGAGTCGCCCCGCGCCGTCGCCACGCTCGCCATCGCGCGCGCCGTGCTCGAAGGCAACAAAGAAAGGGTCAATCGTCCGTAGAGAAAAATCGTCTTCTTCCATTTATGATTGACGATCCCGCGCGCGCACTTCAAACTTCCCCGCGGTGCCTTCCCTGTTCTACTCTCCGCCCACGCGGCCGATACCTTTCACGCACGGGCGGAAAGTTAAAGCACAAGGCTCTCGGAGCCTTGCGCCGTTGTTCGCAAGTATCGTCAACATCTCTCTGTGGGAGTAAAAAAATGAGACTTCGGAGTCGCGTGTTCGTCGTGTCGCTAACGGCGTCTTTGTTGTGGCCTGCGGCGCTTGTGTCCGGGCAGCCGGGTGCGGGACAGACGCGGGCGACGAAGCCTGTCGCCGGGCGCGGCGGCGCGCGTGCGGGGCGAGGCGCGGCGGCGGCTGACCCGCTCGCAGAGGCGCGGCGCGCGACGGCCATCGCGCTCATCTCGTCGCTGGCGGACGAGGCGCGCGCGTTCCGCGACGAGACGTTGCGCGCGCGCGTGCAGGGGCGCGCGGCTGATGCCCTGTGGGAGACGGATGCGGAGCGAGCGCGCGCACTGTTTCGACGCGCCTGGGACGCGGCGGAAGCCTCCGACCGCGAGAGCATACGCCGCTCCGAAGAGGAGCGGCGCGCGAACACGCGCAGCGGCGGCGGAGGTGTGTGGACTTCGCCGCCCAACCTGCGCGGCGAAGTGTTGCGCCTCGCCGCCAAACGCGACCGCGCGCTCGGCGAGGAGTTGCTCGCCAAACTCGACGACGCGCGCAAACAGGAGCGCGAGAGCGCGGCCGCTAAGACGGCGGAGGCGGCTCTTTCAAACAGCCCGGACAATTCCGAAGCCCTCGCCGCCGCCCTCCGCCAACGTCTCGAACTCGCGTCGCAGTTGCTTCGCGACGGCGACACCGAACGCGCCATCCAGTTTGCAGAGCCGGCGCTGCGCCGCATCGATCAGCAGGTCTTGAGATTTCTCGTCGCGCTGCGCCAGCAGAACGCTGCGGCCGCCGATAAAGTTTATGCCGCGCTGCTCGCAAACGCGGCGACTGATCCGGCCGCCGACGCCAACACCGTCTCTCTGCTTTCGTCCTATCTCTTCACGCCGGGCATCTTCATAGAGATCAGTCGCGGCGGCGGCTACGGCGTCAGCCAGAGCGGCGACATCCCTGCGCCCGACAACATCTCGGCCGACCTGCGCTCGGCCTTCTTCGCGTTGGCCGCGCAAATTCTGCTGCGCCCGCTCGCGCCCGTTGATCAGGATCGCAGTTCGTCGGGTCGCGCCGGAACATATTTTGTGATCGCGCGCCTGCTGCCGCTCTTCGAGCAGCATGCGCCCGACAAAGTGCCCGCGCTGCGCGGCCAGTTGGGCGCGCTCACGCCCGACGCGCCCGCAGAGTATCGCGGCGGCGACCACCCGATGCTCACGAAGGGACTCAGCCCCCCCAGCCAGACCTACGATGCGGTCGAGCGTGCGCTCGACAAACTCGACACCGCCAAGAACGCAGAGGAGCGCGACGCCATCTACGTCGAAGCCGCCTTCGCCGCCGACTCAAAGAACGATTCGCGCGCACGTGAGTTCGCAGACAAGGTGGAACATGCGGAGACGCGCCGCAGCCTGCGCGCCCACCTCGATTATTCGGACATCTCCAAGGCCATCCAGAAGAAGGACGCGGAAGAGATCGTGCGACTGGTGAAGGCGGGCGAAATCACTCCGATCCAGCGCGTCTGGGCTTACACCGAAGCCGCGCGCCTGCTCTTGAAGACGGATCGCACGCGCGCCCTCGAAGTGCTCGACGAGGCGACGAACGAAACGCGCCGCATTGACGGCGCAGACGCCGACCGCGCACGCGCCCTGCTCGCCGTCGCCACGCTGCTCTATGAACTAGACCGCGCGCGCGTCTGGACGCTCATGCCTGACGCCGTCAAGACGATTAACGCCGTTTCCGGTTTCACCGGCGAAGACGGGCGGCTCGTCGTCCGCTTCCAGACGCGCAACATGGGTTCGATCAGGACGGGCGACGCGCCGAATTTCAACCTGCAACCGATCTTCGCACTGCTGGCCGCAGAGGACATGGAGCGCGCCGTCGAACTCGCGCGCGCTTTCACGGCGGAAGCCCCGCGCGCCGTCGCCACGCTCGCCATCGCGACCACGGTGCTCAAAGACAAATCGAAGCCGAAGCCCTGAACTTCAAAAGCCCTGTACTTCAAATTCCCGTACGCCCGCCGAGCAGTGTGAGCGAGAGGACGACGCAGTGGATCAACAGGCCGACGAGCAGCCCCGCGCGGCGTGCGCGGCGTGTGAGAGTCGGTTTGAGATAAACCAATGCGAGTGCGCCGAGCGGCAGCCAGAGCAGCAAGCCTGAGAACAGGCCGGGCGAGTAAGAGACGGTGTAGAGGCTGGCGGCGAGGTGCGAGAGCGCGTTGAGCAGAAAGGCGACGGCGTAGGCGAGCGGCAGCCAGCGCAGAGATTTGTAGCGCGACGCGAGCCAGACGCCCGCCGCCATCAACAACAGCGCGAGCGCATTCCAGATGAGAAACTGTCGCGCCGCGAGTTCCACGCCCGCCACGCGCGCGAGCCATGCGATGAAACCCTCGCCGCCCCACAATTCTTCCAGAATGTGAATCGCATATGTCGCGGGGTAGAGCCAGCCCCACGCCGCCGGCCACGCCTTGCCGCTCAAGCGCGTCTCCGCGCGCTCGTCCCCGGCACGAATCCCTCCGTTAACCTGTCGTTCCTCAACTGTCACTCAGGAATAAATATTCATCGGCTGCGTGAGCAGCCGGACGGGGTCTTCGACGTTGAGCGCCTCGCGAACGTAGAAGGCTTCGCCGGCGGCGACGTTGATGAGCGAACCGTAGTAGCGCATGCGGTATTCGATCTGCGCGAGGAAATTCTTGTCGCTGATGCGCGTCTCCGGCTCGTCCGCGCCCTCGCGGTAAAACTGTGACGTGTGCGCCCTGATCGCCTCCATCTTCTCCGCGACGAAATCCGACACGTCCACGACGAACGACGGCACAACGAGCCGCGAAGAGACGGCGTGTGCGAGCGCGGGCATGGGCACGTGTTCCTGCCCGTGCTCCTCGTCGTAGCGGCGCATGCTGGCGAGCCGCGCCGCTTCGCGCACGAGGCGGGCGGTCGCGGCATGATCCGGGTGCGGGTCGTCCCAGTGTGAGGTGTAGACGACGCGCGGTCGCAAACTTCTGAAGACGCGCACGAGCGCGCGGCGCGCGTCGTCCGTGAGCATGATATGACCGTCCGGTTGTTCGAGATTGAGCCGTGCGTCGAGGCCGAGGATGCGCGCCGCCTCGCGCGCTTCTTCGGCGCGTCCTTCGGGCGTGCCGCGCGTGCCCATCTCGCCGCGCGTCATGTCGAGCACGCCCGTCCGATAGCCCAGAGATTTCAACTTGAGAAGCGTACCCGCCACCATCAACTCCGCATCGTCCGGATGCGAGAAGACGCCCAGCGCGTCGAGTGGCTTGTGCTCAGTGCTCATAAGTTTCGTTCGATTCGCCCGCCTCGCTTGGAATGAAGTTTAATTTAACACGGCGCGGCGCGGCGCGGCGAGTTTGACGCTTCCGTCGCGCGCTTGTTAGCCTGCATAGAGAGGAAGGGGGTCACGGTGCAGACATGAAACTCGTCGTTTTGGGATCGGGCACGTCCGTCCCGCACCCTGCGCGCTCGTCCGCCGCACACTGGTTGGAGACTCGGTCGGGGACGCTCTTGCTCGACATCGCTGCGTCGTCGGTTCATCGCATGGCGCAGGAAAAATTGGACTGGGTGAATCTCGACGCCGTCTGGGTCAGCCATTTTCACCTAGACCACCTCGGCGGACTCTTCCCCTTCCTCTTCGGCACGAAGCACGCCCCCGCCACGCAGATGCGCCGCAAGCCGCTCACAGTCTACGGCCCGCGCGGTTTGCGCAAACTCTTCCGCGCCTTCGACGTGGCGGGCGGCTACGACCTGCTCAAGCAACCCTTCCCCGTCGAAATCCGCGAGGTCGCGCCGCGTTCGAGTTTTGACCTGCTCCCCGGCCTGCGCGCCGAAACTTTCTCGACGCCGCACACCTCCGAGAGCCTCGCCTTGAAATTGACAGACCAAGACGACGCCTCGCTCGCCTTCACTTCGGACACCGGCTACACAGACGCGCTGGCCTCCTTCGCCCGCGGCGTCTCGCTCTTTCTCATGGAGTGCTCCTTCTTTCGCAACAAGCCGGTCGAACTTCACCTCGAACTCTCCGAGGCGATGCAGCTCGCCGAACGCTCCGGCGCGCGCCGGTGTATGCTCTCGCATCTCTACCCTGAGTGGGATGGCCTCGACCTCTCGACGGAAGCGAAAAAGTTCTGGGGCGGCGACACCATCGAGGCGCGCGACGGCCTGCGTCTGGAAATATAAGATTCGCCTGCGGTCAGTTGTCAGCAGTCAGTTGTCCATGGTTCATAGGTGGCAGGCTCAAGATGAAAGATTCAGCTTAAGCGGAAAATCAACAACTGACCACGGACGACGGACAACTGACCATTTATGAAATCGCGTTTGATCATCAACCCCGTCTCCGGCACCGACAGTGCGCCGGATTACTTGCAGGCCATCAACGCATCCTTGCGCGCGGCCTTCGGCGAGATGGACATCGTGATGACGGTCGGCGCGAACGATGCGGCGGAGGCGGCGGAAGCGGCGGCGAGCGCGGGCGTCTATGACAGGTTGTTTGTGGCGGGCGGCGACGGCACTCTGAACGAAGTCGTCAACGGCGTGGCGCGCATCGACGGCGCATTCGAGCGGATCACGTTCGGCCTCGTCCCGCTCGGCACGGGCAACGATTTCGCGAGCGCGCTCGGCCTGCCCGAAGAGATCGAGGCGGCGATTGAGATACTCCTCGCGGGGCGCACGCTCCTGGCCGATGTCGGCGATGTGAACGGCCGCCGCTTCGTCAACGTCTCGGCGGGCGGCTTCATCGCCGAAGTCTCGGACGCGGTCAACCCGCAACTCAAAACAATCGCGGGCAAACTCGCTTACCTCGTCGGCGGCGCGCAAGTGCTGCTCGATTACGAACCCGTGCGAGCGGCGGTGCGCCTCCTGGCAGAGGACGGGCGCACCGTCGAGCGCGCGCTCGACATGCAGATGTTCGCCGTCTGCAACTCGCGCATGGTCGGCGGCGGGCGTCTCATCGCGCCGCACGCAGTGATCGACGACGGACTGCTCGACGTGTGCCTCGTCGAAGCGATGCCCACGCTCGAATTCCTACGTCTCCTGACGAGCGTCGCGGGGGGCGAACACCTCGCCGATGAGCGCGTCAGCTACGTCCGCGCGCGCGAACTCGAACTCAGCTTCGCGCGCCCGATTAAAGTCAACACCGACGGCGAGGTGCTGGAAACAGACCGCTGCCACTACACGCTGCAAACGCGCGCCGCGCGCTTTCTGGCCGGCGATGCGCCGTTCGCGGAAGCAGTAAGCAGTGAGCAGTGAGCAGTAAGTAGCAAGTAGCAAGTAATAAGCAGTGAGTAGTAAGTAGTGAGTAGTAAGTAGTAATTTACAGGTGAAGGGGAGAATAAAACTCTTGATGGACGTTTGCACGAAACACGATTCGCACATTGCGGCGCGGCCTCGGCTCTGCGCTTTTTACTGCTTACTGCTCACCGCTTACTGCTCACTGTTTCTCCCCTCTGCCACCTGCGCGCAAAAGGTGACGCGGGCGGACGGCCTCGTGGTGACGGCGACAGCGGCGACGAGAGGCGACGCGCGTCTGCTCGAAGTCGGGCGCGCCGAAAAGTTGGGCGAGAGCGCGCCCCTCGCCCCGCTTCCGCAGGAGATCAAGATCGTCAGTTACAACATGCGCTGGCGCGGCGGCGAAGATTTGCGCGCGCTCGTCGAAGTCCTGCGCAGCGACGCGGAGATCGGCGGCGCGTTCGTGATCGGCTTGCAGGAGGCCGACCGCCACCGCGCGCGCAGCGGCAACGTCAACACCGCCAAGCTCATCGCCGATGAACTCGGCATGCATTATGCGTGGGCTGCGCCGCCGCGCGCGAAAGGTGATAAGGCGACGGAGGACGAAACGGGCGTCGCGCTCCTCAGCCGCTACCCGCTCACGGACGTGGAGCGGATCGTCTTGCCACACGAAGGCCCCGGCGGCCGGCGGCGCGTCGCTCTCGGCGCGACCGTCGTGCTCGACCGGATGCGACACTTGCGCGTCTACACCGTCCACGCGGAGACGCGCCTCGCCATCGCACGCAAGACCGAGCAGTGGCGCGCCGTGCTCGACGCGCTGCACGCCAAACACCCGAAGGACGCGCGCGCCATCGTGCTCGGAGATTTCAACACCATCAAAGGCAAGGACGTGCGCGCCGCCCGCCGCCTCTTCGACGAGGCGCAATTCTCCACGCCCTTCCCCGATAACAAATCGACATGGAAGACACTCTTCGTCAAACTCAAACTCGACTGGCTCTGGCTGCGCGGCCTCGAACCCGTGGAGCACAACATCGCCCGCCACATCAAATTTTCGGATCACTGGCCGCTATGGGTGAAGGTGAAGTTGTAGAAGAATGTCACTGGTCAGTAGTCAGTTGTCGGTTGTCGGTCGTGAAGTGTTGATGAGCGACGGCCGCGTGTCAAAGTTTAAAGAACAACTGACCACGGGCTACTGACAAAGAACACCCGAACGCTCAAACGAGCGAAGAGGGCAGCGCTGTCCTTGCCACTGCCCTCTTCGACGCATGCGTTGACGGGGAACTTGATCAGCGCACGCGAACTTGCACCTGATTGGCTTCGAGCGAGTTGCCGGTGGCGCGTTGCAGTTCGGCCACGGCCTTGTTGAGTTCGGTCTGCGCGCGCAGTTCGGAGCCGCGCGCGGCGGCGAGCGCATTCTGGCGTTCGAGGACGAGGAAGAAAGTTGACTGTCCGGCGTCGAACTTGCGCTGCTCGCTCTGATATTGCTGCTCGGCCGCGCTGCGCTGGAAGGCCGCCGCGCGCAGGCGCGACTCGGCCGTGCGCGTCACCTGCAAGGCGTTGCGCACGTCCACCTGAATCAATTGTTCGAGTTGCTCGCGCTGCACGCGGATGCGGTCGCGCTCGACGAGCGTGCGCCCGAGTTGCGCCTCGGCCGTGCGGTTGCGCAAGGGCAGGTTGAGTTGCACGCCGACGCGAAAGTTATTGAAGCGGTTCGCGCCGAGGTTGGCGAGCGATTGAGTGTAGCCGCCGACGAGCGTATCGGGCAGCGTCTGCTGCGGCGGATCGGGCAGGAGCGGCAGGCCGTTGAGTTGCGAGAGTTGGTTAATGCGCGCGCGCAGTTGATCGTTCGACGCGCTGAACGGGTTGACGCTCGTTGCCGGGTCGAATGCGCCCGCGAGGCCGACCGCGCCGTAAGTGCCGACGAGATCGACCTGCGGCTTCGTCGCCTCGCGCGCGAGCCGCAGGTCGAGCGCGTTGATCTCGCGCACCACGTCCGACTGTTGCAGTTCGGGGCGCGTCGAGAGCGCGGCCTGCATCGCGTCTTCGAGCGCGACCGTGGGCGGCTGCACGTCCACCGTGTCCGTCGGCACGAGCGCGACCCGCCACACTTCCGATTGCCGGTTCTCCGCGATCAAATTCTTCAGCGCGTTCTCGCTGCGTCCCACCTCGTCGAGCGCGACGTAGACGTTCTGCTCGAAGTTCGCCACCTGCGCTTCGGCCGCTACGATGTCGATGGGCGCAAGTTGTCCTTCGGCGACGAGGCGTCGGTTGTGTTCGAGTTGCGTGCGCGCGTCGCGCGCCGAGTCGCGCTGGATTTGCAGGTTGCGCAGGGCGAAGACCAAATCCCAGTAGGCGCGCTGCACGCCCGTGATCGTCTCGATGGCGCGCTGGCGAAACTGCGCGTCGGTCAGCGACAGATTCTTTTTGGCGATCTCGATCTGGCGGCGCGTGGCGTCGAACCTGAGGCCGCGCAAAAGCGGCTGCGCGTAGGTGAAGGAGAAGGCCGTCGGGTATTGCGGGTTGAGCGCGGAGAAGAGGCTGTTGGTCGTCTGGCGGCTGCTCGAAAAGTCGAAGCGATAGTTGCCGCCGCCCCTCGGCGTGAGACCTTCAAAACGCATCGTGCCGCCGAAGCCGGAGGTGGTGACCGCGCCGCCCTCGCCGCCGCTCAGGAAACTGGCGACGGGCGTTTTGCTCCGTTCGTAAAAGGTCGAAGTGTTGAGGCGCGGGTCGTATGCGCCGCGCGCGGCCGTCAGGTCGAACTCGGCGGCGCGCACGTTCGTTCGCGCCACTTCGATGTCCTTGCCGTTCTGCAAAGCGAGTTCGATGGCCTCGCGCAGCGTGAGCGGCCGCTGCTCGGACATGTTGACGCCCACACGTTCGAGCGCGGGGAGCGCCGCGCCGAGCGTCGCGCGATAATCCGGTGCCACCGACGGCACGGCCAGAGACGACTCCGCCTGCGCGTTTGACTGAACGACGACCTGCTGCGGCGAGACGGTTTGCGCTTCACTCGACGAAGGAGTTGCGAGCGGCAACTGCGGCGTCGCAAGCGGCGTCACGCCGGGAGCCGTTTGCATCACGTCGGGGATCGGCTGCGTCGCAGGAGTCGGCTGCGGCGTCGGCGCGAGGTTTGGCAACGGCGTCGGCGCGACGACTGGGAGCGGTGTCGGCAGAGGCGTCTGACTAGGAGCGGGCGTCACCTGCGGCTGCGCGTCCTGCTGCGTGTGCCGCGGCGTAGACGCGCCCGCGAGCGTGCCCATGAGGGGCATGTCCGACGATTGCACTTGCGCCGACGCTGTGTGTGCGGCCACGGCTTCAGTCGAATTTTGCCGCGCGCCCGGCGACTGCTCCTGCGCCGACGCCGTAACCGTCAGGCCGAAGCTAAGGACGAACGCGAGCGCGAAAACTTTTTTCGTCAAATGATAATTCATGAGTCCGAACCGCAAATTTAACATTCCCGTTATGCTCAAAACTTATTGGTGATCGTCCCGGCCGCGGCCGCCGTGCGCCGACGCGCCCACGCGAACGCGCCGCCGATACGGCCGCCAATGCGCCCGAAGACGTGGCTGCGGCCGAGATCGTCGAAGAGCGAATAGAAGACCGGCACGGCCAGCAGCGTCAGCAGCAGACACAGGGATTGCCCGCCGACGACGAGCACGCCGATTGAACGGTTCGTGCCCGAACCCGGCCCGCTGGAGATGACGAGCGGCATCATGCCCGCGACGAGCGCGATGGTCGTCATCAGGATCGGCCGCAGGCGGTCGCGGTTTGCCTGTATGATCGCGTCGAACCTGTCCAAGCCCTTCGCGCGCAGTTCGTTCGTGTGATCGATCTGCAGGATGGCGTTCTTCTTCACGACGCCGAAGAGCAACAGGAGGCCGAGGCCGGAAAAGATGTTGACGGTCTGCCCCGTCAGCAGGAGCGAAAGGATGCCGAACGGAATGGCGAGCGGCAGCGTCAAGAGGATCGTCACCGGGTGGATGAACGATTCAAACTGCGCCGCGAGCACCATGTACATGAAGATGAACGAGAGCGTGATGGCGATGAGGAAGTATTGCCCGGCGCGCCCCAACTCTTTCGAGCGGCCGACGAGTCCGGTCTGATAGCCCGCTTCGAGATTCATCCCGCGCACGGCGTTGTCCAACTCGGCGAGCACGGCCGACTGCGAGCCTCCCGGCGCGACGTTGGCCGTCAGCGTCACCTGCCGCTGCCGGTTCAGGCGATCAATGGCCGACGGGCCGCTGCCCTCTTCGATGCGCACCAGATTGTCGAGACTGACCCAGCCGAGTTTCGCCGAACTGGCGAACAGCCGTTCGAGGTTCTCCTTGCTCGCACGCGCCTCGCCCACGGCGCGCAGGCGCACGTCATATTGATCCGTGCCCTGATTGAACGTGGACACTTTCTGCCCCGCCACCATCGTGTTCAAAGACTGGGCGATGTCGCCGACGCTCACGCCGAGGTCGGCCGCGCGCGCGCGGTCGATCTGGATGCGCAGTTCGGGCTTGCCCGCGATGAGCGACGAGTCAACGTCAACCACATCGGGGATCGTGTGCATCCGCTTGAGCAGGTCGTCGGAATACTTCGTGAGCGTTTGCAGGTCGGGGCCGGCGATCATGTATTGAATGTCGGCGTTGCGCTGGCCGCCGCCGGAGATGGCCTGCACCTGCCCGATGTTCGTGCGCAGTTCGGGCGGATAGTTCTTCAACAGTTCGCGCGCCCTGACCATCAACTCGGTCTGCGACAAGTCGCGCTCGTCGAGCGGCGAGAGC
This sequence comes from Pyrinomonadaceae bacterium, assembly GCA_036389555.1. Taxonomy (GTDB): domain Bacteria; phylum Acidobacteriota; class Blastocatellia; order Pyrinomonadales; family Pyrinomonadaceae; genus JAIVJZ01. Next base: position 12,058 of record DASVPS010000170.1, read on the forward strand.
CTGACGTAGATATTCGCGCTGTTGACGAGTTGCTGGCGGTCGCCGCCGATGGTGACGAGCGTGTCGGTCACGCCCGGCAACGTGCGTACGTCTTTAGCGATGCGTTCGACCATCGTCGAAGTGGCGGCGAGCGTCGAGCCTTCCGGCGCGCGCATGTTGATCTCGAACTGCGATTGGTCGTCCACGGGCAGGAAGTTTTTGCCGACGAACATGAAGAGCGGCACGATGCTCAGGATGACCAGCAGGCACAGCCCGACGATTGCCCAGCGGTGCGCCATCGACCACTTGAGCATCGACGTGTAGGCGCGATCCACCGGGCGATAGAAACGCCCGTCCTTCGAGTTGTGCGTCTTCTTCGCTTCGCGCCCGTCTTCGCCGTCGCCGCCTTCAGTCGCCGCGCGCGCGTGGAGTAGTCCGACGGGCGCGCCGTTCGCGTCCTCCCCCTCCATCCACTTGCCCATCTCTTCGCGGGCGACCTCTTCGTGCGCCTGCCGCTCCGGCGCGCCCGCCACCACGCGCGATTCGTCGGCCAGGAGCGCGGAGGCGTCGCCCTCTGAAGGCGCGCTTCCCGCACCGGGCGAGACGCTCTGCGGTTTCTTTCGTTTGATGAAACGCGCGGCCAGCATCGGCGTCAGCGTGAACGAGACGATGAGCGAGACGGCGACGGCGAACGAGGCCGTCAGGCCGAACGAAGACATGAAACGCCCGACGATGCCGCCCATGAAGCCGACCGGGAGAAACACCGCGAGCAAGCTGAGCGTCGTCGCCATGACGGCCAGACCGATCTCTTTCGTGCCCTCAATCGCCGCCTGAAACGGCGGCATGCCCTTCTCCTCTATGAAGCGGTAGATGTTCTCTAAGACGACGATGGCGTCGTCGATCACGATGCCGACCATCAGCGTCAGCGCGAGCATCGTGATCATGTTCAGGGTGTAGCCGAGCGCGGCCATCAGGCCGAAGGTGGCGATGATGGAGGTCGGGATGGCGAGGCCGGCGATGAGCGTCGAGCGGAAGTTCCAGAGGAACACGAAGACGACGATGGCCGCGAGGATGCTGCCCTCGATCAAGTGTGTCTGGATGGACTGGACGGCCGCCTTGATGAAGATGGACGAGTCGCCGATGACCTGCGTGCGAACGTTTGCGGGCAGCGTCGGCTCGATCTCTTTGAGCCGCGCCTTGATCTCGTCTGCGACGGCGACCGTGTTTGTGCCCGATTGCTTGGCGACGATGAGCGTCACGGCCGGTTCGCCGTTCAGGCGCGCACTGGTGCGCAGTTCCTCCGAGCTGTCTTCGGCGTAGCCGATGTCGCTGAGTTTGACCGGATAGTTGCCGCGCGTCGAGACGGCGACGTGGTTGAAGTCATACGGGTTCGTGATGCGCCCCAGGGTGCGCACGGTCAGTTCGCGCGCGCCTTCGTCTACACGACCTCCCGGCACTTCCATGTTCTGCATGCGCACGGCCGCCGCCACTTCCGGCACGGTCACGTTGAAGGCGCGCATCTTGTCCGGGTCGAGTTTGATTTGAATCTCGCGACGACTGCCGCCGACGATGGTCACGTTGCCGACGCCGTTGATGCTCTCAATGCGCTCCTTGATCTGCTTGTCGGCGATCTCCGTCACCTCGCGCAAACTGCGCGGCGCGGATACGGCGATGCGCAGGACGGGCGCGGCGTCCGTGTCGAGCTTCTGGATGACGGGTTCTTCCGCCGTCTCCGGCAGGTCGGGCACGACGAGGTTCACTTTGTCGCGCACCTCCTGCGCCGCGATGTCTGCGTTCTTGTCTAGGAGGAACTGGACGTAGACCTGCGAGACGCCTTCGACGGAAGTCGAGCGCAGTTCGTCTATCCCGCTGATGGTGTTGACGGCGGCCTCGATCTTGTCCGTCACCTCCGTCTCGATCTCGCGCGGGCTGGCGCCGGGATTGACGACCGTGATCGTGATCGTCGGGAAGTCGATCTTCGGAAACAGATCAACGCCGAGCGAGAAGAAAGAGAAGATGCCCACCACCGTCAGAGACAAGATCAACATCGTCGCGAAGACGGGGCGGCGGACGCATATTTCAGCTAGTTTCTGCATGATGCCTCAGCATTTTGGATTTCGGATTGCGGAATGCGGATTGAAAGAGAGTTGACTTTCTTTAATCCGCATTCCGCAATCCAAAATCCGCAATCGGTTCATTGCCTGACGGCCGCGCCGTCCTTCAAAGCCTCGACGTTGGACGTGGCGACCAACTCGTCCGCGCCGATTCCGTTTTTGACTTCGACGAGTTCGCCCTCGACCTGTCCGAGTTGCACGACGCGCTCCTCGACGCGCCCGTCCCTGACGACGAACACGCGGCTCACGTCCTGTTCCGTGCGCACGGCGCGCGCCGGGATGAGCACCGCGGGCGCGCCCGCCGGTTGCGAGATGCGGACGGTGGCGAACTGGCCGGGCTTCAACAATCCCTCGCCGTTTTCCACCTGAGCCTCCACGGTCAGCGTGCGCGAGGCGGCCGTTACGTTCGGCGAGATGCGCGCGATGCGACCGGCGAATGCCCTGTCCGCATACGCGCTCGTCACGACCGAGACGCTCTGCCCCGGCGAGACCGAGCCGATCAATTGTTCCGGGATGTCTATGCGCAGGCGGAGCGGGTTGGTACGCACGATGGTCGCCACCTTCGAGGCGGGCGTGACGTATTCGCCCACGTCCGCCGGGCGATCCGCGACGTAGCCGCTGATCGGCGCGTGGATGACGACATCCGAGATGGCCTTGCGCGCCTGAGCCACCTGCGCCTCGGCGGCATTCGCGGCGGCGCGCGCCGTCGCGATGCCTGCGTAGTTTTGTCGCGCCGCCTGCAATGCCGCCTCGTATTGTTGCTGCAACTGATCGCGCTGCGCACGCTGCTGGTCGTAAGAGGCGCGCGACACGTCGCCCGATTCGATCAAACGCTCGAAGCGACGCAACTGCTTCTCGGCCAGTTCGAGCGCGACGCGCGCCGCGCCGACTTCGGCCACGCGGTTCACGTCGAAAGCCTGATTCGGCCGGAGGCCGATGCGCGCCTCGGCCTGTCTCACGGCCGATTGCGCCTGCTGCGCCTGTGCCTGCAATTGCGTGAGACGCAGGCGCGCGTCCGCATCGTCGAGACGTATGAGCACCGCGCCGCGCTGCACGTAGCTGCCGAGATCGACGCCGACGGCCACGACGCGCCCCGACACGTTCGGTGCAACGTCCGTCTGCTCGTCTGCGGCGAGGCTGCCCGTCGCTTCCGTATAGCGCGGGAGTTCGCGCGTGATGGCAGCGGCGGTCGAGACCTGCACGGCTTCCGGCGTCGCATTCGCGGCGGCGGCGGCCTGTTTATTTTTCGACTCCGCCGATCTGCCGCAACCGCTCGCAAACAGGCTCAAGGCCGCAATGAGAAAGGCGACGGCGGGGAGGGTTAAATTGTTTCGAGAGGTCATATCAACAGATTCTTCTTTCAAGACAAAACGGCACTGCACAAACCTATGCCGCCGGAACTCTTAATTTCTGCAAAAGCCAAAGCCTTTAACCGGCAGACCACCTGCCAAACTCTCAGAACTCATCTCTTCTTTTTGCCGCGCGTCGCGCTCGCGCCCTGCTTGCGCGTCTCGCCGTTGGCCGCGCCGCGCGGTGCGGGCAAAGGGTCGGGGCTGGCGGCGATGCCTCTGAGCAGTATCTCCGTGAACTCTGCGGCGGCGCGCTCGTTGGTGATGTCTAGCAGGCGACGGCGTGTGTCCCAGAGCAGGTTGTTGAGCGAATGATGTATGACCATGCCGAGGAAGCCGCGCACGATGATGGTCGGGTCGATGTCGCGCATCGCGCCCTCGCGCTGGCGTTCGCGTATGTATGAGCCGAGGAAGTCGTACATGCCGCGCACGTTGCGATCCCAGAACATGTGCGCGAGTTCGTGGCCTTCGAGCGCAGAGTGGGTCAGCAGGCGCAGAAATTCCGTGTCGTGCTCGTGGTGGCGCATCATGGCGAGCGCGAGACCCGTGAAGACGGCGCGGTCGTCCTTCAGCGCGAGCGCATCGGGCACAATGTCCGCAGGGCACTGAAAGTTTTCGGCGCAAGCCTTGTGGTCAATGATCGCGCTGTAGAGTTCTTCCTTGTTGGCGAAGTGGCGGAACACCATCGCCTCGGAGACGCCCGCCGCCTGCGCGATCTCTTTGGTCGTCGTGCCGCGAAAGCCGTGCTGCGAAAAGAGGCGCATCGCCACCTGCAAAATCTGCTTGCGGCGGTCTTCCCCGGCCATCCGCCCGCCGCCGGGCGCGTTCGTGTTGGTCGCGCCTGCTGCCGCTGCTGCTGCGGGGGCTACTGCGTCACGGGCGTTCGCGCCCTTCGTTTCCAAGGTTGGGCTCATTCGCTGGCTGCCTTTCAGGGTCTCCGTCTCAAAAAAAGTAAGTGCTTACTTACCAAAGTACGCACGCCCTGTCAAGCGGGTTTCAGGAAATTTTCGGCCGGCGAAAATTTTGCGCGCGCCTGTATTGTTCTAGACCTTCGCGTTATAATGGCGCGTACCTTTTCACAACAAAGTGAATGTTAACCCTCGCGCCGAGAAACCTCGCGGACTTGCGTGTCAGGGCGACTTTCGGCATCGCCGCCGGTTTTTGCACTCGTCGGCACGTTGTTTGCTCGCCAAACATTGGAAGGGCAGAGATAATGCGGGCGTTACCGGTTCGCGCGCACGCAGTAATTTAAAGAGCGACTATCAATTGAAAGGCTAAGGAGATAACGGACATGTCACAAAACTTCGGAAACAACGATCCGCAAAACAAAGGCGGCAACGCAGGCACGACGGGCGGCAGCGGCATCTCGGCTGGCTCGGGCAGAACCGATGAAGGCACGACGCGCGACACCGGGGCGACCGGCGGCGGCTCGCTCGGCAGCGGCACCAGCAGCGGACTGTCCACGACGGGCGGTGGCGGCACAATCGGTAGCGGCACGGGCACGGCCACGGCGCGCGAGGGCTTGGCGGGCACGGCGCAGGAGTACGGCCAGAAGATCACCGACGCAGCCTCGACTGCCAAAGACTACGTGAGCGACAAAATCTCCGTGGCGGGCGACAAGCTCAAGGACTTGCAGAACGTGGACTACCGGCAGGTGGCGGAAGACGCCAAGAACTACGCGCGCGAGAAGCCGGGACAGGCTCTCCTGATCTCTGCGGCGGCGGGCTTCCTGATCGGGCTGCTCCTCAAGAGTTCCAACCGTCGTTAATTCGGTTTCGGGTTTCAAGTTTCAGGTTATAGATTAAAAGCACATTTCAGCCACAAACCTGAAACTTGAAACCCTCACTTTTGCAACTTGAACGACGAGGAGAGGTGACGAGATGGCTGAACTAGAGAGGCGTGCGACGGCTGCCGCGCCCGCGACGGCGCAGAACGCGCAGCAGACGGAGATCGAAGGGCTACCCGCCATGATCGGACGGCTCAGCGACCAGGTGATGACGCTGGTTGACGCCAAGCTGGGTCTGGTCAAGGTCGAATTGAAAGAGGAGGCGGCGGCTTACGGCAGCAACATCGCGATGATCGCGGTGGGCGGCGTTCTGGCCGCCATCGGCTTCGCGCTCCTGAACGTGGCGATTGCATTCTTCATGGCGCGGCTCTTCTTCTACTCTTTCACCCCGCCGATCAGTTACGCGCTCGGCTTCGTTGTGAC
>DASVPS010000171.1:0-6449 GCA_036389555.1 Pyrinomonadaceae bacterium
CGTTGACTCTCCTACCTCGCCCGTGAATCCGAAAGGCCGCTGACCCTGCGATCAGAATCGGGAAATCGCTTGATAAGTTAACATGTCAAAGTTTTTTCTCTAATACTTCATAGAAAAACAGGGCGAGAGCATGTCCCGCCCTTCAAAGCACGAAAGGGCGGGAACTGTCCGCTAATGCCTTGACGCCACGTCACCTCGCGGGAATCGACTGGAAGAGACTCAGCACGCTGCGGGCTATCTTCGACTCCGGGGCGAGCAGGTTATCGGGGTGCGTCAACGTCGGGCGCGTCTCGGTGTTGAAGGCCAGAAGGCTCGCCGTGCGGGTCTCGGGGCACAGGCTCATGTAGGCCTTGAAGCCGTTCTGGTCGCCGTTGTGCCCGACGTAACGCCGCCCCCCGATGTCGTCCACGAAGAAGGAGAGCCCCACCGCCGTCTCTGCACGCATCCACCCCTGCGTGAAATCGTCTGACGCTACGAGTTGCGGCCGCCACATCTCTTCGAGCGACGAGCGCTTGAGCACGCCGTCGTAGGCCGCCCCCTTTGACGGGTCGCCCAACAGGAAGTTGACGTACCTGACCATGTCTGGGAGCGGGGCGTTCAGGCCACCGTTCGAGACCGTTATCCCTGTGTCGGCGTCGAAGCGCGCCTCCTTCCGCGCCCCGCCCTGCACGTAGTAGCTGTGCGAGCGATGCTTGCGGAGGTGATAGGGCGTCGAGTCGAAGTAGCTGCGGTACATCTCCAGCGGCTTGAAGATGTTCTTGTCTATATAGACCTCGTAGTCGTCGTGCGTGAGCAGCTCGATGATGCGCCCCAGATAGATCACGCCGGGGTTCGAGTAGCCAAAGCGGCTGCCGGGTTTGAACAGCACTTCGGTGTAGGGCATCATCGCGGCGAGTTGATTCCATCCGGGCGGCTCGAACGGCTGCCAGTCCTTGCTATCGTCGCGCCAGCCCCCCCACGTCGGATTGCGAAAGCCTGCGCTGTGGGTCATCAGGTGCCGTATGGTGATCTCCGACATGTCGCCGAAGGGGTTGTGCGCGACCTTCAGCTCCGGTATGTACTTGACGACGGGGTCGTCGAGTTTAAGCAGCCCGCGGTCGCGGAGCTGCATGATGGCGATGCCGGTGAAGGTCTTGGTGATCGAAGCCCAGTGGTAGATGGTCTCCTCGTCCACAGGCACGCCGCGCCCGGCGTCGGCGAGGCCGTAGACCTCACGTGCGACGACCCGGTTGTCCCGTACGAAATAGAAGCTCGACCCGACGAACCTTTCCTTGCGCAGCTCGCTCAGGTAGTTAGTTCTAAACTCCTGATACGCCCGCGCGAAGTCAACGCCTGCGCCGGGAGAGGACTGGCCGAGGGCGTGCTGCGGGGCGAGAAGGGCGAAGGAAACGAGGGCGAAGACCAGCCGACGAAGTGGCTTAACTTCCATTAGACTCTTACCTCAGGGTCTGTTCGGTGCTGCCGCATAGACTAGAAGACGGCTCAAGTACTACGCCGTCTGGAAAGAAATGTTCGTAACGCACCCCGCCGCGGCGTCGTCGGTTGGGGACTGTCTAACTCTTCGACGCCGTCAGGACGATTATACCGATGCGGCAGACGCCGCCAAGAATTTTATGACCCGCCTTCGTATCTCGAACGTCATACGAGTCTTCTAACAGCTCACGTATTGAGGCCAGCCGATCAGGAAATTCGCCGCCGGGGCAGGAATTTGATCCCTCTCAACGCAAAAGTATGCGTTACTTCTTGAGGCGTCTGAATTCTGTGTGGCGCCCCCGATGACGGCATCACCGCCGTCGAAATACCCACCAGACAAGGGGAAACGACTTCACACGAAAAGGAGAAAGTAAATGCGCCATCTGAAAATAAAGCGCGCCGCCGCGTTGGTCGTCCTGATCTCCGTCGCCGCGCTCGCAGCCTTCGGGCATGTCAACAACGACCCCCCCACCGAACAGCAGAAGGAGTTCGCCGTGCAGACGGCCGACCTCCTCCAGAAGGAGGTCTTCGCCGCGCTGCTTCAGGAGTTCGGCGAGACGACGCCGGAGAACGTCGAGCAGGGGAAGCAGGCAGTCTCGCTCATCTTCCACGATGCGAACAGGGACATCAGGCTCATCGGCAACTTCCAACCACTCCTCGGCGGGAACAACAACATCCCGAGTGACCCGTTCGAGCAGGAATCGCTGGCGCTCGCGCTTGAGGGCAAGCCGAACACGACCGTCGAGCGCCATGGCAACCGCTGGTACTACCGTCGCTCAATCGCGCTCAGCAACGCCATGCACACGAGCTGCGCGATGTGCCACTCGAACTTCACCCCGCAGTTCTTCCAAGAGACGAATAACCCCGGCCAGTGGGTCGGCGCGCTCACGCTGCGTGTGCCGGTTAAAGAGGACTAAGCGTCGCGCCCGCTCCGGCGGGGCAGACTGTCTTGAGGTCGGACGGCCTCAAGCCGTAATGCGCACGAGCGCGAACGGCCGCCGCTGTAGAGGTTCCTGAAACGGTAGTGATGTTATGAAGCAGGCACCTCCAACTCACACGTGAGCTGCGATACACTCGTGTTGCGCATGAGATCGCCGAGGGAGGTGCCTATGACAACCTATTGTGGCGTGGACTTCCACGCTCGTCAACAGACTATTTGTTACTGCGACACGGCTGATGGCCTCATCCAGTGCCGGGAACTTCATCACGACAAGGATGACGTTCGGGCCTTCTACTCTCAGTTCACAGGTGACGTGACAGTCGGCTTGGAAGCCAGCGGCTACAGCACCTGGTTCGTCGAACTGCTGGAGACACTCGGTCATCAAGTCCTCATCGGTGAGGCGACCGAGATTCGCCGTCGAGCGCGCAGCAGACACAAGACAGACCGTCGCGATGCCGAGTTGCTGCTCGACCTGCTGCTGCGACAAGAGTTCCCGCAGGTGCATCGGCCCTCGTTTGACAGCCGGGAGATCTTGCGATTGCTGCGCTACCGTCACCGGCTGGTGCAGATGCGCACCAAGTGCAAGAACAGCTTGCAGGCACTGGCCTTCAGCGCAGGCTCGGCCAAGCGCGCGACGCTGTTCAGTCAGAAGGGGCGTGCGAGTTTCCTCGAACTGCCGATGAGCGCAGCGATGGCGCGGCAGCGAAGGGAATGGCTCGCTTTCGTGACCGAGTTCGACGAGCGCATCAAGGAACTTGATGGTTGGCTGACTGAGCAAGCCAGGTTGGATGAGCGAGTCCTCAGATTACAGACTCATCCGGGGATCGGGTTGCTCACTTCGCTGGCGCTGGTACATGGCCTGGAACCGGTGTCGCGCTTTGCCGGAGGCCGGAAGGTCGCCGCTTATGTGGGACTCGAACCGCTGGAATACTCATCGGGAGGTAAACAGAAGTTCGGCTCCATCAGTAAAGGCGGGTCACGACTCTTGCGCTACCTGCTGGTGGAGGCCGCACAAACAGCGGTGAGAAGAGATGAGCAGTTGCAGAGATTCTACCTGCGGCTCTGCAACAAGCGAGGCGCGCAGAAAGCGAAAGTCGCGGCGGCGCGAAAGCTGTTGATTCGCAGCTACATCCTGTTACGTGATGGAATAGATTACGCGGAGTTCCTCGCCAGAGGTGTCGAAGCACGGACTGCCCGGCTTGCAACATAGGCTCGCGGATGCCTGCGGTTTGTGATTGGGCGACCGGCCTCTTCCCTCAGGGGAGAGAGCGAAGTAAACCTCATGGGCGTGGAAGTGCCCGGATAGATGATTGATCGCAACTCGACACGCTGATTCGGACGAGGAACCATTCGATACCACAGACAAAGGTGCGATCTCATGCGCAGGAGATCAAGATACTTTGGGAAGTGGCGAACTCATGCCATGAGAGGTAGGTGTGTTTGCAATAGTGCTTGACACCACCCCCTGCTTCATAGATGTTGCAAAAAATTGCCGCTCCCACAAAATATTGTGGGAGCGGCAATTTTTTGCAACACCACCTGGATTAGTGACATTGAGAACAACGCAACTCGGACAATCTTCAATGTATGTATCTGCTTGCCCGAACAATCGCACCGGGTAGCAGCCCAACCTCCGGCATCACCCGCCGCGACTTCAACGAATCAGTCGCGGCCTCTCGCGGATGAAGGCCACGCTATTCGCGGTCGGGTTGCATGCCGTTATTATGATAGTGGTTCAGTCTGAAATCCCGAGTCAATGTTTATGAATGCTTTAATTTCAAACTGAACCACTACTGCGTGTCGGCATTTGTGGATTTAAATTTAGAAGAGGTGGCAAAGGTGAAGCGGTTTATTTTATTTCTCGCAATATTACTGGCGGCGCAAGTTTCATTCGCACAAGATACATTCAAAGTGAGGGTCAAAGACGAGGACAACAAGGTGCCGGTTCCCGGCGTGACTGTCGCGGTCAAAGGTACGGATATTTCAGCCTCGACGGACGCAGACGGCGTAGCCCAACTGGCCGGCATCCCCGCGGGCGAGCAGACCATTCAATTTGTTTCGCCCGGTTATGAGACCAAAGAGTTGACGCTTGTATTCCCGCTCGCCGCCGCGGGCGAGAACGAAATCTTCATCAAGATCAACACCGACTTAGGCGACGTGACCGTCGTGGCGACTACGCGCACAGGGCGCGAGATCGACGACGAGCCGACGAGGGTCGAGGCCATCGACGAGGAGGAGGTCGGCGAGAAGATGAACATGCGCCCGGCCAACGTCTCGATGGTCTTGAACGAGAGCACGGGCATCAAGGTGCAGCAGACTTCGGCGACCTCCAACACGCAGAGCGTCCGCATCCAGGGGCTAGACGGCCGCTACACGCAACTGCTCAAGGACGGCTTCCCGGCCTTCGGCGGCTTCTCCGGCAGCCTCGGCGTGCTCGACATCCCGCCGCTCGACTTGAAGCAGGTCGAGATCATCAAGGGGCCTGCGGCCACCTTCTACGGCGGGGGCGCCATCGCCGGCGTCGTCAACTTCATCAGCCGTGAGCCTGGAGAGAAGCCCGCCACGAACCTGATCTTCAACCTGACGTCGGCCGGCGGCGTGGACTTCTCCGCTTTCGACGCGCGCAAGTTCGGCCGCCACGGCTACACGCTGCTCGGCTCGGTCAACTACCAGCGGGAGTACGATGTCGATGACGACGACTTCACGGAGCTCCCGCGAACGCGCTCTTTCAACCTGAGCCCGCGCTTCTTCTTACAACTCGACGACCGGACGCGCCTCGTGGTCGGGAACACGACCTCCTACCAGAATCGCACGGGCGGCGACGTCTTTGTTATCCGCGACAGCGCTGACGCCGTGCACCAATACTTCGAGCGCAATAACTCGACCCGCAACATCACCACCTTGCAGCTCGACCGCAGCTTCTCCAATGGCCGCAGGCTCGTCGCGCGGCAGAGCCTCGCCTTCTTCAACCGCGAGATCGAGATCCCGGACTACCTGTTCGAGGGCAACCAGTTCAACTCCTACACGGACGTCTCCTACTTCCAGCCCGTTAAGAACCACGCGCTCATCTTCGGCTTCAACGCGGTCTACGACCGATTCAGGGAGGGGCGGGACAGCGGCGGCCCCGTCCCACGGGATGAGAGCCGGACGACCTTCGGCGGGTACGTTCAGGACAGCTTCAACGTCAACGAGAAGTTGTCGCTCGAAGCGGGCTTCCGCCTCGACCATGTCCGTGACTACGGCGCCTTCGCCCTGCCCCGCGTGTCGGCGCTCTACCGCTTCACCGACCGGCTGAGCAGTCGCTTCACCGTCGGCTTCGGCTACAAGGCGCCGAGCGTCTTCACCGAGGAAGCCGAGACGCTGCTCTTCCGTGGTGTCCTGCCTGTCGGGAACACGCTGGAGGCTGAGCGCAGCCGCGGCGGCACCTTCGACGTCAACTACCGGGGCGCGTTGGGGGAGAAGTTCACCTACTCGCTCAACCAGATGTTCTTCTACACGCAAATCCAAGACCCGCTCGTGCTGGCGCCGCGTGCGGGCGGCCTCTACGCTTTTGAAAATGCGTCCCGGCCGGTCAGGAGTCGTGGCTTCGAGACAAACGTCCGGCTCTCCTATGACATCGTCAAGCTGTTCGCCGGGTACACCTACACAGATGCCAGGGCGGAGTACCTGACGGGCAACCAGATCCTGGCGCTCACGCCGAAGAGCAGGCTGAACTCGGCGCTGCTGTTCGAGCGGGAGGAGGACTTCAAGATCGGGGTCGAGGCTTACTACACGAGCAGCCAGTACCTGACCGACCGCTTCCGGACGAGACCTTTCTGGGTGGCGGGCATCTTCGGCGAGAAGACCTTCGGTAAGTACAGCCTCTTCTTCAACGCCGAGAACGTCACCGACACGCGGCAGGGCCGCTTCGGCACGGTCGTCTTCCCGCCGCACCAGAACCCGACTTTCAGCGAGATTTATACCCACACCGAAGGGCGTGTGTTCAATGGTGGAATTAAGATTAAATTCTAACTGAAAGTGAAGTTGAACAATGGGA
>DASVPS010000172.1:0-3144 GCA_036389555.1 Pyrinomonadaceae bacterium
CCGCGCTTCCTCAACACACACAGGATATGCCAGCCACGTCCGGCCGCGCAGACGTTCGACGAGACGCACGCGCAGAAGAGGCTGCAACAATTTCAAATAACCCTCGACCTGCGCGAGCGTCGCCTCGCCGACCACTCGCGCCGTCTGTTCGTCAATGGCCTCGAAGACGCCCCACCCCTCGAAGTCGTGCGGGCGCAACTGAAACGTCTGCACAAGCCCGTCAAACGACACGCGCACCCGCGCGCCGCCAACGCACGGCGCGAGAAATTGCACGCCCCGCCGCAGAGCTTCTTCCCGCGCCGCGAGCGTCCTGATGAGTCGGCGAATATCCACGACAATTAAGGGATGAGGGCGGAGGGATGAGGGATGAATAATTTAAGAATTGAATCATTTATTCATTGCTCCATTTCTTCATTGAATCAATGAACCGTTGAATCAATGGATCAATTCTTCTTCATCCCTCATCCCTCATCCCTCATCCCTTTCTTTCCGGCAGCGGCGTCTCCAGAATCTCCATGAGCAACTCAAGCCGCGACGGGCGGCTGAGCAGCGGCACGAGGTTCGGGAGCGCGTAGTAGTCGCCCGCGAAGGTGAAGGTGTCAAAGGCCACCTTGCTCTGGCGCATCTGCCGTTCGAGCAGGTCGCTGTGCGCGCCCACCTTGACGATGACGACGTTCGGCTCGACCTTCAGGTCGGCGCAGTAGCGCGCGTAAATCCCGTTGAAGTACGGCGCGGTGTTCTCGCCCTCGTCCGTCACGATGATGATCTGCTCCACTGCCTGACGACGCAGCCGCATCGTCTCAAGCGGTGCGCCGATGCTCGTGCCGCCGGCCGCGTGCAGGTGTCGAAAGGCGCGCTCCCAGTCGCTCAACTCGCCGCCCTGTGCGCAGACGACCGGGTAGCTGATCGTGTCGAAAGCGTAGACGTACAACGCCGCCTCGGTCACGCCGGAGACGAGCGCGGCGATCTGCTTGCCCACTTCGAGCGCAAGCGTCATGCTCCCGCTCTTGTCAACGAACAATGCCGTCGTCTTCGTGATGCGGCCGCGCCGCTTGATCTGCTCGCTCGCCGCGTGTTCGAGCCGCGTCGCCGTTGCGCGATCAACGCCCGCAACCTCCGCCGCACGCACGGCCTTGAACGCAGAGACGCGCGAGTCGGTCGCCGCCCCTGCGAGTTTCTCGTCAACCAGAGCCTTCACCTCCGCGTGCGCGAGCGCGCCGCGTGCCTTCAAGGACTTCAGGTTGTTGATCGTCTCCTGCGGCGACATCGCGTTGACGAGCGCGGCGAGGACTGCGGGCGTGAGCGTACGCACCGCGCCGACGGCGACCGTGTAAGGGATGTTGTGCTCCACGATCAAGTCGGCCTGCGCCGCCGCGCTCCCGGCGCGCGTCAATTGCTTCAAGGCGTAGGCAAGGCTGTCCGGTGGCGGCGCGTCCTTGAACAGGATCGCATCGGCGCGCGCGCCCGGCCGGATGTGCAAGCCCGCGTAGAGGCGCTTCATGCTCTTGCGCGCGCGCATGGCCGCGCCGTCGAATTGGCGCGGGTTCTCTTCGCGTTCACGCAGGTAACGCGCGACCGCCGTGCGCGCCGAACGCGGCAGACCGCCGCGCGACCCCTTCACGAAGTCAACCACGCGCGCCACCTGATACGGCGGAAGCTCCTGCAACAACACGTAGCCCGCGCCGCGATGTCCCGCGACCGTGCTCGCCAGCAAATTTCCCGTGAACACTTCCTTGTGGTCGCGCACGTCGCCGTGACGCGCGTACCAGACGGCGAGATGGCCGTAGAACAAAGGGTCGCGCGCAAGCATCTCGCGGTGCAGTCCCGCCACCTCTTCAAGCCGGCGGTGCGGCGTCGTCAACAAACTATTCAACATCTCAAGGCGCGCATCGCGCTCAAGGTTCTCCATGACACACCTCTTCGCCGGTGACGGGTGACAGGTGACAGGTGACAAGATTAAAACTTGTTCTCTCCCGTCACCTGTCACCCGTCACTGTCTTTATTGCCCCGCGCAAGTTGGTGAAGCGTCTTGCACATAGCGGGATTCGAACCCGCGACACTACGTCCTCTAAACGTATGCTCTACCATTGAGCTAGTATGTAAGCTTCGCCGATCAGGGCGCGGGGCGGAAACTGTCGAATCGTGACCCGTCAATCGCGAATAGATAAACCCGGTTCTTTCTATTCACGATTTACGATTAACGATTCACTACTCTTTAATTGTCCCCGCGCAAGTCCGAAAAGCGTTGTCACAACGGTGCTCTGCCATTGAGCTACGGGAGCATAAACGCTCCCGACGGGAATCGAACCCGCAACCCCCCACTTGAAAGGTGAAGTGTGTATGCTTCGCGTGTCAGGGCGCGGGGATGCGCCCGATGTTCTTACCCGTAGACGGCCTCCGGGCGGATGATCAGATCGCCGAGTTGTGTGCGCTCAACGACGTAAGCCTCGAAGCGATCCATGCTGGCGTCGAGAAACTCCGCGAGCCGCGCCTTGATCTCTCGATCCGTCATGCACGTCTCGACGCGCAACTCGCGCTCGGCGTAATCAAAAGAGCGACCTTCAAAACGAACGTGAACCATCTTTGCAACCTCCTCCGAGACAAATCTCACCTCTGCACAAACAAAAAGAGCGGGTGTCCGGCTCCCTTCCGTGAAAGCCGTCCCGCTCCTTCAATTCTCTGAAAACTTTTAGTTCGAGATTTCGGGAGCGGGAGGCCGCTCCCGCAAAATCACACCGGCACTTCGAGACCGGGGGAGGCTAACGAGACCTCCCGCGCAATGGTCTGCCTATCAACCACAGGCGCGGCCGACAGAGACGCCGCGCGCCAATTAAGCGCGCCGGGCGCGAACGTGGCGACGGCCGCGTGGCGTGGCGCTGACTCACATGCCCCGCCGGACGCCGCCTCAACGCCGCCCGCTGTCTCTCTCTGTTTCCGAATCCAGATCATTCTCTTTCGCCTCTCACTAGCACGCGCGCACCGCTCGAAGCCTGAGCCTTTCGTCGCACGCGCCGGTAATATATAACTCCATCGCGCGCTTCTGTCAACACTTTTTTCTGTCAACAGCAATCTCGCCCTCTAACTCTTGCCTACACATGCCGCGTGAGAGTTGCGCCCGCAATCTTGCGGGCAAGGGAAAAAGCC
>DASVPS010000173.1:0-23288 GCA_036389555.1 Pyrinomonadaceae bacterium
AGCCTTGATCGCCGGTCGCCCTTACGCCTCGCGCGACGCATTTCTCGCCAAACTCTCCGAGAAAGTTTCGGCGGAAGAATTGGCCGTGGCGAAAACCTATCTGAGCAACCAATGAGTCCCGCAGATGTGCTGTCGCGCCTGCGACGCTTCCTCTTAGCCTTTTCCATCGCGCTCTTGGCCGGTGCGTTGTTGGAGTTATGGCTGATTGGACACACGGAAGACCCCGTGCAGTTCGTCCCGTTCGTGTTGTGCGGGCTGGGCATGCTCGCCGTCGTCGCCGCGCTTGCGCGCCCGCGCCGCGCGACGCTCATGGTCTTGCGCGTGTGCATGGCGCTCGTCGTGTTGGGCAGTCTGGTCGGCATCTATCTGCACGTCGAGAGCAATCTCGCGTTGCAACGTGAGATCAGTCCCAATGCGACGGCGGGCGCGACGCTGTTCGGCGCGCTCGGCGGCGCGAACCCTTTGCTCGCGCCGGGCATTCTGGCGGTCGCCGCCATGCTGGCGCTCGCCGCGACATACCATCACACGGCTCTGGGAAACAAAGAACAGAGCGGTTCGGGAGGTATCGGATGATGCGACAAGTGGAGATTCACTACTGCCCGGTGTGACCGATCAAGATGGCTATGGCCGCCCGTGTGGCGGCGCAATTAGGCGAAGATGAGGCTCTACAGGTGGAGACGCGCAAAGGCGGGTTGGGCGAATTCAGCGTACATCTCGACGGCCGGAAAGTTATTGACACGAGCCGGCTGTGGTACCCGTCGCCGGGAAAGATCGTGAGCCGGATACGGAACCTGCTCGCGGAGCGGTCGCCAGAATCCGAAAGCTAACGGGATGATCTGAACGCATCCCAAAACATTAAGGCGCGTGGACACGAAAGTTACTTTCGTGTCCACGCGCCTTCTAATGTGTGCGGGCGGCCGTGTCGTCAGTCCATGTCGAGCGGGTTGCGATAGGGTGTGTCTTTGTCCTTCTCGGCGCGCTTCATGGCTTCGCGAAACTTCTCGTTGAGGATGCGCTCGCGGTCTTTGAGCGAGCCGAGTTCCTGCGCGAAGATTTGGTCGCGCGTCTGCTTCTGTCGCTCCATTCCCTTCGCCATCTCCTCGAACGAGGCGATGGGCTTGGTCTTTTCTTCGTGCGAGATCAGCGCGCCGGTCTGCGCGTCTATGATGAGGGTGGATTCGCAGCAGGGACAGATGAGTGTGAAGCGTGGGGTGTCCGTCACAATCAGACTCCTTCATCCAAAAATATGCTCGCGCCGTCGAAACGCTCGCGGGCGAATTATAACACTTCGCGCGGGCGGAAGCGCCGGGCGCGTACGTGCGAAAAAAAGAGAGGGGCGACGGTAGCGCGCCGGGTGGTCAAAGCCATCCGCGCGCGCAACTGTCGCCCCTCTCTTTCTACTCTCGCGTAAACGCCGAACTCGTTTACGGCGTCACGGCGTCTTTGACCGCGCCGCCGACTTTCTTCGCGCCGCTGACGGTCTTCTCGCCGACCTTCTTCGCGCCTCTGGCGCCCGCCCGTCCTACGTCTTCGGCCTTGTCCGCTGCGCCGCGCCCAATATCTTCGGCCTTGTCGGCCACGCCGCGTCCCACGTCTTCAGCCTTGTCCGCAACCGGCCGTCCCACATCCTCGGCCTTGTCCGCGACGCCGCGCCCGACGTCCTCACCCTTGTCTGCTACGAACCCGGCGGCATCGGCCACGGCATCGCCCGTCGCCGTCAAAGCCTGATCAACTTTGCCTTCCGGCAGGTCGCGCACCTTTCCTCCGGTGGTGTAGACGCGCGCCGTGCGCTTGCCGGTTCTCGTGTCTGTCGTAACGACGACTTTCTCAACGCGATTGTTGTTTCTGAACGTGCGCGTCTGGGTGCGCACGCCGTCCGTCTCGGTCGTTACGATCTCGCCTTCCGCGCCGCCGGTCATCGGCGTCACGTCGGCCGCCGCGGTCGAGTTGGCGTTCGTCGCGTTCACGTTTCCTGCATTAGTGTTATCACTGCCGCCGCACCCGGCGACTAAAATTGACAGAGCCAGCGCACACAGGCTCACTGTAAAACGTTTTCCCACTTTATCTTCCCTCCATTTTAAGCAGAATCATCCTTAACTGCCCCGACGCAAGCGCAACCAACGTGCCATGCACACACTGCCGCCGCACGCCAAGTTCCCTAGTAAAAGCCGCGCGCTTCACACAGGCGCTTTAACCTTGTGTACGATGCAGATGCAGCGCGTCCTTTATCCATACTTGAGATTGCACTCCGCGTCGCTTAACATCGGCGCTTGTTTGTTGATCACGAAACGCGGGAGCGGAGGTTTGAGACTTGACGGGTGACGCCCTGAAGGCTTGGCCGCGGCGGTGGCTCGTCTTGTTCGACCGGGATGCGCTCGCGGGCGCGCTCATCTTCATTTTCACCAGCGCGATCTTCCTCGCCAGCCCCGTGCATCAGATCGCCGATTCCAGATTTTCCATGCTCGTCAGCGAGAGCCTCATTCACCGGCGCACGTTCACGCTCGATCACTACCGGATTCCCGACCTCTTGCCCGTGCAAACTTACGGCTCGGCTTCAAACACCAGCATCTACCAGATCGAGTACGTCAAAGGCCACTTCTATCACCTGTTCCCGCCGGGCAGCCCCGTGCTCTCCGCCCCTTACGTCGCCCTGTTGAACTTGTGCGGCATCTCGGCTGCGAACTCCGACGGCACTTACAACCAGCGCGGCGAGAGCATCATTCAGGGCAGCCTCGCCGCCCTGTTGATGGGCGCGCTGGCCGCCGTCTTCTTCTTCACTGCTCGCCTGCTTCTGCCCGTCGGCTGGAGCGTGTGGCTCGCGCTCGGCGGCGCGCTCGGCACGCAGGTCTGGAGCACTGCGTCGAGGGCTTTGTGGACTGACACGTGGGGCATACTCCTGCTCGGCATCATACTTCTCTCTCTCCTCGCCGACGCCACGGGCAAGCGCAGACTCAGCCCCGTCTGCCTCGCCACACTTCTCTCCTGGACATACTTCGTGCGGCCGACCTATTCGATCCAGATCGTCGCACTGACCATCTACATATTCATCTACCGGCGGCACCTCTTCCTGAAGTTCGCACTGACGGGCGCGGCGTGGTGCGCGGCCTTCGTCGCCTACTCGGAGTTGCACTACGGCCAACTGCTCCCGACTTATTACTATCTGGTCAGCCAACTCAAACTAGATTCCTTCCCGACCGCTTTCGCCGGAAACCTGTTGAGCCCTTCACGCGGTTTATTCGTCTACGTTCCCGCGCTCCTCTTCGTCGCCTATCTACACCTGCGTTTCGCGCGTTGGAACTCGCAGGCACGCCTGACGCTGCTCGCGCTCGGCGTGTGCGCCGCACACCTGTTGCTCATCGCCTCTTTCTCGCCGTGGTGGGGCGGCCACGCCTACGGCCCGCGCTACACGACCGGCATTGTCCCGTGGTTCGTGCTGCTCGGCATATTGGGAGTGAAGGCCATGTTCGAGTGGAGAGGAAAAGATGCGCTTGAGCGCGAGGGGCGGCGGCAACGGCAAGTGTCCGTTTACTTCGGCGCGGCTTTACTGGCCTTGAGTATCCTGATCAACATGCGCGGAGCGACCGCCAGCGCGGCGTGGCGTTGGAACTTGTATCCGCAGAACGTTGACCAACACCCGGAGCGCGTCTGGGATTGGCGACACCCGCAATTTTTAGCGACGCAGGCCGAAACGACGCCGCAGCCTTGAGAACTATATCGAGCAGTAAGCGGGCGCGGCTCAGGATTAGCGTGGGTTCGATGTAAGCAGATGCCGAATTCCTAAAGCCCCGTCAGGGGCGACAGATTGATAGCCCACGGCGCAAGCTGTGGGATCGAGCAACGGATCACATTGCGCAGCCCCGTCAGGGGCGAAAGAAGTTTGAGGTTCAATCTCTTTCACCCCTGACGGGGCTGCGCGCATCTTGTGATTGCGGCGATCCCCACGGCTCGCGCCGTGGGCTACAGATGTGTCGCCCCTGCCGGGGCTGAGACCATCACTTCTTCCTCGCTTATATTCAACTCACGTAGAGATCAAGCCACTCAGCACTGCAACGCTCTACCGGCCGGGATTCAAAGCGATGCCGTGGCACGAGGAAATTTCAACCATCCGCTTTCCTGATCTTTTCCAGCAAGTACCAGGACATGTAATGCCCGTACTTCTGCTGCAACTCTTTGCGCCGCCAGTCCTGTCCCGTGACGAGCTTCCGGCAGGTGGGTGCGCCGCAGTTACAGTCCATACGGTAAGTGTCGTCGTCGGTCGTCGCCCAGTCGTGCGTCAGCTCTTCACCGGCCATTATGTCTCGCATGGCGACGAAGACGATCTGGCCGCGCACGCCGATGTTCGGTTCGCACGAGTGGTTGCTGTAGATCATGCTGCCCTCGCGTTCGTTTTCCGCGAGCGGGCCGATGAAGAGGTCTTCGCCGATCTGTATCTCGGCCGCGCCGAGCACGGGTTCAATCTCGCGGAGCGTGTGGCGGTCGAAGATGTGTCCGCCTTTGATCGCGACGATCTCATCGCGCCCGAACGCTTCGACCGCAAACAGGCCGCGCCCTTGAATGCGACTCTCCCTGACGGCCGCTTTCGGTGAGATGTAAGACAAGTTCATCTTGAATTAACCGGGCGCGGGGCGACTTTTGCTCACGCGCTCTAAATCTTCGCGAAACGAATAGACGGAGACGCCGCCTTGTGTGCCGTGTATAAAATTCCCGTCGGCGTCTAGATAAAGGCAGAACGGCAGCGCACGCGCGTAAGGCATGTGGCGCGCGCCGATGGCGCGAATCTCCGGTTCGGGTCGGTCGCAATCGGCCGAGAGGCAGACGAAATGCTCGTTGAGCAGGGCGGCGACGGAAGTTTGCGGAATGATGCCCTCGACGAGGGCGCGGCAGTTGCCTCAAGCGTAACGCCCGTATTCGACGAAGACGAACTTCGCTTCGCGCTTCGCCTCGGCCAGCGCGTCGGCGAGGCGCGTGTGCCAGCGCACCGCGCCACGGTCGTTGAAATGCGGGTGTGAACCCTCGCGCCTGTCATCAATCATTTACGTGTCCGCCTTTCTCGAAACGCGCCTCGACCACTGTGCCCCGGCGCGCGCCATGTTCGAGCGTCAACTTTGGGTAAGACTTCGGCTCGGCTCGCGTCGCGGCGAGTTCGAGCCGTCGCTCGGCCTCAAGAATCGACTCCTCTGTGCCTTCGATCTCGACGAATTGACCGAACGGCAATTCGTCTATCACCACTTCGACGCCAGCCATCCGCCACGTCTCCCTGCGCTTCTCGTAAACGGCGGCGGGCGTGTAGCCGAGCGCGTCGAGTATGGCGGCGAGCGCTTCCGGGTCTTCGATTGCCGTCTCGTCTTCGCGCCGCCGCTTGATGCCGCCTGAGCCGGTCATGCTCTCTTTGAAAGTGAAGATCGCGCGGCCGCCCTCGATGCGCCGCAGACGCAACACGCGATTGCCGCGCTCAAGCCCCGCCCCCGCGTACAAAGTATTCTCTTCAAACTCCTCGCCGCATGCCTCCGCCCCGCAGGCGCGCAGACGCACGCGCAAGTTCGTGGCCTCTTCCACGCTCACACGGTACTTCTTCTCGATCTCTGTGCCCATAAAAAACGTCCGTCGTCAGTTCCCCGTCGTCAGTTGTTCGTCTCAATCCGTTAGTCTTCAGTCAGTCACTTTAGCAATTAACTCGCGAACTACAAACGACGGACAACTGACTACTGACCACGGACAGCTTTTAACTCTGCCTGAGCCAGCGCACGACTTCGGGAATGCTCGCGCTCTTGCCGTACATCAACATGCCGACGCGGTAGATGCGCGCCGCCACCCAGACCGACGCGACGACGCTCGCCAGCCCGACGCCGAGCGAGAGCGCGATCTGCCAGAACGGCGGCTTCTCCGTGACGATGCGGACGAGCATCGTGATCGGCGAGAAGAACGGCGCGATGGACACCCAGAAGGCGAAAGACGAGTTCGGGTTGCGGATGACGGGAAATGCCAGGTAGATGCTGATCACGGAGAGTAAAATCACGGGCATCGCCATCTGCCCCGCCTCTTTCTCCGTCGTCACCATCGCGGCCACGAGCATGTAGATCGTGGCATACATCAAAAATCCGAGGACGAAAAACAGGAGCGCATAGACGGCGAAAGAGAGCGGCAGGCGCGGCAGCGGCACGTCCATCCCGCTCGACGCCAGCATCGAGACGCCGTACAACGCGAACGCGCCGAAAGCTACCGCCCAGATCAGATACTGCGTGATCGCCACGAGCGCCACGCCCACCAGTTTCCCCAGCATCAGGTGAAATGGTTTGACCGAAGAGAACAGCACCTCCGAGACGCGCGTCGTCTTCTCTTCCACGACCGACGAGAGGATGACCTGCCCGTACATCAAAATCGCCATGTAGATGAAGAGGCCGACGAACATCGCCACGCCGAAGCCGCCGCCGCTATCGCGCTCCAGGCCGCCCTCGCTGACCTTCGTCGTCTCCAGCGTGATCTCTTTCGACAACTGGCGCACGCGGTTCTGATCTATGTTCGCCTCGCGCAAACGCTGTTCGACGACGGCGCGGTTCAAACTACGGCGCAATTGCGAAGTCGTGATCGGGTCGCTCACGTTGCGCCCGTAATATTCCGCGCGCCCCTCTTCCAGAATCTTTTCGGGCAGCACCACGTAGACGCCCAACTCGCCTTTCCGCACGCGCGCGTTCAACTCGTTCTTGATCTCTTCAACCGGACGCCCGCCCGGCGTCACCTGCTCGACCTCGTATTGCGCGCCGAGCGACTCGGCCACCTGTCGCATCTGCGCCTCGCGATCCGGCGTGGCTTCGACGGGCGTCGGCCGGTTCTTCCGCCCGTACTCGCCGTCGTCGCGGCCTGTCAGAATTGACTCGCGGACGCCCTCATACAGTTTTCCCGTGAGATCAACGACGGCGACCTTCGTCGCGGTGCCCGTCTTCATCGTAATGAGCAGACCGGGCACGACCGTGAAGCCGATCATGATGAGCGGGCCGAGCAGAGACGAGATGACGAAACCCTTCGTGCGGATGCGCCCCCAATATTCGCGCCGGATGATGACCAGCAGTTTCTTCATGCGCCTTCTCCCACCTTCTGTAAAAAGATGTCGTGTAAACTCGGCTCGACCTGCTCGAAGCGCGCGATGCGCGCCCCGCTCTCGACGAGGCGATGCAGCAACTCCTGCGCATCCGCCCCTTCGGCCAACTCGACCTCCACGTAATCGCCGAAAGGCTTAACGCCCGCCACGAGCCGCGCGTCCGCGAGCGCGCCGTCGCCGCCCTCGGCTCTGAGCGCGACGGCGCGGCGGCCGAAGCTGCTCTTCACCTCGCGCAGGCTTCCTTCGAGCACCTTGCGCGAGCGGTTGATGAGGCAGATGTCGTCGCAGAGTTGCTCGGCCTGCGACATCATGTGTGTGGAGAAGATGATCGTGCGGCGTTCGGCTTTCAGTTCGAGCAGCACGTCTTTCATCAACTCGGCGTTGACGGGATCGAGGCCGGAGAAAACTTCGTCGAGGATGAGCAGGTCGGGTTCGTGCATCACGGTGGCGATGAACTGAATCTTCTGCTGCATGCCTTTGGAGAGTTCGTCGGTCTTGTGGTTCTTCCACTCGGAGAGTTTCAGGCGTTCGAGCCAGCGTTCGAGGCGCGTCTCGGCCTCGCGCGCCGTCAGTCCCTTCAACTCGCCGAAGTAGCGCAACTGGTCGCCGACGCGCATCTTTTTATAGAGGCCGCGCTCTTCTGGAAGATAACCGATGCGATCCTGAAGCCGCTCGGACATCTGCTCGCCGAAGAGTTCGATGCGGCCGGAATCGGGCGCAAGGATGTTGACGATCATGCGTATGGTCGTGGTTTTGCCCGCGCCGTTCGGCCCGATCAAGCCGAAAATCCGCCCGGCGCGAACTTCCAGACTCAGTTCGTCAACCGCCACGAACTCGTCGAATTTTTTCGAGACGCGGCTGAGCGCGAGGGTCACATTGTTTTCACTCAAGAGATTGCTTCACCTCCGGCGGACGCCTGAAGAAGCTGTAAGTATGCGGGCGTCTAAAGTTCCTGGCCGATTCATTATATACGGACGACGCGCGGCGAAAGTTTTACCGCACGCGCACCCGGTGACTCAACGCACGCGCCTGCGACAACTCGCTCTCGCGTCGCGCCGTGTCCGATGCTATGATGTTTTCGTCAACGTCCCTTTCACTTACGCACAGGCTGTCGGCGATGCTCTCAAAACTCCTTTTCTTCCGGCGCGCTTCGCTTCTGTTGCTTCCCCTCTGCCTGTCGCTCGCCCCGTGCATCTGTGCGCAACAGACGCCGTCGCCAATCGCCCGCCCCGAAACGTCTGATGAAATCATCCGCGTCAACACCGAACTCGTCCAGACCGATGTGATCGTCTTAGACAAGGCGGGCAAGTTTGTTGACGGCCTCAAGCCCGAACAGTTCGAGTTGCGCGTGAACGGCAAACCACGCGAGATATTCTTCTTCGAGCGCGTGATGGCCGGCAGCGTCAACGAAGATGCGCAACTCGCTGCGGCGCGCGGCGGTGCGCGTACAACTGCGACGGCCAACTCCGCTTCCGCGCGGCCGCTCGACCGCGGGCGCAACGTCTTTTTCTTCGTGGACGATCTGCACCTCTCGCCAGCCAGCCTCGCGCGCACGCGCAAACTCCTGCTTCGCTTCATCGATGAGCAGATGGGGCAAAACGATCAGGCCGTTATCGCAACCGCCAGCAACCAACTCGGTTTCCTCCAGCAACTTTCCGACGATAAGCGCGTGCTGCGCGCCGCCGCATCGCGTCTCAGCCTGCGCGAAATCACCGTGCGCGATTTCCAACGCCCGGCGATGACGGAACTGCAAGCTCTAGCCATCGAGCAGAACGATCCGAACGTGATCAACTATTTCGTCGAGGCCGTGCTGAGAGAGACTCTTAATGTGGGCAACCAGCAGAGCATGCGTTCGATGGCGGAGTCGCAGGTGCGCCAGCGTGCGCTGCAAATTGCGCAGACGAGCACCATGTCGGCCAACAACACGCTCTACAGCCTGCGCAACATGCTGCGCTCGCTCGCGCCGCTCCCCGGCCGCAAGGTCGTCTATCTCATCTCCGACGGCTTCCCCTTCGAGATGCAGCGCTCGAACATGGGCGAGACGCTGCGGCGCGTGACGGATGCGGCGGTACGCGCGGGCGTCGTCGTCTACACGCTCGACGCGCGCGGTTTGACGGCTGACATAAACGGCATGTCCGACGCCGCGAGCGACGCTGCGCCCGACCCCACAGGACAACTCTCCGCCGGATCGCTCGGCGAAGCGACCGCCCGGCAAGCGCCTCTGCGCCTCATCGCAGATGACACGGGCGGGCGCGCGCTGCTCAACACGAACGCTCTCAGCGACGCCCTCACCAAAGCGTTCAAAGAGACTTCCGTCTATTATTTGCTGGCGTGGCGGCCGGAGAGCGCGGAGGGGCGCGGCAGCAAGTTCCAGCGCATCGAAGTGAGCGTGCGTGATCGCGCGGACGTGAGCGTCCACGTCCAGCGCGGTTATTACACGACGCCGCCTCCCGAACCCGCGCGCCCGAAGGAGGCCAAACGCGGGGACGACGCTAAAGAAAAAGATGCCAGAGGCAAGGACGCGCCCGCCGGCAAAGCGCAGCACAAAGAATTGATGGCCGCGCTGCATTCAACCTACCCGAAGACCGCGCTCCCGACCTCGCTCGCGCTCAACTATTTCAACCTGCCGCCACGCGGCATGATCTTGTCCGCCTCCATCCAGGTTGATATAGACACGCGCGCGCCCGGCATCGCCGCCGACGGTAAAGCGCAAACGGAGCAACAGGTGGAAATAGTCGGCGCGCTCTACGACGAACGCGGCGAAGTCAAGGACGCCTTCCAGCGCACCCTGAGCATCAAGCCGAAGGCGGCCACGGCCGCCGACCCCAACGCGACGGACGCGGCTGCCCAGAGCGCGACCCTGGCTTCGGCCGAACCGAGCCAGCTCATCGTGAGCACACACCTGCCGGCTCAGCCGGGTCTCTATCAAGTGCGCATCGCCGCCCGCGAAACACTGGGCGGGCGCACCGGCAGCGCGGCGCACTGGATCGAAATACCCGACATCGGCAAAGGCAAACTCGCCATGAGCAGCGTCTTTCTCGGAGAGCAAACGAACAAGGAGATCGTGCAAGCAAAGGACGCGCCGGAAGAAGTCCTCCCCGTCTCCATCACAGTGGATCGCCGTCTCGCACGCACCTCGCGCCTGCGCTTCTTCACCTACGTCTACAACGCGGCGCGCGCGCCCGGCGGCGGCGGCAGCCCCGACGTCGCGCTGCAAGTGCAGGTGTTTCGCGACGATCAGCCTGTCATCACATCGCCCCTCCGCAAACTCAACACCGCAGGCATGACCGACTTCACGAACCTGCCTTACGCGGCCGAACTCTCCCTCACAGGTCTCGCCCCCGGCAGCTACGCCCTACAGATCACGGCCATCGACCGCGTCTCGAAGACGACCGCCATGCAACAAGCTAAATTTATGGTCGAGTGATAGCCCGCGACGGGCGACGGCAAGCGAGACCCTCTATCGAGGCTGTTCACTTAAGTTTGCCTCTACGACTGTTTCGCCCACGCGATGGCGGGTTCGACCCATTCTTTGAGAGGGCGGTAGATGAAACCGTGCCCCAGTTTGAGGCTGAGCTTAACTTCTCCGCGCTGCTTCAATTCCGGGGAACGCGCGAAGAGTTTCTCACACGTGCCCGCGCCTTCGTCGCTTGCGTCGTAAATGGAGAGCACGCGGCCGTTCAAATTCAACTCCGGGTTCTTCAACGTCTGCTCGCCGCAGCCTGCGATCAAAACGAAGTTGACATCCTCCCGCTTGAGCAGCGACGAGGCGTGCATCGCGATCATCGAACCCTTCGATGCTCCCACAACCGTGACGTGGCGCGGCGGCACACCCGCCTTGAGCAACGCATTGATCTGCGCGACCACTTTCGCCGCATATTGCCTGACATCCGTATCCTTCGCGCGCGCTTCGCTGATCACGTTGAAGCCCGCCCCTTTGAATGTCTCCACAATCTTCTCGTACTCGTAAACGCCATGCCGCTCGCTCACCGGACGAATGCCTTTATCCTCGACGATTCGCCCGTGCAGGTAAAAAAGATACCGCGCCCGCGCGTCAATCTTTTCGGGAACGTCTTTGAAGCCATGCGCCTGTTCATCGCTCGCCGGAGCAACGGGGACGGCAACTCCGTCGTTAGTTTTCGCTGCCTGCTCGTTAAACGCAGAGCACGCCGGCGATAGGGAGAGCACGCCGCCGAGAAGAAGTTTTCGTATCAATTGCGCCGGTCTGGTATTCATCAAACTCCTTCACGACTCAAGCGCGATGCGCCGCGCCGAGACGATCTGCTCGAAGCCTTGCAACTCGTCGAGCGTCTCGTCGTCGAGCGGCGCGTCGGTTTCGATGACGGCCATCGCCTCGCCGCCGCGCTCGCGCCGGCCTAGATGAAAACGGCTGACGTTGACGCCGTGTGCGCCGAGGATCGTGCCGACGCGGCCGATCACGCCGGGCACGTCGCGGTTGCGCGTGACGACCATGTGCCCCGACGGAATCGCTTCGATGCGGAAGCCGTTGATCTCCGTGATGCGCCCGTCGCCGCTTGAGCCGCTCGCACCGCCTGAACCGAAGAGCGCCCCGGAGACGCTCTGCTCGCCACCCGTCGTCACGACGCGCGTCGTGATCGCGGGCGATAACTCGTGCCCCGCGCCGCGCGTGTACGAAGTCGTCACAGTGATGCCGCGCTCTTCCGCGATGAGAAACGCATTGACGACGTTGACGCGCGCGCTCATGTCGCGCAACAGCCCTGCGAGGAACGCGCGCGTGACGGGCGCGGCCTCCAGTTCCGCCAACTCTCCCGCGTATTCGATCCGCACTTCGCGCACCGCCTCGTCCAACAACTGCGCCTGAAATCTCCCCAAACGTTCGGCCAGAACGAGGTAGGGCGAGAGCGTGTGCAACTCCTGCGCGCCGAGGGCGGGGGTATTCACTGCGCCGCGCAACGCGCCCGTCTGAAAGTAGTCGCGCATCTGCTCGGCGACCGTCACGGCCACGCCCTCCTGCGCCTCTTTCGTCGAAGCGCCGAGATGCGGCGTCGTGATCACGCCGTCGCATTGCAGCAGCGGATTATCCTGCGTCGGCGGTTCTTCCTCAAACACGTCGAGCGCCGCGCCCGCCACGCGCCCCTCCTTCAACGCTTCGTAGAGCGCGCGTTCATCTATCAGCCCGCCGCGCGCGCAGTTGATGATGCGTACCTCAGGCTTCATGCAGGCGAATTCGCGTGCGCCGATGATGCCGCGCGTCTCGGCCGTGAGCGGCGTGTGGACGGTGAGGAAATCCGCGCGCGCACAGACTTCTTCGAGCGGCGCGAGTTCCAACTCCATGTCGCGCGCCTGTTCGGGAGCAACGAACGGATCGAAGGCCACAACTTTCATCTCGAACCCGCGCGCGCGATTCGCCACCACGCGACCGATGCGTCCAAGCCCAACCACGCCCAGAGTCTTACCGCGCAACTCTACGCCGACGAATTTCTTACGCTCCCATCTGCCGTCCTGCAAACTCGCGTGCGCCTGCGGCACGCGGCGTGCGAGCGCGAGCAAGAGCGCGAGCGTGTGCTCGGCGGTCGTCATCGTGTTGCCGTCGGGCGCGTTCATCACGATGATGCCGCGCGCGGTGGCGGCCGGCACGTCTATGTTGTCAACGCCGACCCCGGCGCGTCCGATGGCGCGCAGGCGCACCGCATCATCCATCAAGGCGGCGGTTACTTTCGTCTCACTGCGCACGACGAGGCCGTCGTAGTCGCGTATGATCTCGCGCAACTCCTCCGGCTTGAGTCCGGTGCGCTTGTCCACCGTGAAGCCCGCGGCGCGCAAAGGTTCAAGCCCGCTCTCGCTCACATCGTCCGATACAAGAATTTTGATATTGTCCATAAGGGAAGAGATTAACAGGAAAGGGATGGGAAGAATTGATTCATTGATCCATTTCTTCAATGGATCAATGAATCAATGAACCAATGAACCAATTCTTCATTCCCTGTTACATTGGCCCGCCGGAGTCTCTGCCGTCGGCGGTTCCGCCGCGGGTGGTGTCGGGCGTGCCATCGGGTGAGGGCGCAGAGGATGAATCGGACGACTCCGAAGTTCCGCCCTGCGAAGCGGGCGAATCAATTTGAGTTTGTTGCAGGTCGCTCAGGGTCTCGCTGCTCGTCGCCTCTTCCTGTCGCGCGGCGGTCTTCGGAGCGTCCGTGTCGGCGTCTGCGGTGGCGGGGTTCTTCTGTTTGGCTTCGTCCATATTTTCTCCTTCTAAAAGAGCAGATAAATTGAGGTCAGCAGAGACATGAGCGTCGCCGCATAGACGCCCGCGAGCACGTCGTCGGCCATGATGCCGAGACCGGCTTCGAGCGATTCGAGGCGGCGGATCGGGTATGGCTTCCAGATGTCGAACAGGCGAAACGCCAGAAAGCCCGTGACGATTGCCCACGCCCCGACGCCGACGGGCAAGAACACGAAAGTCAAAATCTGCCCGATCACTTCATCAACCACGACCGCGCCGGGGTCTTTGCGCAACAACAGAGACTCGCAGCGCGTCGCCGCCCAAATGCCCGCAATCGTCATTACGATCAACAACAGGAGCACGACGGTCGTGAGCAGAGATTCGAGTGGCGGCGTGCTCCAGCCCCGCGCCTCCGCGTACAGAAAAGCCTGCGCGCTCGCCCCGCGCGCCGCGAGATACAAACCGACGCCGACGAGCGATCCCCACGTGCCCGGCGCGAGCGGAATCAGGCCGACGCCGCACGTCGCCACCGCCAGCGCCACATAATCCTTCAAACTCCGCTCGCGCGGCGCGCGCCCGATGAAGGCCGTTGTGACCACCGACGGGTTCAGTTCGTCACTCGATTCTTTAACAACCTTCATAAAAGCTGTGAATCGTGAATCGTAAATCGTGAATAGAAAAAACCGGTTTTAAGCTATTCACGATTTACGATTCACGATTTACTAAACAACAATGCTTCCGATCAGATCGTATTCGTGCGCGTCGGTGATGTGGACGTTGACGAAATCGCCGGGGGCGGGCGCGAAGCCTTCGGGCGCGTCGTTGATCAGGACGACGCCGTCAATGTCGGGCGCTTGAGTTTCGAGTCGCCCCTGCCAGAGCAGGTCTGTCTCTTTCGCCGCGCCTTCAAAGAGGACGCGATAAGTCTCGCCGATGCGCGCGCGGTTGCGCTTGAGCGAGATGCGGCGTTGCTCTTTCATCAGGCGGTCGCGCCTTTTGGCTGCGACTTTCGGGTCAACTTTATTCAGCAGGTCGAAGGCGGGCGTGCCCTCTTCGTCCGAATAGGTGAAGACGCCCACGCGGTCAAACTCGACATTGCGCACGAAGGCCATGAGTTCATTGAAATCTTCCTCGGTCTCGCCGGGGAAACCCGTGATGAACGTGGTGCGTACGCCGATGCCGGGCACGCGCCGCCGGACGCGCTCGATCAGGCGTTCGAGGCTCGCGCGATTTCCCCCGCGACGCATCAGCTTCAAGACATTCTGCGATGCGTGCTGCAAGGGCATGTCCAGATATTTGACGGCCTTCGGCTCAGACGCCATCACGTCGAGGAAGAGGTCGCTGATGTGCGTCGGGTAGGTGTACATCACACGCACCCATTCGATGCCGTCAAGTCGCGCGAGTTCGCGCAGCAGGTGCGCCAGACCGTCGGGCTGTTCGAGGTCTTCGCCGTAGCGCGAAGAGTCTTGCGCGACGAGAATGAGTTCGCGTACGCCGCGCGCCGCCAGCGCCTGCGCCTCGCTCACCACCGAGCCGAAGCGGCGGCTGCGAAAATGGCCGCGCATCTGCGGAATGAAACAGAAGGCGCACGGGCGGTCGCACCCTTCGGCGATCTTGATGAACGCGCTGTAGCCGGGCGTGGCGAGCACGCGCGGCGTCGATTCGTCGTAGAGATAAGTCGCGCTCTGGTTGCCGAGCGTGATTACGGGAAGCGAGCGCGTGTTCACCCGGTCGTCGCAGACTTTCGTGATGTCGCCGATCTGGTTCGTCCCGATGAAGGCGTCAACTTCGGGTATCTGCGCGCGCAGTTCGTCGCGGTAACGCTCGACGAGACAACCGGCGACGACGAGACGTTTGGCCTTCCCCGCGGTCTTCATGCGCGCCGCTTCGAGGATGGCATCGATGGATTCCTGCTTCGCCGAATCAATGAAGCCGCAGGTGTTCACGACGAGCGTCTCCGCCTCGCTCTCATCCGTCGTGATCTCATAACCTGCGGCCGCGAGTTGACCCATCATCACCTCGCTATCAACCAGATTCTTCGGACAGCCCAAACTGATAAAGCCAATTTTCTTCATAAAAACTTCGTAAATCGTGAATCGTAAATCGTGAATAGATAAAGCCTGCTTCTTTCTATTCACGATTTACGATTTACTTTCCTTCTTTACTATCCTTTTCTACTCGCCGCAGCCATTCTTCGATGCGGGCGGCCTCCGCAGTCGTCAGTTCGTGTGCGCCAAAACGGACGCGGTTATAAGAACGTGTCAGGAGCGTCGCTTCGGGCATGCCGGTGGTCGCCGCAAATTCGAGCGGCGTCTCGTCGGGCGCGCGCTGCATGCCGCGCGCTTCGAGAGCCTTGACCATGCGTTCGTAGAAGACGACGGATGAATAATTTTTCTTTGCGCGCCGCCGGAATCTCCAGAGCCACGCCACATCCCAATGCCGCGCGCGCGCGACGAACAGCATCAGCAGACCGAGGAGCAGCGTCAGCGCGATGAGCAATGGAACATTGATCCGCGACGCACCGCCCATCACGCCCGCGCTGACGGAGACCTGTTGCCACCAGGCGGCGAACCCGGCGCGCAGTTCGGCGAAAGTTTGCCCCGCCGTCTGACGGTAGACGCCGAGATTGCTGCGAATGGATGTCGCGAGTGAACGCTGTTCCTGCTTATCATAAGCGACGACATATTGAATCCAAAACAGCTCAAGCGCTTCGGCATACTTGCCGAGCCGCCCGCGCAGGCCGCCCGCGTCGTTGTTGCCCGGCCGCCCGTTAACCGGCGTCGGGTCGAAAGTCACCCACGCGCCCGCGTCCGGGAAATAAACCTCGACCCATGAATGAGCGTCCGACTGCCTGACCGTATACACGTCCGCCGCATCGTTGTACTCGCCCAACTGGAAACCGTTGACGACGCGCGTCGCCACTCCAGCCGTGCGCAGCATCACGGCCATCGCCGTGGAGAAATATTCGCAATGCCCTTCGCGGACGCGGAACATAAAATCCGCCAGCGGGTCTTCCGTGCCGCCGGACTTCTGCTCCAACGTGTAGCTAAAGTTTTGCTGGAAATATGATTCGATGACGCGCGCGGCGTCGTAACGATTGTCGGCGCGCGTGCCGACGATCAAGCCGCGCGCGAGTTGGCGGATGCGCGGGTCTAAATTGTCCGGCACGCGCAGGTAACGCTCCATCTCGGACGGGTAGGCGGCGAGGTCGCGGCGTAGTTGCTCGGCGGGCGGCTCGGTCGTGTCCGAGTAGGCGCGGTAAGTGATGCGTTCCTGCGAGTGATCGCGCGTCGTCAGCCCGTCCTCGTTGTCGATGCCGATGTAGGGCAGCGCGCCCTGGATGGCGACGGGGCGCGAGGCGATAAACAGGACGGGCGTGTCTATCGGTTCGACGAAGAAAGTCTGCGTCGTCAGGTTATCCAGCGATTGCGTCGTGCCGAACTGAAAAAGGTTGCGGTCGTTGCCGCGCCGGTATTCGGTCTGGCGGCTCGACCTGCGCCAGGTGCGCCCGCCGAACTCATCGAGCGCGACGCCACGCCAGCGCAGAGTTTGATGCCGTCCGGCCAGAGGGTCTTCGACGCGCACGCGCATGACGATGCGCTGGCTCTGTTGCAGGCGGCCGATCTCGCCGAGCGTCACTTCGTCGGAAAAGCCGACGACGCCGTTGAGTCCGCCATCGGCGCGCGCCAGCGCGCTCCCGCTGAAACGCGGCATGATGAAAAAGATCGGCAGCGCGAGCGCGAAGATGAGCGCGAGTAAAGAGAGTGCCACGAGCGGCAGGCGACGCGCTTCGCCCGACGGCGCGTGCGCCGCTGTTTTTCCCGACAGGCGGCTCAGCCAGCGCGCGCGCGGCGCGGAGAGCAGGCGCGTCTCCTGAATTTTGATGGCGCGCCGCGCCTTCCTGATCTCGAAGCAGACCACCGTCGAGAGCGCGCAGAAGGTGTAGAGCGCAAGCGTCGCCACGAAGAGCGGGCTGACGCTCAAACCCGCCGCGAGCATGACCTCGAAAAATGAGATGAGATAGAGAAACAGCCAGTCGCGGTCGGCCTTAACCTGCACGAGTTTGATGGCGGAGAGGAAAAGTATGAAGTGCGTGAGCGCCCCGATCCCGGCGCGCGCCGGCTCGCCCGCCCAGACTACGGAGGATTGAAATTTCCAGTCGAGGTAAAGCAGCGGGAGCGACAAAACGACCGCGAACATCCCTGCGCGCTCGGACAACTGCCAGCGCGTGCCCTCAAACTTCCACGCCGCCGTGAGCAGCAGGATGAACACCGCGCCGAGTCCCGCGCCCATGCCGCCGGAGACGGCCAGCGCAAGCGTGCCGCTCGCGATCATCGCGTAGGAAGAGATGCGGAAGTAGGTGTCGAAAGTCACGTCTGTTTTGATGCGGCGGGGAGGCGCTCAGGAGCGCGCTTTGTTTTTGACGATCTCGATCTCAAACAACTTCGGCCACATCTTGCCGGTGACGAACAGGCGTTTGCCCGCCTCGTCATAGGCGATGCCGTTCAACACGTCCTCTTCGCCCGTGCGGTCTTTGATCGCGAGCAATCCCGTCAGATCGATCCAGCCGAGAATTCTGCCCGTCTTCGGCTCGATGCGCGCGATGCGATCCGTCTGGTAGATGTTGGCGTAGATTTCGCCGTCTATATATTCAAGTTCGTTCAACTGATCAACCGGCTCGCCCCTGTCCGCGACGTTGATGGTGCGCGTCGTGCGAAGCGTGTACGGGTCGAGAAAGCGAATTTGATCTGTGCCGTCGCTCATGATCAGGGATGCGCCGTCGTGCGTCAGCCCCCAACCTTCGCCCGTGTAAGTGAACTCGCCCTGTTTTTGAAAAGTGGCGGGGTCGTAAATGAATCCTTTGTGCTCCTGCCAGGTCAGTTGGAAGACTTTGTTGTCAAAGACGGTCATGCCTTCGGCAAAGTAAGTTGCGGGCACGGAAATCTGTTTGATGACTTTGCCTGTCTTCAGTTCGACTTTACGCAGACTCGACGCGCCGTACTGCCCGGTGCTCTCCCAGAGTATGCCTTCGTGAAAAATCAGCCCTTGTGTGTAGGCGCGTCTGTCGTGCGGCCAGGAGTTTTTGATTTTATAAGAGTAGGTGGGAACGTCCGTGGGCGTCGCCTGCGTCGCGGCTTCCGTCGACTGGCCGGCGTTCGCATTGTGAGTCGGGTTTTTCTGCCCGGCTGATTGAGACGCAGCGGGCGTCTGTCGGCCGGTGTTGGCCGTGGTCGTCCCGGTCTTGCCGCCGCAGGCCGTGATCAGGAGAGCACAGGCGAGCAGCGAATTTCGGTATAGCTGTTTCTTCATCAAACACACCCCGACACTAAAGATGTCGTATCGTCGCTGGAAGTTCCTTGAGTTCAACGTATATTTTCTCAGAGCGGCACAAATTAGAAAAGCCCGCTCGAGCGTTGCATCGAACGGGCGCTACAGACGTTTGACGGCAGAGAGTCTTTCGGCCTCTTAGCGAGGCCGCGCGTCGAATTGGTTCTGGCCTACTGCGGTTGTGCCGCGACCCTCTGGCCGGGCTTTGATTTCCTGGAGGCGGCCTTCAAGAAGTGCTGGCAAGCGGTGACCACGAGTGTGCCCCTCACTTCGGGAGTTGCCACTTTTTTCAGCGCCCCATACACGCCATCGAAGTCTTGAGGGCGAAAGCCCGCCATCGCCGAGTTGAAACTGAAACCGCTGGTCGCCGTCGTGCCCTCGGCGGAAGTGATGCCGGTAAATCGTTGGAGAGCGGGCGCAGTCTCACTTTGCTGCGTGTCGAGTGAAGACTGATTCGCCACTTTCACCGCGTCTTGCAGCGCGTCGAGCGCGGCCGCCTGATCAAACTTCCCGTAAGCGGCAACCACGCCGAGGGCGATTTTCGCCCAATTCTCGTCAGGTTCCGCTTTTTTCAGCAAAGCGCTCGCATCAATCAGGATTTCGCGCGCGCGCGCATTGTTTTTGGTGGCGATCAGCTTTTGCGCCTCGATGATCAGACAGACGGCTCGCTGTGCCGTATCGTCGTTTCTCTGGTTGAGCATTTCGGCTTTCGCCAGATCGTTTTTTTCGAGAAAGTGCAGCGTCGCGCGGTACGTGATCCAGTTGGCGAGATCGCGTCTAAACTGCTTGTCGCCGATCCTGCCCGCCAGTTGCCACCCGCGCTCATAGGATGTCACTTCGGTCGCCGCCGCGGCCTTCGCAAAGGCGATGTCTCTTTGCAGCCCACCTGTTTCTTTCTCGGCCAGCTTCTCCAGATAATCGACGCGCCGCTCGGCATACTCGGCCGGCTTTTCGCCCCGCAACGTTTCCAAATGACCTTCGGGAGGCTTGGGCAGTTCTGCCGAAAACTGGGCGTCGGCGATAAGGACTTGCGTCCGGCCGGCGAGTTGGGCGGCCTTCTCCTGTGAAATTTCCTCGACGCGACTTATCAAGTATTGGATGGCTCGGATTTGCGCGCGCGCCGTGGCCTGTGGATTCGGGGTGCTCGACGGCTGCGGCGCGTTAATCAACAGGTCTGCGGCCAAGAGTAAAAACTCCGCCGCGAGTGCGGGATTGACCTGTGCGGCTGGCTTGACGACGACAGGCGATCTGCCGACCGCCACGTCCATCCGACCCTGATTGTCGCCCGTCCCGGCAGAGTTGATCCTCCCCGGCGTGTAGAGGTATGAATAAAGCACGAGCAATTCGTTCGGATCGTTCATGCCGGCCATCGCCAGCCGCTTGAGGGCGGCGCGAACGACCATCTCCGCGTGCTGAAAAGATTTCTCCTGTAGCGCGATCAACACTTGCTGCAAGCCGAATGAGATTCCGTCGCGTAAACTTTCGACGGCAAAATCCGCCGCCGTGCCCGGATTGTCTTTCACCATCCCCTCTGCCATTTGCAGCAGGACGGCGCTCCTCTCGCTTCGATCATCGAAGACGCCTTGCCCTACCCCTTCACTCTCATCCTTTTTCTCATCCTGCATCTCGTCCAGCCATTTTCGTGCGAGTTCGGGGTCGCGCCGTTTCGCGACGAGTAACACTTCCCGTCGGTCGGCGGCGCGTTTTGAATAGTTACGATAGCGCGAGCGTTGCTGCTTCGGATACTCGATTTTGCCCACAGTTTCCCAAGCCAGAATGAGAAGGTCGCGCGCGATCCCGGCGTCCACTTCCCAGACCAAATCCGCCACCATCACCTGCACGCTGGCCGCAACCTCTTTCTTCTCCCACTGCTTCGACTCCAGCGCCGTCTGCCGTAACACCTCGATGAGCCTCGCCTGAAAAAGTTTCAGCGCGGCCTCCTCTTGATTGACTATCTCAGGCGCGCGCGCAGGCTCCCGCCGCTGGCCGGCCGGGGGAGTCTTATCCTGTGCGGAAGAGGCCGTGGTCGGACTCGGCAGGACGCCGCACAGGCTGATCGCCACGGTCACGGCCAAACAGAGTCTAGCGTGGGTCGTTCGACCGCGGCCTTTTATTCCACACATACTGCGCGTCATAGATTTTCCAGCCAGTCTGAAAATTCGTTCTGCTTGTCTTCTTGAACCGTCGCGCCCCCCCAGGATTTTTTGATGATACCGTTCTCCACGAAAAGTTTCACCGGCACACGTTTGATGCCGAGACCGGCCGCAAGTTGGAAATTCTGATCGTAGTAGACTCTAAAAGGAAATTTGGCTTTGGCGTCTCGTAAAGCGACATCTTTCTCGCCGAATGAGATCACGCCGTAAAAGGGAATATCGCCACGCTTGCCGATAACCTTGCGTAGAAATTGCGACTCCGTCAAACAGGCGTCGCAATCCGGCGTCACGAACACGAGGATAAATCTACCTTTTCTTAGCTCGGCATCTGATAGAACTTGATTGGCGTCGTCTATCAGATCGGCATGTGGTATGGCTTTGCCGGATTCAACCCCGGTGTTCGCCGCTGCACTCTGCTGTCGCTGCGTATAAAAAAACACGAAGCTCGCACAAAATATCAAAGTGCATAGAAGGGCTAAACTCCCTATCCAGATGATCTTGTTCTTCGGGGCGTCGGTCACGGTTGTCTCCTCGGGCGCGGGCGTTTATTTAGTAGGGCTTCCACTCGGTGGTCTCGCTTGCGCTCCTCCGGCTCGATTTGTACAGAGCGCCGTCGTTTGAAACATAGAAGTTCAAATAAAGGGCGGTGGCTGGCGAAAAACTATTTCTATCATTCGAGTCGATGTCGAAGGGGGGGACGACAAAAACGTCCGAACCGTAAATGTTTTTCTTCAATTTCGCGTCGTAGATTTTTACAGAGTAAAAACTCAAGAGGCTGGAGAAAGATGTCTGCTGCCGGTACGGAATCTTATTTTTGAAATCTATTCCTTCCCGCCAGAAGGTGCGCTCCCGAAGCGTGCCGAGCTTGTTCTTGCTAAAACTTCCCTCCGCGAGAAGAATTCGGCCGGGGAAATATTCCGGCCTCAATTCACCGCTTTTCCCCTCCCTAGCGAGTTGCTTCATATTCCATTCAAACTCCTGCTCCGGGACAAAGTAAGTTTTAAACTCAACCTGCCAACCACTGCGCGGCAAACCGGCTCCGGGCAAGTTCATCAGCGTGATTTTAACTGACAGCTTATCAGGGTAAAGCTCAGGCGTAGGCTGGTTAGGCTTTATCGTGCGACGATCTATTCTGGCTCTCTGGGTCTGGGATAGAGGCCGCGCGCCCATCACCGCCGCGGCCGCCATTGAGGGAATCAAAGTAGTTAGCAGGCCTAAGACTATGAAGAGAAGTCGAAAAGTATTACTAAGTTTCATCATGACGGACTTTTCCGAACATAAATTACTTCGAACAATTAAAAGTCCCGCCGGAAATTCTCAGCCGACGGAACTATAAGTTGGTATCTACTTCCAGTTTGGTTCTGAGAAACCTAGCCGGCCAGCGAATCTGCAACTACTGATTTAAACGCAGATCAATAGCTCTCGTAGCCGTTCCTGATGAGGGCTCTGTCGCACTCGGCTGCGCCGACCTTGCAATAACAGTCGTAGTAGCAATAGTTGGCATCTTCACCCGTAGGGTAACAGGTGTATTGATCCTGCACGTCGGTTCTGCACAAGGCAGCGGCGGTGCCGGCGAGGGTGACGGAGAGGGCGGCAGTGGCGAGGGCAGACAGCAGATATTTATTGATGCTTTTCATTCTGGTTCTCCTCTTACGGCTGAAGTTAAGTTCTTGACAACGGGTTGATGGGACACTCCCGTCTGACGTAGGACTACAGAAGCGGGTTGGGCGTCACTGTACTGTGAAATAATTGACCGAGCAAGAACAATATACTGGCCGAAATTGCTATTCATTGGCCGAACCTGCTATTCACAGGCTAATATTGAGGCGGGATTAAACTAGAACGAAACGCAAGAATGGCCGGATATTTTCTGGAGCAGATTACAAACGAAAAGCCCGCTCAAGCTGTTATGCTTGAGCGGGCTTCGTGTAATTAATCCGGCGACTTCCTACTCTCCCACGCAGCTTCCCGCGCAGTACCATCGGCTCCAAGAGGCTTAACTTCCGTGTTCGGGATGGGAACGGGTGTGACCCTCTCGACAAAATCACCGGAAAACTTGAAAGAGCGTGTAAAAGGGCTTGGACAATCGAATAGTGACTTGGTCTAGGTTTTTTAAAAGTTGTGCGAAGCGAACCAAAAATATTACCGAACGGTTTTGCCGGTCAATAAATTTAATGGTCAAGCCTTGGGAACATTAGTACTGGTCAACTGAACACATTGCTGTGCTTACATTTCCAGCCTATCAACGTGGTGGTCTACCACGAGTCTCACTGGCAGGTCTAATCTTGGGTCTGGCTTCACGCTTAGATGCATTCAGCGTTTATCCATGCTCCACATAGCTACCGAGCGCTGCCGTTGGCACGACAACTCGTACACTAGAGGTGGATCCATCCCGGTCCTCTCGTACTAAGGACAGATTCCCTCAAACCTGCTCCGCCCACACCAGATAGGGACCGAACTGTCTCGCGACGTTCTAAACCCAGCTCACGTACCGCTTTAATTGGCG
>DASVPS010000174.1:0-10247 GCA_036389555.1 Pyrinomonadaceae bacterium
TATAGAAGGCATCAACAACATCCGCCGGCATTTCAAGGCCGGGCTCAAGGACTGGGAGCGGCTGCGCGCCGAACAGAAATTGACGCGCGGCGGCGGCGTCAAGCGCTCGAAAAAACTGCTGCGCCTGACGCGCAAGGTCGCGCGCTCGCGGCTCGAGATCGCGCACGAGATCGGGCAGCTGAACCTGACGGAGCGCGCGCGCCAGCGCATGATCGGCGCGATCCGCGCCGTCGCCAAAGAGGTGCGCACCGCCGAACGCGACATAGACAAGTACACAGAGCGGCTCGGCAAGCGACGCATCAAGCCGGAAGAGGAGCGCGACTACAAACGGCACATCGCGGCGGCGAAGCGGAAGATTCAACAGGTCGAAGCGGAGACGCTCATCTCGCCCGTCGAGATCAGGCGCGCGCTCCAGGCAATCGTCGCAGGCGAACACGAGACGGGACAGGCCAAGCGCGAATTGATCGAAGCAAACCTGCGCCTCGTCGTCTCGATTGCAAAGAAGTACACGAACCGCGGCCTCCAGTTCCTAGACCTCATTCAAGAAGGCAACATCGGTTTGATGAAGGCTGTGGACAAATTCGAGTGGCGTCGCGGCTACAAGTTCTCGACCTATGCGACGTGGTGGATTCGGCAGGCGATCACGCGCGCGATTGCGGATCAGGCGCGCACCATACGCATCCCCGTCCACATGATCGAGACCATCAACAAGTTGATTCGCACGTCTCGTTCGCTCGTGCAGGAACTCGGGCGCGAGCCGACGAGCGAAGAGATCGCGCGCAAGATGGACATTCCCGTCTCGAAGGTGCGCAAGGTTTTGAAGATCGCGCAAGAGCCGATCTCTCTGGAGACGCCCATCGGCGAAGAGGAAGATTCGCACCTCGGCGACTTCATCGAAGACAGGTCGATTTTGAACCCGGCGGACGCGGTCGTCGCGGCCAACCTGCGCATGATCACGGACGAGGTGCTGGCAACGCTCACGCCGCGCGAAGAAAAAGTGATCAAGATGCGCTTCGGGCTGGGCACGACGGGGTCGGAACACACGCTCGAAGAGGTCGGCCAGCACTTCGCCGTCACGCGCGAGCGCATCCGCCAGATCGAGGCGAAGGCGCTGCGCAAGTTGCGTCATCCGTCGCGTTCGCGCAAACTGAAGGCGTTCCTCGAAGGAACGAGGCAGTAAGTTGTCATTTATCCGCAGTTTATATTTGCCGGAAAGCCTCCTAAAGCCGGAATTTGGCATCAAATACAGTCCCACAACTGACTACGGACAATTGACCACGAACAGTTTTTAATGAAGAAAATCGTCGAAAGTTACAGGAGAAAGCTCTCCACGGAAGAGGGCTACATCGTCAAGCGCGGTGCCAGTTTGCGCGTCGCGCTCTGCTACCCGAACGTGTATGCGGTCGGGATGGCGAATCTGGGCTTTCACGCGGTCTACGAAATTTTCAACAACATCCCGGAAGTCTCCTGCGAGCGCGTCTTTCTGCCGGACGAGGCGGAGATGCGCGAGTATGAGAAGACAGGCGCGCCGCTCCTCTCTCTGGAGACGCAGACGCCCGTCGGCGACTTCGACGTGATCGCCTTTTCGATTTCATTCGAAACCGACTACCTGAACATGGCGCGCCTGCTCAAACTCGGCGGCGTGCCCCTGCGCACGCGCGAGCGCACGCATCATGATCCTTTGATCGTGATGGGCGGCGCGGCGTCGTTTTTGAATCCCGAACCCATTGCGGACTTCACCGATGTCGTCGGCGTCGGCGAGGGCGAAGTGCTCGTGCCGCAACTGGTTGATGCGATCCTCTCGAACGAGGGCGCGAAGGAAGACTTACTGCTCGCGCTCGCGCGGCGCGGTCGCGGCTTCTACGTGCCTGCGCTCTACGATGTGCGCTACGACGAAGCGGGCGCAATCGAATCTTATACGCCGAAGCAGCCGGGCGTGCCCGTGCGCGTCGGGCGCGCGGTGGCGGCCGAGAACCCGAAGGAAGGCACGCTCAGGCGCGCGATGCGGCGCGGCGACGTGGAGATCGCCGAATCTTTACGCCAACAAAACGTGTTCGCGCCCTCCACGGTTGTCTGGGCACCGGAAGCGGAGATGGGCGAGCGTTTCCTGATCGAGATTTCGCGCGGCTGCTCGCAGGGCTGCCGCTTCTGCTGGGCTGGATTCAACTACTGGCCGCCGCGCGTCGTCCCGGCGCGCGACGTGCTGGCGAAGGCCGCCGAGTGGCGCGGCCGAACCGATAAGATCGGTCTGGTCTCGACGGCCGTCTGCGACCACCCGGAGATCAGCGAAATCTTGCAGGGACTACGCGAGATGAATTTCCGCATCTCCGTCTCGTCGCTCCGGCTCGATCAGATCGAGGACGAACTGCTGGACGCGCTTGTCGAATCACGCGACCAGCAGATCGCGGTCGCACCGGAGACGGGTTCGGATCGCCTGCGCAAAGTCATCAACAAGAATCTGACGAACGACGAGATCGTAGACATCTGCGGCGC
The DNA here is from genome assembly GCA_036389555.1 of Pyrinomonadaceae bacterium. Taxonomy (GTDB): domain Bacteria; phylum Acidobacteriota; class Blastocatellia; order Pyrinomonadales; family Pyrinomonadaceae; genus JAIVJZ01. The sequence continues at coordinate 2,494 of DASVPS010000174.1, forward strand.
GGTCTTCGACCGAGGGATGCTCACCATCAAACTCTATCTGATGGTCGGCCTGCCGACGGAGACGGACGAAGATTTGGAAGAGATGGTCAGGCTCGTCGAACGCATCAAGAACAGGATGCTCGAAGCGGGCAAGCGGTTCGGGCGCGTCGGGAAAATCATCCCCGCGCTGAACGGGTTTGTGCCGAAGCCGAACACGCCCTTCCAGTGGGAACCGATCTGTGAGGAACGCGAACTCAAGCGGCGTCTGAAGTGGGTCTCGAAGCAGCTCGCGCGGATTCCGAACGTAGAGGTACGCGCGATGTCTGCGCGCATCGCGCACGAGCAGGCTTTGTTCTCGTCCGGCGACCGCTCGGTCAGCCGCGTCATCGAAGCGTTGGCGCAGAACGGCGGCGATCTGGGGGCGGCCTTGCGCGAGACGAATTTCGACCCAACCTTCCACACCAGCCGCGCGCGCACCTACGAGGAATTTTTGCCCTGGGAGATCGTTGACGCGGGACTCGGGCGCGAGTTCATGCAACGCGAACACGAACGCGCGCAGATCGCTAAATCAACCGCGCCGTGTCCATCGGTCAGCACCTGCGAACGCTGCGGCGTCTGCCCGACCACGTGGCTCGCCAGCGCGCCCACGGCTTACGTCCAACTGCAAAGCTCGCTCGGCGCGAAAGTCGCGGTCGTCTAGACGCAAAAGGATAGAGGTCAAAGTTAAAGGGTCAAGGGACGCACTCATGAAAATGAGTGTCCGTCCCTTGACCCTTTCCTTTTGACTTCTCCCCTATGTTTCTCTTCACCCGCCGCCGGACAGTAGATTGCTGCTCCGCGTGGTGTGGTCGAACTTGTATTCGTAGGTCGTCACGAGCAGCGGGACGGCGACGGTGTATGCGACGTGCGCCTCAAGGCGCGATTCGCGATTGGCGACGGTGACGACCGCATCGGGGGGCGCGCCGTAACTCGCCAGACTGCGACGCAACTGATCTTCAGCCCAGCGCGCGTCCTTGTCTGTGACGACCGCGTTGTTCACCGTGTCCTGCATGAAGACCTTCAGTTGCGAAGCCTGATAGGCGACCGGAACATACTGGTAGCCCGCGTAAGCGACCGCCGCGATGACCACCATCAGGATCAGAAAATTGAGGCGCGAACTACCGCGCTCGGTCGTCCTCCGCGCGCCGAAATGGCTATCTCGCACCTGACTCATTTCAGTTATCCTCTCTTTTATCCGTCAAATTTCCGGCCAGCGCGGCACGGAGCGCGGCGCTCAACACGCGCGGCGGAATCTCCTGCCCGCTCACGATGCGCGCCCGCCCGATGCGTTCGAGCAGCACCCAGCGGACGTGGCCGCCGACGCTCTTTTTATCGGAAACAATCGCGCGCAAGATGGCGCGCTCGTCGAGATCGTCTGCGCGGGGCAAGCGGCCTGCAAGCCGCACGCAGGCTCTCAGAGATTCTAACTCCGAAGCGTCGAGCATGCCTAGCCTTTGTGAAATTTCAGCCGCGACGAGCATCCCGTAGCCGACCGCCTCGCCGTGGCGAAAACGCCTGTAGTGTGTGATGGCTTCGAGGGCGTGCGCGGCGGTGTGGCCGAAGTTGAGGATGCGCCGCGAACTCGCGTCCGTGCGCCCCACGTCCTCGCGCTCGTCGCCCGCCACGATCTTCGCTTTGAAAGAGCACTGCGCCGCGATCAAGTCTGCGAGTTCAACGGCACGGCGTTCTGTCTGCGTCACGCCGCGCGCAGTTTCGCTCGTTCGTTCCGCGAAGAGAAAACGGCGCGTCTGTTCAAACAGACGCCGACTGCCGACCGCGCCCTGCTTGATCGCCTCGCACCATCCGGCCGTCAGTTCGCGCGGTGGGAGCGTCTGCAAAGTCTCCGTCGAGATGACGACCGCGCGCGGCTGGTGAAACGCCCCGATCAGGTTTTTCCCTTCGCGCGTGTTGACGGCCGTTTTGCCGCCGACGGAAGCGTCTATTTGCGCGAGGAGCGTCGTCGGCACTTGCAGGAAAGAAATGCCGCGCAGGTAGACCGCCGCCGCGAAGCCCGCCAGATCGCCCACGACCCCGCCGCCGAGCGCCACCACGGCGTCCGTCCGCTCAAGTTTACTCTCGGAAAAAAACGCAAGGGCGCGCTCCGCCGTCCTGAGATTTTTGTGACGCTCGCCCTCACCCATCAACCAGTGGGAGACTCTGAACCCGGCCGCGCGCAACTCGCGTACGACGCACGCGCCGTAGAGGTTGAAGACGCGCGCGTTCGAGACGAGGGCGATGCGCCGCGCGTGCGGCGACAACGCGCCGCGTGCGATCCGGCCGACATCGGCGAGCGCGTTCGCGCCGATCTCGATCTCATAATTTTCACGCGCCGAAAGGCGCACGCGGACGTGTCGCATCTGTTTCATTCCCGGATGAGAGTTGAGTTGATGGAGTCGGCCAGGAGGTCGAAGTTCAACGCGCCGAGGCCGACGAGCGAAGCCAATTCTTCAACCGTGTAGCGCGAACCCGTGTTCCACATGTCAATCAACTCGTCTGCGGCTTTGCTGTTTGACCACCAGCGATGGCCGTAGCGCGTGCGAAAATATTCGCCGAGCGCGGCGGCAAAGAGACGCGCGCGCAAATAAACGGCGGGCGGCAGGCGTGCCGCATGCTCCCCGCGCCGGTCATGCGAGCCGCCGGGAACCAAATCGCGCAGGAAGAGCGACGGGTGCGCGCGAAAGCCTGTCGCCTCTTCGAGCGCCGTGGCATATGCCTCGGCGAGATGTTCGGAGCGTGTTTCCGACGCCTGTTCCAGCACGCGCTGTTGTTGGACATGGACAGAGGCGCGGCGCATGCGATGCAACTCGACGAACGCGAAGGAGCGCGCGATCTCGCCCGCCTCCGAAGGCCGCACGTGCCGTTGCTCGACGAGCCACGGAGCGTCTGTGAAAAGATCGCCGAAGAGAAAAGCGAAACCCGCGCGCGTCGCCTCGTCGGGCGCATAGACGAGTTCGGGATAACGCGCGGCCAGTTCGCGCGAGACCCAGGCGAAGTGCTGCGCGCGCGCCGCCGCCTCGAAAAATTGCTGGTAATAACTCGCGCCGCCCTCTCTACGGTAAACGAGGCGCACGTCTTCCGGCGGCTTCACAGCCAGACACGCGGGGCGCATGCTACCTGGCTCGGCCGCGGTCGTTTCGAGGCGCAAGTTTGATTGTCGTCCAGCGCGAATTCCCAGACCGCCGAGCGTCGCCTCGTAAGTGTTGCGCAGTTCGGCCGCCGGGAAGTAGGGGTCGAGATGCATCAACCGCGCGAGGAAGAGGCTGTCGGCATAGACGGGCGCGCGTGCGAGCGTGGCGGGCAGGTGACGCGCAGACCACTCGAACAACTTCGCGCCATAGACGGCTGCGGTGCGTCCGAGAAAATCATCAGCGCCCGCGCTCAAACTCTCGCCGCCCGCCTCCGCGATTCCCGACAGGAAAGTGAAATAAGAGTCGAAGCCAAGCGTGCGTGCGCCTTCGCGCAGCGTGTCGAAGCGGGCGGCGCAGAGGTCTTCGCATGTGCGCAGAGCGTCGAACCAGCGCGCGGCGAGTTCGCGGCGGCGTGCGGGGTCGGTCTCGGCGGCGATTGCATCAGGCACGTCGTCGGGCGCGAGCCGCGCGCCATCCCACTCGACGCGCGCAGACGCTTTGCAGCGTGCAAGTTCGTTCGTCACCTCCGCGGCGCGCGCCTCTACGTAACCGGAGCGCGCCGCGCCGAGCAGAGCGGCGAGGGCGACGCGCTCCGTCTCGAATTGTCCTGAAGTTTCCTCAAGCGCGCGCGTGAGATCGTCTATGGCCGCGTGCGTCCAGAGGTCTGCGTAGCGGTCTCGAAGCGGGGCGAGGCGCAGTTCCGGCTCGACGCCCGTGTGGTAATCGTATCGGGCGCGCTCAAGCGCAGCCGAGTAGGCGGCGTAATCGCGCCGGTAGTCGTCCGTCTTCATATCAGCGGCACGAACGGCTTCGCGCTTCGGTGGAAAAGTTGAATTGCCGAAAAGAGATTTTTCAGAACGAGTCGGATTCTAGCACGCGCGCCGGACGGTGGCGTATGGGGAAGGGGTAGGGCGGAGAGGGGTCGCTAAAAAGCAGAACCGGCACAGCGAACTTGGGGAACGCTGTGCCGGTTCTAATTCGTGGCTACTGTCCTCACCCCAGCAACCACTGAGACGGAGGATCCACCAACCGTCTCTCTTGCCCCACAATATACATCGCAAGGTCTATGCCATGCAAGTGGTTTCTTCAACTTTTTTTTACCTATCAACTGTCGTTGCAAGGGTTGCCGCCTTTTCCGGCCTTCAAAACGACGCTGATACAAACTTTGCAACAACCTCTAACAGGTAATAATTACATCAACTAGCGCGTAAAGTTTTCCCAGTCATGACTTCTTTACCTCGCCGAGAACACGCTCGATCACCGCGGCTAAATTTTTAGCCAGACGCTCGATTTCGTCCTGCCGCCGCCCCTCGATCATGATTCTCGCGAGCGGTTCGGTGCCGGAATAGCGGAGCAGGAGACGCCCCTCGCCGGCGAGGGCGGTCTCCGTGCGGCGCGCTTCCGCGGCTATCTCCGCCACCTCTGAAAACGGTCGCTTCTCGCCGACGCGCACGTTGACGAGCACCTGCGGATAGCGCGTGAAGCCCTCGCTCAATTGTTCGAGCGACGCGCCCGCCTCTCGCATCGCGCGCAGCAGGAAGAGCGTCGTCATCATCCCGTCGCCGGCGAGGCTGACGCGCGGGAAGATGATGTGGCCGGACTGTTCACCGCCGAGCGCCGCGCCCGTGCGCAGCAACTCTTCGAGCACGTACTTGTCGCCGACATCGGCGCGCAGCATTTCGATGCCGCGCGACTTGAGCGCGAGTTCCAGCCCGATGTTGCTCATCACTGTGGAGACGACTGACGCACCCGCCAGTTCCCCGCGCTCCTGAAAACTCTTTGCCATCACCCACAGCGTCGCATCGCCGTCGACGACCTGCCCGCGTGCGTCCAGAAAGAGCGCGCGGTCGGCGTCGCCGTCGAATGCGACTGCGAGGTCTGCCTGCTCCGCGACGACATGGTCACGCAATCGTTCGACGTAGAGCGAGCCGCATTCGCGATTGATGTTACGCCCGTCGGGCGTGTTGTTGACGGCCGACACTTTTGCGCCGAGACGTGTGAAGAGCGCGGGCGCGAGATTCGACGCCGCGCCGTTGGCGCAGTCCACGACGATCCGCAGGCCGTCGAGGCGCAAGCCCGCCGCAACCTCTTCGGACAGGTATTCCAGATAGCGCGCACGCAAAGACGCGGCGCGCTGCCCCGCGTCCCCGTCCGCTTCTACTCTCTGCGGCGCGAGTTCACCGAGGCTCGCCGTCGCGTGCGATGCGTCGCTGTCGCCTTTGCCACCGCGTGCCTGATGGATGTCGGCTTCGATGAGCCGCTCGGTCGCATCGTCGAGTTTGCGCCCGGTGGGCACGAAAATTTTGATGCCGTTGTCCTGATACGGATTGTGTGATGCGCTGATGACAACGCCCGCATCGGCCGGAAGCGTGCGCGTCAGGAAGGCCACGCCCGGCGTCGTGATGTCTCCCGCCGAATCGCACACCGCACCGGCCGCGCGCGCGCCCTCCATGAATGCACGCTCGATCCAATCGCCGGACTCGCGCGTGTCGCGACCGACGATGATGTGCGGCGTGCATCCGCCTTCCGCTCGCCCTGCGAGGTGACGCGCCAGCGAGCGACCGACCGTGCGGATGGTCTGCGCGTCGAGTGGGAAATGCCCGGCCTCACCGCGCATGCCGTCCGTACCGAAGAGTTTTTTCATGAGTAGCTATCAGCAATCAGCGATCAGCCACCGGCGATCAGCAGTTCAAGTGATTCTTTCCTGCTGGCGGTTGCCGTCTGACGACTCTCTTAGGGATTAGTTGAGATCAGTTCGACGCGGCCTTCAAGGTTCGGCGGTAGCATTAGGCGCGGGCGCAACGTCGTGCCGTCTGCTGCCGTTTCGAAGACGACCGAGAGGTCTGCGGCGCGCAAGGTTTCGATGACGGAGCGTGCGCCGCGCACTTCAATCGTGATGCGCGAATCCGAGCCGTCGGGCGCGCGTGCGACGACACCGCCGAGGCGCTTCGTCGCACGCGCCTCGGCGATTTTGACGTGAACATCAACCACCGTGTCGAGCGCGACGATCTTGCGATCCTGTATGTCTACGGCGATCTGCGCGGCGGTAAAATTCTCCGTCCGGCCGTCGAGCAGGATGGTTTCGGTGGGCGCTCGTTCGAGCGCGGCCACATGGCTCTCAGGGCCGCGCACGCGCACGCGCGCCGGCAGGGATTCAATCCCCAGCAATTCATAGCCCTCACGCACTTTCCCATCGATCTTGGGTTCGACGATCAACTCGCGCTCGACGCGCCGCTCCAACCTGAGCGGGATGCTGCCCGGTTCGATGCGCTCGACGACGAGACCCTCCGGGTTGATTCCTTCCGGCACTTGTAACGTGATGTTGTTCGGCGAGAGCCGCACGACGCGCTCGCCCTGCCTGTAGCTGCTGGCGTCGTAGCTCAGCGAGACGTCCCCGGATTTGATCGCGTCGAGCGCGCGCTTGCTGCCGCGCAAGGTCAGATCAACTTTATCGCGCGGCTCGTTGCTGATCTCCATGTCGGTCGGCAGCACGAAAAAGAGCCGCACGTCGTGCAGCCGCGTCGTCGTCGGCACGCGCTGCCCGGTGACGGCGAACCACAGGCCGAGCGTGATGGCGAGCGCCAGCAGTTTCAATCCCCAGTCGGCGAACAGGAGATCGTGCAGCCAGCGCCGCCCCATCTGGACGGCATCCCTTTCCATGTCGCGAAAAGTCATAAGAGCAGAGGTCAGAGGTCAGAGGTTAGAGGTCAGTCAAGAATCAGTTTTTGTTTTAACTGACCTCTAACCTCTAACCTCTGACCTCTATGATTAAGTTGAGACAACTTCGTTGCGCTCGCTTTCGGTTTCGGCAGACTGCGGTGTCGGTTCTTCGTTCGTGCGCGCGGGCGTTTTGATGGCGTCGAAGATGGCGGCGCGCAGCTTGGTGGCGTCGAGGCCGCGGCGGATTTGCCCGCCCTGCACGAAGGAGATAAGCCCTGTCTCTTCGGAGACGACGACGGCGACGGCATCTGTGTCTTCGGTGATGCCGATGGCGGCGCGGTGGCGCGTGCCGAGGTCTTTTGAGAGGCGCGGGTTGAGCGTAAGCGGCAAAAAGCAGGCCGCCGCCGCGACCCGGTGGCCGCGGATGACGACCGCGCCGTCGTGCAGCGGCGTCGCCGGATTGAAAATAGTGACGAGCAGATCGTAGCTGAGTTCGGCATCCATCTTGACGCCGCCGTCGGTCACGTTCTTTAAGCCGACGCCGCGTTCGATGACGACGAGCGCGCCCGTCTTCGTAGAGGCGAGCGTCGTCGCCGCCAGCACGATCTCGTCATAGACGCCCTCGCCGAATTGGCCGCGGTGGCGCGCCAGACTCGGCAGTCGAATCTGGTTGCCGAGCGAGATCAAGGCCTGCCTGATCTCCGTCTGGAAGAGGACGATGATCGCGATACCGAGATAGATGAGCGCGCCGCGCAGCACGAATTCGAGCGTGGCGAGATCGCGTTTGTAAGCGATCCAGTAGAGCAGCGCGAAGAACGCGATGCCGGCGGCCATCGGCACGGCGCGCGTTCCGCGCAAGAGCTTCAACACCGTGTACACGATCAGAAAGACCAGCGCGATGTCGAGCAGGTTGCGCGGCTCGCGTAGTCTGTCCAGATATTCCGTGTA
>DASVPS010000175.1:0-10517 GCA_036389555.1 Pyrinomonadaceae bacterium
CGTTCGCGCCGCCGAATCGCAGCGTTAACAACCTGAGCGCGAACCAGACGGCGTTCGACTTCACAGGCACGCCGGGCGCTCTCGTCGTCGGCGGGCAGGTGACTGAAAACGGCAACCCGCTCCCCGGCGTGACCGTCACGCTCACGGGGACGCAAAACGCGACGACGACCACGGACGCCGCCGGCAACTACTCCTTCAACGTCGCGATGGGCGGCAACTACACCGTCACACCATCGCTGGCAAGCTATACGTTCGCGCCGCCGAGCCGCACGTTCAATAATCTCAGCGCAAACCAGACGGCGAACTTCACGGCGACGCTCAACTCTTTCACGATCAGCGGGCGCGTGCGCGATGCGCTCGACGCCAACCTCGGCGGAGTGCTCGTCACGCTCACGGGCGCGCAGTCGCGCACGGCGACCACCGGCGCGGACGGCCTCTATTCCTTCGCCAACCTGCCCGCCGGGGGCGCGTACACCGCGACGCCCGCGCTCTCCGGCTTCGCCTTCAACCCTACGGCGCGAAACTTCCCGAACCTGTCGCAGAATGAAAACTTCGACTTCACGGGCACGCCTTCCGTCTCGACGCCGGCGGGCGCAAACGTGACCGTCTCGGTCAGCGACTTCGACGTGACTTTCAGCGTCGTGAACACGCCGGGCACGACGAGCGCGTCGCCCATCAACCCGGCCACGGCCGGCACGCTGCCCGCCGGTTACACACTGCTTCCGGGCGGGCGCGCCGCCGACATCACGACCACCGTCGGCTTCAGCGGACTCGTCACCGTCTGCACCCGCGCGCCGTCGATCAACGACCCGCAGACGTTCGCAGCCCTGCGCCTGCTCCACGGCGAAGGTGGCGCGCTCGTGGATCGCACCTCGTCTTCCAGTTTCATCGCGCGCAGGGTGTGCGGTCAGGTCGCTTCGCTCAGTCCGTTCACGCTCGGCCTCGCGCCGCAGTTGGGAGCGCAAATCATCAGCGGCCGCATCACAAACCTCACGGGCAGCGGCGTGGACGGCGTGCTCCTCGTCGTCACAGACCCGGAGACCGGCGTCATTCTCACCACCACGACGACGAACTCGAACGGCAACTACACGCTGGCGCTTCAGCCGGGCGGCAGCTACACCATCACGACCTCGAAGGCCGGCATGATCTTCTCGCCCGCCTCGCGCACCTTCATAGATTTGGGCGGCGGCGGAAGCGGCGGCCAGATTTCCAACGTCGCGGCGGTCGAAGGGATCACGATCAGCGGGCGCGTCGCCGGCGTGAACGGCAACGGCATCGGCAACGTCAACGTCACGCTGAGCGGCTCGGTCACGCGCACCACCTTCACTTTGCCGAACGGCAACTTCCTCTTCAACAACCTGCCGCCGAAGGGCGATTACGTCGTGCAGGCGGACAGCGGCCTGCTCACCTTCACGCCGTCGCAGATCGTCCGCCCCGGCCTGGACGCGAGTGTGACGTTCAACGTGGTCGCCACGCCGCGCCCCGCGTTCGTCCCGACCTCCTCCATAGAGGAAAACTTCAACGGCAACACGCGCGACCCGCTCAAGTTCACCGAGGGCGTGCTCACGCAGACGCCCGGCTCGCACGACCGGCTCGTGACCGCCGTGCAGGAGGCGGGCAAGTTGAAGATCACTCCGCGCACAGGGATCACAGAGGGCAGCTTCAACGGCTACGTCAGCGTGCGCTCCGTGGATTTCAACGACGCGCAGGCCAGCATCGAAGTCAACGAGACCTCCGACAACGGCGCACAGACGCTCTTCGCCATCGGCCGCGACGAGCGCAACTATTTCCGCTTCGTCACGCAGGACGTTGCGCCCCTGCCGGATTTGCGAGCGGGCAAGTCTTCGGATGGCGCGCGCGCGCGTACCATCGGCTTGCGTCGCCTGATCTTTCAGGCGCGAAACGCGGGCGTCTTGAACGGTCTGCCGACGAGCATCCCTTACGACCCGGTGCAGCATCGCTACTGGCGTTTCCGCCACGAACCGGCGGCGAGCGCGATGCTGTTTGAGACCAGCCCCGACCGCGTCGTCTGGACTGAGCGACGCAGAGTGCCGCTCGGTGCGCCCCCCGGCGCGCTCGCCGTTGAACTGAACGCGGGCACGGCGGGCAGGGCATCGAACCCCGGCCAGACCCTCTTCGATAACCTGCTCGTGCAGCCGTCGAACATCGTCAACCGCGCGAACAACGTGCGGCTCGCGCAAAGTTCCTACACCGTCAACGAAGGTGCGGGCGTCTTGACCTTCAAGGCCATGCGCGCGGGAGACACGTCGGTCGAGACGAAGATCGATTACGCGACCGAGCCTTTCGACGGGAAGCCCTGCAACACTGTGGACGGCCGCGCGCGCCCGCGCTGCGACTTCGCGACGACGGCCGGCACGCTTCGCTTCGCCCCCGGCGAGACGGAGAAGACTTTCAACGTCTTCATCACCGACGACACCTACGTGGAAGGCAACGAGACGATGCGCGTCGCGCTCGGCTTCCCCTCCGCGGGCTTCGTCGAAGAACCGGCGACGGCGACCGTCACCATCATTGACAACGACAGCGGCGCGAGGCCGAACCTGATCAACACCGCGGAGTTCCTCGTGCGGCAGCAGTATCTGGACTTCCTGAACCGCGAACCCGACACGGCCGGTTTCAACGCCTGGGTCGGCGTGCTCAAGCGCTGCGCCTACGAAGGCCACTTCGGCCCCGGCAAGAGCGGCTCAGACCCTTCGTGCGACCGCATCACGGTCTCCTCTTCGTTCTTCCGCGCGCCGGAGTTCCAGATCAAAGGCTACTTCGTACATCGCTTCTACAAGGCGGCGCTGGGTCGTCTGCCGAGTTACGAAGAGTTCCTGCGTGATACGACGAGCGTGACGGGCGAAACCGAAGCGGAAGTCATCGCCAAACGCGAGGCCTACGCCAATGCGTGGATCGAGCGCGCGGACTTCCTCGCGCTCACCGAAGGCATCACGAACGCCGAATACGTGGACGGGCTGGCGGCCACGTCGGGCGTTACCGTCCAGAACCGCGCGCAACTCGTGCTCGATCTGGACGCGGGGCGCAAGACCCGCGCGCAGGCTCTGCGCGCCGTCGTTGACAGCCCCGAATTCTTCGACCGCGAGTTCAACGCCGCCTTCGTGTTGATGCAATACTTCGGCTATTTGCAGCGCGACCCGGACGAGGCCGGCTATCAAAGCTGGCTGAATCTCTTGAACGACACCGGCGACTTCCGCACGATGATCTTCGGCTTCCTCTACTCGCAGGAGTACCAGTTGCGATTCGGCACGCCGTAAACCCGTCTCATCACACCTGACGCGAAGGGGCGACCGACGAAGTTAGTGTCGGCCGCCCCTTCGCCGTTTCGCCTCGCTCACGCCAGAGCGCTAAAAAAATTGTCCGTAAAAGTGATCCCCGCGTCCGCGCTTTCCCGCGTTAGTAAATGTAGGCGGGATAGGCCGCCGCGGATACTTAATACGGGAGACACGTCATCATGCAAGCAGTTCTGGCCGCCATCACGGAGCGGAAACAGGCATTCGCCAAACTACCCTTTTTCGCGTTTTTGCAGGACGAGAGTCTTGAGCCGGAGCAGCGTCTCTCGTTCTACCCCTGCATGGCGCACTGGATCATGAGCTTCGCAGACCTCAACAAATACTTCCTCCGCGCTGAAGACTGCGGCGACGAACTACAGCAGCGCGTTAACGTCTATAGCCACGAGGACGACGACCACTGGCGTCTCTACGTCGAAGATTTCCGCAAGCTCGGCTTTCATCAAATGTTCGACGGCACGGACTGGCTCGGTTTCCTCTGGGGCGAAGAGACGCGCGCCAATCGCATGCTCTCCTATCGCATCGCGCACCTCATCATGGGCGCGACGAGCGTCCAACGGCTCGCCATCGTCGAGGCGATGGAAGAGGCCGCCAACGTCTTCTTCCCCCTCACGCTTCGACTCGCCGAACAGGTAGAGGAACAGACCGGCGTCGAACTGCGCTATCTCGGCCACTTCCACTTCAACCTCGAAGCCGAACACACCGGCGCGGGCGATCACGAATCACTCGCGCTCATCGAGTTGGACGACGCGACGCGGCAACGAACGCTTGAGATGGTCGGGGAAGTCTTCGACCTCTTCGCAGACTGGGCTGACGAAGTGTTGCGCTTCGCCGAAATTCGTGTGAGCAACCGCCCGCACATGCTCGCGCAAACTCCCCCGCACATGCCTCTGCTCGCACAGGCCGCATCCATGTGAACCCCCGACGGCGTTCGCAACCTTCGCGTCGCGCCACAATCCGGCTGTGCCGCGACGCGAGAAGGGGCACGAAAAAGCGAGAGTCTCCGTGGACTCTCGCTTTCGTGTTTTTACTCAGTCGGGCGACTTGTTAGCTGTCAGCGTCCATTGTCCATTGTGCGTGCATCTTTCCAGAGATGTTTCCTGAGCCACATCATCAACATCAAGAGGGGCGCAAAAAGCGCGACCTCCACGACGAGAGATTTAACTATCTGCGTCGCCGGAAGCCTTGAGGGCAGTTCCGACAGCCCCACCCAACCACACACGAATCTGTCCGAAGAAAAAGGCCATAGCAATTCCACGCCGCCGCCTTCTTTCGTCGTCACATAATCCAAAATCCCGTGCGAAGCAAAGGCCAATCCATAAGCCAACGCCAGTCTCAGATGCCGCCTGCCCAGAGAGGCCGCGAACATCAGACACACAACGAGCGCGAACATGAACGAATGTGTGAAGCCTCGATGCCAGGCTTTTGAGTGAAGGGTGAAAACGAGGAAGAAATCCAGATCGGCCGCGTTAGCCAAAAATGCCCCCACGAGAAGAGGCATAAAGTAGCGTCTAGTCGGCCGTGGATGCAGTGCAGCGACGATGCTCGCGCCGATCAGTCCATGAGCAACCGGCAATGGCATAGAAGTTTAAGCTTCCTCATCAGACAGCGCGTAACGAGAATTCATTCCTGTTTCTGAGACTGCGCGGCCTTCGGCTCGAACTTGACGGATTTGATTATGCGCTCAAACAACACATGTTCCTCCGGCTGATATAGGACTTTCGAGATATGCATATCAACCCAGAAAGCATCCTGCACAAACTGCGCATACAGGTTCTGCTGTTTGATCGGCCGGCCTTGAAGTGTCGGCATAAAGAACTCGAAATAACTGACGCCGCCGATTTCAGACTGAACGACTTGTTGCGGGTTCTCCCACAGAGGGTTGCCCATTTTCCACACCATATCGCGGCACGCTCTGCTGTCTTTGCAATCCTTCACCGGCTCGATGAAAAACGAAACCGTCATCCCCGTCCGTTCATCAGTCAGCATGAAATAGCCATGCCGCCCATCAGGCTTGACCAGCTGGCGCGCCACTACAAAACCGCCTTTGGGCAGCGTCAAACTCCAGGGCGCAGCCGGGACGGTGAACGCGACGCGCTCCTCGTCCGGTGCCTGTGCCAACACTGATGACAGACATGAAACGAAGATGAGACAGAAAGCCGTGAGGGTTTTAATAGACATCTACGTAGTCCTTTCGCAAGCCGTCAAACTTTTCTACTTTGAGATGTGGCCGAGCACACATCTGTTCTGAGCCTGAAACTAATCCGAACTTAAAGTGTGTACTCTAATGTGCGGGACAGTGTCGCGTCCAAGCTCGAGTAAATAAACGCGCCAATTTAAGTGTTTATTTAGTGTCCCGTACCTACAATTCTATTTATTCACACATGTAATAAATCTCTTGCGGTCTGTGCGTAAGGGTGTCGGTGTCCGTAGCGCGAGACAATTATGTTAAGCGCCCTTACCGCAAGGTCGTGAGCTGTTTGGCTTTCTTCATTCTGTTTATAAACCCATGCAGACAAGGTCAGATATCGCGCTAAAGTCACATAATTTTTAATGCCAATTGATTCCAGAGTGTTTCGCGCTTCTTCCAGCAGCGCACAGGCATCCGGGATTCGCCCGTAGCTAATGTGATTTCGGACTGACACCTCAACGGCTTCATATGCAAGTTCCCATACCAGAGGCATGTTTTTATGCTCATCAATAATGGCTAAAACAGATGTTGACAATTCGAGAGCTTCAACAGTCTTGCCTGATTCATATAACGCATAACTCAACACTCCTAAATATGGAACCTCCATGAGACTTGGTTTGGCGGCTCCGGCTTTTGCAAAAGCCCTCGCTGCCAACTTAAGAGCTTCCTGACTTAAGGTCTCTGCTTCAGACCAGTCTCCTTCCAAACCTCGCAGCAAGGCTAAACGCGAACTCGTAGACGCTAACCAGGCCAAGTTGGTATTTTCATAAGCCTTCATCTGTGCCAGCAACTCACGCGCACCCTCTGTGGCTAAAGTGATTTCCCCAAGAAAGAGCAGTGACCTGTTATATTCCCGGATCGCATTCCATAAACTGTACGGCAGCTTGTAGCTTTCGCTCTCGTGTTGCCTGCGATTAACTGAAACTGCCTCTTCACATATTTGGAGAGCCTGCTGAGGATCAGCCATATTTTGGAAACACTGAGCCAGAAGCAGGCTGTTATATGCTTTGTCGCTCCAGCCAACATCTTTCTGCGAGCCCATGCGAACTATTCTTGCACGAACGATGTCCTCGGCTTTTTCAGGGTAGCCTTCAACCAGATAACTTTGAATAATTACTTTTTCAGCTAAATTAAAAGAACTCACATCCGGTTGATCAAGAAGTAGCTGAGATGCTTCTTCCGCTATCGCACGGGAAGTCGTAACTTCCTGTTTCCTCTGTAAAGTATCGGCATGCAGCGCCTTGATCTTCCCCTGTAGGAGAGGGTTCCCCTGAAAATCCTGATCGATCATAAGATAGGCCGCTTCCGCCATATCTTCAGCCTCTTGAAATTGACCTCCATTGTTTGCCACGATCATCAAATACGCGCACAATTCAATTTTATTCTCTTTCCCTCTCAGACCTTCATGTTTCTGGTATTCAAAAGCGCGTCTTTGAAACAATAAGGCTTCGTCATATAAGCCGAATGCATGTAAACCCGTCGCCAGTCCCTGTAAGACTTGATGATATAAATTACTAACGTCCAATTGGTAGTTTGCATCGAGGATAGCCAGAGCCTTTCGATAAAACTCAATTGACTTTACGCTTTCCTCTAGCCCATTAAGGATGATTGCATGGTTTGCGTAAGTCCCGGCCAGAACTATCGGTAGTGGATGGCCTTTATCTTCCATCAGTTTTAGAGCCTTAGCCGAGTCGGAAATGGCAGCATCTTTATCGCCTAATCGAGATAAGATATGGCTCCGGCCCTTCAGCAATTCGATATATTCATCATGATGAGAAATATTGAATGTTTCAAAACGTTCAATGGCCTCGGTCATTAGATTTTTTGCAGCGGTGAGATTCCCGGCCGAGAAGTGCGCGGTAGCCAGCGCTCTGGTGAGCGTGCTCCACATCAATTGTGTTGTTTCTTCCTGCTTTAACTGATCAAGATCTATACGGCTAATCCGGCTGATCACTTCCTCATGTCTATTGCATTGAAGGAGGACTTCATTCATCTCACACTCATAACTCAGAATAATTTGTGAGGTCGCGCTGTAGGTGCCGGAAAGGATTTTTAAAATTTTTTCGTAGTACTCCAGAAATGTATTGTAATCACTCCTGGCTTGATAGGTGTGTGCTATAAATTTTAAATAACTTGTCAGGCAAGGGTGAGATTCTCCGACTATAGCAGTTAGTTCGCGGAGCCGTTTTTGAATAACTGCTTCAGCATCTGGAATGCTGTTTGGGCGACTGGAAATCAGAATCAGCGTGCCATACATATATCCAATATCAATTGTTGTTGGATGCACCGGGCCAAGAACTTCATCTGCATAGTGAAGAGCGGTTTTTAAGTAACCTTCACCTTCATCTAATTTTTGCAGGAACGCGCAAACTTCACCTGACAATTTAAGTCTGTCAATCTCCATCCGCGTAGGTTCTTCATTAGTTAAGACGCTGCTTGCATTTTTAAGAATTTCCAACGCCCGCTCATAATGAATTATTGTTGAGTCGGTATTGCCTCTCCAGCGAGCGATCTCACCCAGAGTCCTCTCACAGTCAATAATCTCGTCAAGATAATCGCTTGTATTATTTGCGAATAATGCTAACGCTTCGTTCAATAGCTCTTCCCAATGGTCTATCTCTGACAAGCTGAACGTATTGCAGACGGAGACTATCGCTTTGGCGAGCCAGCCATCTTCGAGCAACGCTTTATGCTCGCGACTCAACGCCAGAGCTTGTTCGTAATACTCACGTGAGTGTTTCGGATCACCCAATAATGCATAAGCGTCTCCGAAACTACTGAAGATGTAGATTTGATCTATTACGTTCCAGGTATGCAGGCGAGCGTGTGTGTGTAAAGTCAATTCAAGTACTCTTAATAAAACGTTGTAACGTTTCGCCCGCGTTCTATCGTGCCACCTTTGGCGCAGCCATTCGGGAAATTCCGTCGGCTCGGACAACAATAAATGTTCAGCGGCGGCGAAAAAAAACGTATCCTTTTCTGCATCTAATTCTTCTATGCTATTTGCCTGCGCCATGTCGTCAAATAGAGAAGCCAGATGTCTATGAATGTCTTTGAAAATACCCGGGCGGCGTTGAGCATCGGTACTTTGAAGCTCGTCTCGCATAATGGCATGCATGTGAACCCATCTGCTTGAAGTTACGGAGATGAAACTCCAGGAGCAGAATGATTTCCAGTCCAGTTGTGCTGACCCACCCAGAAAGCGTTCGATCAGCGAGATCATTATCTGTTCATCAAGGATTCTTGGATAAGAAGCGAGCCGTAGTTGTTGTTCGGCATTACTCAGGTGGTCTATAAAGCGGGCTAGTATTTGCGGGTGAGAGCCGCCAAACTGCTCTGGCACCGGAGTGTGACCCTCGTTGATGAGGTTTTCGTACAGATCAACCTGTAAATCGAGGAAGAAAGGCAACCCTTTCGAACCTTGAACTATCTGGTCTCGGATGTTGGCGTTTTCGATGGGGATCGCTTTTAAGAATCTATGAGAATCGTTGTCTGATAAGACACCGAGAAGATGTCTCTCCAGAATGTCCGACCATTCAGCATTCAGGTCATCCCAACTAATTCTGTCGCGTCCAAAAATGACGAACAAGACGCCCGGGCTTTCCTGAACAAATCTCCGCACCCACTCATCAACGCGCAGACCCGCGATCCCGAGATTCTGTCCGTGATTTCTCCATAAAGCTTCGTAGGTATCAAGAAAAACAACGAGCCGATCCTCGGAATTCTCCCGCAAGTGATCGCATAAATCTGCTCCCAGATATGTCGGGAACCTTTGTCGTATCTGGTCTGCGCTGAGGTCGTCCAATCCTTCCAAGACAAGCTTGCCGCGTTGATCCCACCACTCTCTTAACCTGCTGCCCAAACGAGCGCCATATTTATATAGAAGATTGGCACCCGGGAGGAATATTGATGCCAGAGTTGCAGAGGCTTCGATGCCTTCTTTGCTCCAATCAATGACATCGCCGAGAAGTTCACTGTCACCTCGGAATAATTCGGGATGACGTTTTCGCATATCAGCACCGGGATTAACGAGCGCAAAGTAACGTGCGAAGGCAACATCAAAGGCAGAATAATTTCCTCCTATAGTAGAAGCTAACTGAAGACGCAGGCTCAGCATCGACGCCTCCAGATGTCTCATTGTGGGATTGTCAAAATCAATGGCTCCCCACCCGAAATGTCGGTACACCCTCAAACTTTTAGTTTCTCCTTGAACCCTTGCTATAACATTCTGTAATTCACGACAGAGAGCAGTCTTTCCCTGACCGCCTACGCCATACCAATTTATTACTCTGTATTCATCTGTTGCCTGGAGGTTTTCAAGTGCAGTCAGAAAAACCTGTTTGGCTTCATCCCGATCAGTAAAGAGACGGGTCGCCGAGAATTGCTTCTGTTGATGAGTTGGTTTCATACTTCGTATGACCTAACGATAAAGTGCTGCCGTCAGAAGATACTCGACAGATGGGGAACCACGCGCAAAGGCGGCTAACGGTATTTCAACGATTTGATGATGTCAATAGATGCCTGTCGCTCCGAAGTCACGCAAATATTAAGTCTGCTGCGGAACAATATTTATACAACCAACATCCTTCAGGTATCGTGCTCCGGTAATAAGACGGTAGAACGCGGGTGTCCTGTTGGCATCATCTTTCAACACTACCCGGCAATCTTAAAGTTATTTGAGAGCTTGGAAGATTGGCACACCGGAGGCACACAAAAAAAGTCAGGGCATCCGTGATGGATGCCCTGACTTGTTCTATCCAGAGATGAGCCGAGCTGGGCTCGAACCAGCGACCCGCAGATTAAGAGTCTGCTGCTCTACCAACTGAGCTATCGGCCCGTGACGTGAAGAAATTATATGAATGAGCGGAGGCGTGTCAAGAAAGCATGAGCTATGAGGGAGATAAGGGAGGGATGAGGGATGAGGGATGAGGGATGAACAAAAGCCGTGAATCGTAAATCGTAAATCGTGAATAGATAAAACCAGTTCCTTCTATTTACGATTTACGATTTAAGATTCA
>DASVPS010000176.1:0-8583 GCA_036389555.1 Pyrinomonadaceae bacterium
GGGATGAGGGATGAATGAAGACAAGTGAATCGTGAATGGTAAATCGTAAATAGAAAGAACAGGTTTTCTCTATTCACGATTTACGATTTACGATTCACGGCTTTTCTTCATCCCTCATCCCTCCGCCCTCATCCCTCATCCCTTCAAAATAGTTACGGCCAGCATGTGCGCGCACGCTGGCCGTAACGGTAGCAGGCCATATGGTAAGGGGAAAGGAGAACACCCCTTTACCCCATGCCTGCAAGCTCATGGTTGTCCTTGTGGAAACTCGCCGTGAGTCCTATTTGGTTTCGGA
This sequence comes from Pyrinomonadaceae bacterium, assembly GCA_036389555.1. Taxonomy (GTDB): domain Bacteria; phylum Acidobacteriota; class Blastocatellia; order Pyrinomonadales; family Pyrinomonadaceae; genus JAIVJZ01. Next base: position 296 of record DASVPS010000176.1, read on the forward strand.
GAGCGCGGCGATATAGCAGCCGTTGGCCGTCGCCGTGAGCGGGTCTTTCGCCATGCGCACGTCTGAGATTTCGATGGGGAACTCGCCGCCGGAGCTCAGCATGCTCTCGAACTTCTGGAGGAAGCCCGCCGGTTTCGCCGTGCCGCCCGCGAGCACGATGGGCATCGGCCGATCAATCTTCGGCAGTTGGCTCGACGCACGAAACTCCGCGCGCAGCCGCTCGATCAAAGTCTGCATCACGTCTTCGTAGTAGATGTGCAGCGCGCGTTCGAGGTCGCCTTTAGGCTGGCGCGAGAGGTCGAGGCTCTCCTCTTTTTCGATCCGCACTTTGGTCGTGTTGGCTTCGCCGAGAACTTCCGTCACGTTGCGGTCGATGTAGTCGCCGCCCTTCGGGATGCTGAACGTGATCATCGGCATGGACATGAACGACACCGAGACGTTGCACATCCCGCCGCCGAAGCTGATGCCGATGCCCGTGAAATTTTCTTCCTGCAACTCGGAGAAGACGACGGCCTGACCCTCGTTGATCGAGCGCGCGTTGTAGCCGAGCGTCTGGAGGAAATTGCGGAGCATCGCTTCGTGGTAGACGAGTTTGCCGTTGACGCCCTCGCCCTTGCCCGGCACGCTGAAATAGAGCATCTCTTTGCCGCGGCCGCGCGGCACGAGCCGCTGGATGATGAGCTGCATGATGTGGTTGCTCATCTCCTCCTGCGCGTTCAAGAGGCCGTCGCGCATCGGGCGGCGCGCGTCAACGTTGAGGAAGCTGGCGAAGAAGTTCGAGTCGTTGCCGTAGACGTAGAGGTTCTTGCAGTTGCGCTCGTAGACCATGTTCTTGTGCTTGAGCACGTTCTCGGCCATCTCGGAACTGGGGACGGCGACAAAAGCGTTCAACTGCGAGCGGGTGTCTTTCTGCGCCGAGCCGTCGGCCATCACGATCCGGCTCGTGCCGATGTCGAGGCCGACCGCGCCGGTCTTGATGTTGGTCGCTTCCTGCTTCTGGGCTTCAACCTTGTTGGAGTTAGCCTGATTCCTGTCTTCCATTTTCGTTTCTCCTTTTGGTGATCGGGAGCGCGCTTTTGAGGCGTGTCCCTTATGGTTTCCGCCGCGAGCGGGTCGCGGACGGTCGGGCGCAGATTTAAAACAGCGTGCTGGTGGTGTGGCGACCCCTTGGTCGTTCAGGTCTGCCGCGCGTGTGGGCGCGACGCGGGTGTGGAGTCGTTCGTCTGACGACTCGTTTCGGCCTCCGCCGGGTGCGAAGTGCGGAGCCTCAAGGTCAGGTTCATCTCTTCCTGATAGCGCGCGCGCATGCGGCGGCGCATCTCTTCGGGCGTGAGGTTCAATCCTTCGGCGCGGCGGCGAAATTCTTCTTCGGCGATCTTCACGCCCGCCCATACGTCGCCGCCGAGCTTCTCCATGATCTCTTCGTCGTAGGTGAAGCCGAACTCGCTGACGCTGGCGGGCGCGACCTTGTACTTGTCCGACAGGCCGAAGGCCTCGAAGGGGAAGTTGCGCGCCCAGTCGTGGTGGTAGCAGATGAGCATGTTCGAAGGGTTGACGGAGACGAGGCCGTGTGTGACGCAGCCTGCGTCGCTGATCTGGTAACGGCTGCGCAAGACCTGCGTGAGCAGTCGCCCCGCGACGAGTTGGGCTTCGGTCAATTGTTCGTCGAGCGAATCGGCCTTGCTGTTCGTCTCAAAACAGACGCCGAGAAAACTTTCGTTGAGGCCGACGTAGACGCCCTCCGCATCCGACCACACGGAATTGCCCGCATGGTGCGCCGCGTCCGTGTCGCGCACGACGCGGTACACCTGTCCGAAACGGTCGATCAGGTAGTTGTAAGATTTGTTCTTCATGACGTATTCGAGCAGGCCGCGCGTGTGCTCTTCGATTGAGGCGTTGTTGTCGGCGGTGAAGGGCAGCATGTCGCTCTCGGAAGTGTGATAGACGATGCCAACCGGCTCGCGACGGATGCCCTGTTCGACGCTGCCCGTCTTGACGAGCGTCCCCTGTTGGCGCGGGAGGACGACGTAGCCGCGCGTGTGATTGACGGTCTCGTAGTCCGTCAGGATGCGCGCGCCGTTGCTGTAGCGTTCGTAGTTGCCCTGTTGCTCTACGAGCCAAACTTTCTCCGGGCGATAATCGGGCAGGTGTTTGACGCCCGACTCGGTGGCTGCGGCTGCTGCTGTCTGGCTGGCCGCAGGATTGGCAACCCGGCGTTCGCTCTGACGACGCGCTGCGAGATAAGAGTTCACGCGGCGAGCAGACCAGACGGCCGTGTAGCCGAAGCCGAGTAGCGCGACGACGCACGCGGCGGCGGCCGCGCCCCACAAGAGGCGGCGCATCTCGTAACAGCGGAACAGCAGCCGCGTGGCGAAACTTGCTTTGCTGCGTTGCAGGAGGCTCCGCCGCTCGTGCGAAGCGGATGGCAGCAGGTGTTGCAACTCGCGGCAGATGTGGCGATGCAGCCAGAGGTCTAAGAGGCGGTCGTAAAAACCCGCGCTTTTGAGCTGTTCGTAGAGGCCGAGCTTGTTGATGAACCAGTTGCTCTCCAGCGCACGGTCGAGTTTCTCCTTGCAGGCGAGCTGATGCGCGAGCGTGCTGTTGAGAAAGCGCAGGCGTTGTTCGGGGCGGTCGAAGAAGCGCGCGTATCGCTCGACCGTCTTCGAGTAGAAGAGCGTCGCTTCAGCGGTCGTCAAGTGGCTGACCGAAGGGATTTGTGTTCTGGGTGCGAACATCGTGGTGTGTTGCCCGTTGCAGCCTCGTCGCGGAAAATCTTTACTCTTGCACGTCGGTCGTGATGAAACTCGACACCACACCCCGGTCGCGTAGTTGCTTGCCGTAGCGTTCCGCTTCGTCGCGGCTGACGAAGCGCCCGCTCTGCACGCGATACCAGGTGCCGCGCTTCGGAATCTCCACCTCTACGCTGCGCGCCTCGAATCCGGCCGACTTCAAAGTGGCTACGCGCTCTGCGGCCTCCGCCGCCGCGTTGTAAGAGCCGACCTGAATCGTCACCTTTCCCTCTTTCGCTTCGCCGGCGCGACTCGGCAAAGAGGCCGCCGTTTTATCTTCCACCGTAGGCTTCGCCTCGACCGCTTCGACCTTCGGCGTGGCGGCGGCCGGGGGCGTCGCTTCTTTAGACTCGGTCGGGATGAAGGCGACGGCCGCGTCGCTCGCTGGTCGAGCGACCTGAGTGTTGGACGGAGATTGCGCGGTCGAAGTCGGGACGGTAACGCGATTGGCCGATTGATTGGTCGAGTGGTTGTTGGAGGTGGCGATCAATCTCGCAGCATCTTCCGGCCGCTCTGTCGGCTTGATGATCCAGTTGCAGAAAACTATGAAGGAGATAAAACTGAGTCCCGCCAGCAGAAGCCACAGCGGAGAGACACGCATCAGGCGCACGCCCATGCCGTAAGCGTCCGCCGGGGGGCGGCTGACTTTGCCCGCGTCTCTGGATTTGAGCGACCGCGCCAGCGCAATGGAGGCTTGCCCGGTATCCTCCGTTTCGTGGATGCGCGTCTCGACGCTGTGCGGAGTGAGTTCGTCAGAGATTTCCTGCGGCGCGGCATGAGCCGTTTCGGCCGTCGCCTCCGACATCAAATCCGTCGATGACGCGGACAAGTCATCCGGCAACGACGCGGAAAAGTCATCCGGCACGGCGGGCGGTGCGACAACTTGTAAGGAATCTTCAAATTGATTCTCGTGCGGCGTCTCAGGCGTGGGCGCGAACTCCGCTCCCGTCGGCGAGGCGTCGTCCACGGCGCGAACTTCGCTCGCGGCGCTTTCAATCGTTGCTTCAATTGCTGCCCCGGCATGGCCGGCCTGCGGCGAGAGGGCTTGAATCTCGCCGTCTACGAAAGCGGCATCGAAGGTGGTTGCGCAACGGACGCACGCGATGCGCGTCTTCGCGCCCGTGGGCATAACGTCAACCTGTCCCTTCAACTCGCACTTGGGGCAAACAATTCTCATAGACTCACTCCCGGTTCGGCCATCTCAATTTTTAACGGCGCGCCCCGCATCCTCTCTTTGAGCCTTCGGACGTGTGTCGTCCAAAAAATCACTCGGCTCTCGCTATCGGGGAATCAAACTTATCAAGGGATCAAACTTGAAGCTGTCACAACTTTTGCAATAGACCTGCAAGCAAATTCAGTGTCGTTCGGGCGGCGTTCGCAGAGGGCGGGCGGTTGGCAAAGACGCGGATTGGCTAGAATCCGCACGAACGAGATATTAAAGCATCAACAATGTTAAAGCAAGCAAAAACTAGAAAAGCAATGTTTCAGCGCATTTCAGGTTAAACCTTTGCCAGTGATGCGTTTAGCATGCGAATCGAGTGAGTAGGGAAGAGGGCGGGCACGATAAAAGTTGAAAATTTCAGACCTGAAGAGGCAAAAATCCGGTCAGATTGCCGACCGGTCAGGGCTTTCTGACCGGGTAGCCTGACCAATCTGACCGGACTTTCGCAGCCCTGCGGAGCGAGTTTGCAGGAAAGCGGGGATTTTATGCGGCGGGGTCAGTTGGCATAAAGTTTGTACGCAAAGTTGCCGCCTTCCAGTTGATGGGGCGGGCGAGAGCTTTTCAAATTCACTTCTACAGCATCCTCATTTTCCTGTCGTCATGATCGCTGCAAACAATCGGAATTTACCTGAGCCTCTCAAATGGTTGGGCATTGCTTTGGGCTGCGGCGCGCTGGTCGTTTCAGCATCGCGGCTGTCCGTGGGACAAATCAACGTCCCTTTTTTGCTGCTGGCTCTGGTTGCGATTAACATCGGGACACGCATCACCATCAAAATCCCGCACGTACGCGGGCAGGTCTCTCTTTCCGACACGTTCGTCTTTTTAGCGATGCTGCTGTTTGCCGGCGAAGGCTCTGTGATGCTGGCCGCAGTGGCCGCGCTGTGCGCCTCTCTACGCTTCAGCCGCGAACGCTCTACGCTCCTCTTCAACTCCACCATCGCCGCCGCCTCCACCTTCCTCATCCTCTCGCTCCTGCGTTACAACTTCGGGACTGTCACCGCGCTTCCTCACGACAACAATTCTTCCACGCTCATTCTGGCCGTCGGGCTGATCGCGCTCGTTCAATCATTCATCCACTCCGGGATCGTTGCCTTGAGCGAAGGCGAAGCGACGAGCGCGCCGGTCTTGAAACGTTGGAGTGTAAATTTTCTCTGGACGGGTTTGACTTACTTCGCCGTCGCGGCTTCCGCGGGCGTCATTGCCAAACTCGTCGGCGTCGCGGGCTTCCTCCCTTCAATCGCCGCGACGACGCTGCTCGCCATCGCGCACTTCGTCTACGGGATGTACCTGAAGGACATCTATGCGTCGGTCACGCAGGCGCGACAGATGGAACAGCAGGTGGCGACGTTGCAGGAGAGTGAAGAACTCTTCCGCAGCGCGTTCGACTTTGCGGCCATCGGCATGGCGCTCGTTTCGGCAAAGGGGCATTGGCTGCAAGTCAATCGCTCGCTGTGCGACATCCTCGGCTACACGGAAGAAGAACTGCACGCGACCAACTTCCAGAAAGTCACGCACCCGGACGATCTGGGCATGGCGCTCAGCCAGATCAAGCAGTTGCTCAAAGGCAAGATTCCGTCTTACCAGATGGAGAAGCGCTACCTGCACCGGCAGGGGCATGCCGTGTGGGTGTTGTGGAGCGTCTCGCGTGTGCGCGAAACGCACACGGGGCTGGTTCATCTCATCTTCCAGATTCAAGACATCACGGATCGCAAACGCGCAGAGGAGCGCCTGCTCCACGATGCCTTCCACGATGCGCTGACGGGGCTGCCGAACCGCACGCTCTTCGTCGATCACCTCGAACTGGCAATCGCGCGCATGCAGCGCAACCCCGAACAAATTTTCGCGGTGCTGTTTTTAGACCTCGACCGTTTCAAGATCATCAACGACTCGCTCGGCCACATGATCGGCGACCAGTTGCTCGTCGGCATCGCGCGCCGTCTGGAGACCTGTCTGCGACCGGGCGACACGGTGGCGCGCGTCGGCGGCGACGAGTTCACCATCCTGCTCGAAGACATGCAGGACGCGACCGAGGCCATCTCCATCGCCGAACGCATCCAGAAAGAGATTTCCGTGCCGTTTACCTTGAGCGGGCGCGAAGTGTTCACCACCGTCAGCATCGGCATCGCGCCGAGTTCGCTCGAATACGTGCAGTCGGACGACATCCTGCGCGACGCGGACACGGCGATGTATCGCGCGAAGACGCTCGGCAAAGCGCGCCACGAAGTGTTCGACAAGGCGATGCACGCCGTGGCGATGAACCTCCTGCAGATGGAGACGGACTTGCGCCGCGCGCTCGAACGACAGGAGTTCTTCATCCAGTATCAGCCCATCGTCGCGCTCGACAATTTCAACCTGCGCGGCTTTGAGGCGCTCGTGCGCTGGCAACACCCGGAGCGCGGTTTGATCTCGCCGATGGACTTCATCCCGGTGGCGGAGGAGACGGGACAAATTCTCGCCATCGGCCAGTGGGCTTTGCAGGAGGCATGCCGCCAGATGCGACGCTGGCAGAGGCGTTTCCCGTCCGACCCGCCGCTCTTCATCAGCGTGAACCTCTCCAGCCGCCAATTCACACAGCCCAACCTGATCGATCAGGTCAAGGACATACTGGACGAGACCAAGCTCGATCCGCGCAGTCTGAAACTGGAGATCACCGAGTCGGTCGTGATGGAGAACATCGACACGGCGACCGAGATGCTCAAGCAACTGCGCGCGCTCGGCGTCCAACTCAGCATAGACGATTTCGGCACGGGCTATTCCAGCTTGAGCTACCTGCACCGTTTCCCGATTGACACTCTGAAAGTTGACCGCTCCTTCGTGATGCGGATGGTGGACAACAACGAGAACATCGAGATCGTCCGCACGATCCTGATGCTGGCGCAAAATCTGGGGATGGACGTGGTGGCCGAAGGCGTAGAGACGAAAGAACAACTCGCGCTCCTGCGCAAACTCGGTTGCGAAAACGGGCAGGGATATTTCTTCTCGCGCCCGGTGAGCGTCGGTGGCGCGGAGAAGATCATTTCCGATACTTACTCGCACTCGGAAAGTTCGCCCGACGTTCAGTATAACGTCCGTCCGATCCGACCTGCGATGGTGGCTTGAACGGAGAAGCATTTTTTTGAGGGGGAAGAAAGATGGCGGCAGATCGCAGGCAAGCGGAACGTGTTTACGTGCGGCTCAACGCGCGCTGGGAAGGCGTGCTGGCGCGGTGCGAGGGAAACATCGTCGATCTCAGCGCGACCGGGTGTTTCGTCCTGACATCGGATCGCGTCAAGCCGAAAGAGTTGATCCGCGTGGAGATTCAATTGCCCACAGAAGGTTGGCTGTATCTCTGGGGCGAGGTGGTCTATCGAATCGAGGAGATGGGTTTTGCGCTGCGCTTCACGGGCGTCAGCGAAACGGAACAGAGCATGCTCAATCTCCTGCTCGAATTCATGCGCGAAGAGACGGGCAACCGCGCCGCCGCGCCCGTGCTGGCCTCCAAATGACGTAAGCATAACAGCGGCTCAATCATCCGTTCTACAGCCCGGCCGGCGGCCGGAGAGGTTTCGCTTTCGCGACTCTCCGCCACCGGCCGGGCTTTTTTATCGCCGTTTCACCCTGCAAAAAGCGCGTCCGGCGCGCGGCGTTGACGCCCTGCGAAAATCGTTATATCTGTAGCGTGAGAGCGAACGCGCGCGGGCGAAGAGTTTAGAGATGCGCTACATCGAGAACCCCCCGAACCCCTGGAACCTGACGCACGTCGAGTGGATCGGCGAGCCGCCGGAAGCCGCGCTGGAGGTCTTCGAGGAAGAGGCCACGCGCTCCATCATCACGAAGAACGACAGCCCGGACGTTGGTTTCGACTACAGCGTCAACGTCTATCGCGGCTGCACGCACGCCTGCACCTACTGCTTCTCGCGCCCCACGCACGAATACCTGGGCTTCGGCGCGGGCACGGATTTCGAGCGCAAGCTCGTCGTCAAAATCCACGCGGCGGAACTGCTGCGTAAGGAGTTGACGCGCCCCGCCTGGAAGGGCGACGAAATAGTCTTCTCCTTCACCTCCGACCCTTACGTCCCGCTCGAAGCGCATTATGGGTTGATGCGCAAATGTCTGGAAGTCTGTCTGGAGTTTCGCAACCCTGTGAGCATCGTCACGAAGTCCGCGCTTGTCCGGCGCGACCTCGACGTGCTCGTCGCGCTCGCGCGAGAGGCTTCCGCTTCGGTCTATTTCACGATTCCTTCCAACGACCCGGAGACGGCGCGCGCGCTCGAACCTTTTGCGCCCGCGCCCGACGC
>DASVPS010000177.1:0-12525 GCA_036389555.1 Pyrinomonadaceae bacterium
CATACTGTGGGTCGCCACCACATCCACTACAGTCACTGTTGAGGTACGGATCGTAAGGAGCACAATCCTGATCGTCATACCACCCGTCGCCGTCGCTGTCAGGCCGGTCTCTGCCCCATCCAGACATGGCCGCCGTGCCGACGATGTGCGAATAGTAGCCATCCGATCTCTTATTGGTCACCCTGACTTGATAGGTGCCTGAGTAGGCGTTGGTCAGGTCAGGCATGTTCGCCTGCAACCACGTTCCACCCGACACGGAAGTCGCATAAGCCGACCCGACCAGATAGCCGTTGCCGTCGAAGTAATCAACGCGCGGCATGCCGTAAGTCATATCGAACTCCTGGCCGGTGACGGTTCCCGACGCGGGCGGGCTAGGCAGGTACACCGACGAAGGGCTAGCCGTGAGCGACAAATTCGATCTCCTCACGTCCGTAACCGTAATCGAACCGCAGGGCTGTCCCTCCGACGGAAACGAAACAGTCCCATCCGCTTTCCCGATACGGGTTATTATTGAAGTCGGAAGCCCGGGGTAGATGATGTGGTACTCTGCTCCGGGCACGACTGCCAAGCCACCGTTGGTAAAACTGCGACTGCATGTGTTGATGCCGGCGGCTTTGCAGCCCGCGATGATCAGCAGGAGCGATAATATTGAGGTGAGGAGTAGTAACTTTTTCATTACTTCTTACTCCCTTCGCTGCGACTGAGAATCTTCTCGACGCCAGCCTTGAAGAAGACGTGCGGAGCGGACGGGTGGACCAACCCGCGCGGGCCGTAGGGTCTGCCGGAGACGTACTTCTGCGCCTGTTTCTGCTCCCGGGTCTGGCGAGCCTCCATTCTTTTCTGCACGCGCATCTCCTCGATGTCGCCACGCGAATCAGCCAGCGGGTCGTCGGCGGCCACGGAGTAGGCGATGAGGAGTGCCTGCGTGGGCGTGACGCCCTGCGCCCCGGCTTGGCCGAAGTGCTCGGGCAGGGCTGCGCCGAGTTTGACCGCGCGGTCGCGCACTTGTTCATCAATCATTGTGTGTAGCCCGGCGCGCAACGCGGAGTCGCCCCGCTGGCTCCACTCACGACCGGATTTCGCCTGCCCAGTCAAGTCCTTCTTAGTCAAGACGCCCCACTTGCCGTCGGCGCGCGAGCGGATGTCGCCGTGCTCGTCGGCAGAGGCATCGGTGGCCTCCCGAATCTCTTCGTCCGTGAGGGTTGCCAGACGATCCACCACCGCCGTTGTCAGGTTGTCGGTCAACTCTTCGATGGTGATGTGTTTAGTCTTGCCTTTCAGCACGTCACTTTCGGCTTTCGCCAGTCTCTTCTTCGTTTCGTCCGACATCCGGAGGCCGGAGCGCCAATAGATGAATTCGTCCGTAGACCTGACCGCTTCATCTATCTGCTGCGGGTTGGCGGCGGCGGACGCGAATCGAACTTCACTCCCCACACCTTTACGCAGACGCTTGTGCAACTCCTGTTTATCCTCAGCAGAGGCTGCAACCGGAAGCCTGGACGCATGCCAGACGGCTGCGCCTCCCACCAAGACGGAGGCGACTACCAGCGCGATAGCCAGCGAATGCCTGTGCGGTAAACCTTGAATCAATCTCATGAAAATCTCCTTTTAGACAGGGTTAAAGTAGTTAAGCACTTTCGACACGGTGCTCAGCTACCGAGCGGATGTCCTCGGAGTGAAGATGCATCTTCAGCTCGCAGGTTCCCAGAATCGCCCGCGCCTCCCATCCACACATAACCCCATCCTCCGCGAAGCAAGCTAACGGCTTGGCAAAGACGGAGTTAGAGCAGGACGAGGTGGACTGCAACGGCAAACTCCCTTTGAATCTGTTGACGAGAAACAATTACGTGAAGGCTTAAGGCGGATAGGCTTCCCCTTACCGGTAGCCATCAACCTTGGTTTTGACATCCCTTGGTGTTCGTCGAGCATCTAGGGATATGTTTTAACTTTCATCTCACAACCCAGAGTGTAGTTATGAAGATGGTTGAAAATCTTTAAAACCAGGCTTGAAAAGACATCAAATTTTCTTGAATGGTTTTATTAAAGGATTTATTAAATGGTGAATAACGAAAGCACAGCGCGGCGTTTCAATTTTGGAAACTTCACCTTGGATTTGGAGAAACGGCTGTTACTGCGTGACGGCGAACCTGTCCCTTTGACTCCAAAGGCTTTCGATACCTTAGCGTTGCTGGTGCGGCGGAGCGGCCATGTCGTCGGCAAAGATGAATTACTGGATGAGATTTGGGCTGATGCTTTCGTCGAAGAATCCACCATTGCCCAAAATGTTTTTACGTTGCGGAAAGCTTTAGGTCAGAATCACGCCGAAAATCAATTCATTGAAACCGTGCCCAAGCACGGCTACCGTTTTATCGCCGACGTTAAAGCCATTAACGGCGCGACGAATGCCAGGCCGGAAACCGGGCAGCACAGAGCCGCACACAACATCTCCGTCGGCGAGAAAATTAGCGATGAGGAAATTAGTGTTGCAGAAATTGGCAATGCGGAAATTGGCAACGCGGAAACGGTTGAGGCCGTAAGCAAAGACGCGCGAGCAGACGAGAATGAGGAAGGCGATTTCGCGACCGTCAACGTCGCGGCGGATGCAGCGTCAAATTTGCCGACCGCGAGCCGCCGCGATTTACATTCGGCACGACAGCGCATGCGTTTCAAATTTCAAACCAAATTGCTCGCACCGTTGATCCTTCTGCTCGCCGTCGCAGTTGCGGCGGGGCTTTTTCGTTATACACGAATGAAGGAGGCCGCCCCCGATTTTGCGGCGCTGTCGCCGCTCACGCGCACGACGCAGCTCACTAACAACGGACAGGTTTTGCGTGCCGTCGTTTCCCCTGACGGCAAATATGTGGCCTACATCCAAAGCGAACGCGGACAGCAAAGTTTGTGGGTAAGGCAGGTAGCAATCGCGGGTGGAATCGAAATCGTTGAGGCGAGCGGCAGCCATTTTGTAGGGATTACTTTCTCTCCTGACAGCAACTCGATTTTCTATGTCAATTACGATAAAGATTGGTCTTTCGGCGGTTTGTATCAGGTTCCAGTACTGGGCGGGGCGGCGCGCAAGATTCTGACTGACGTTGACAGCCAAATCAGTTTCGCACCGGATAAGAAACGTTTCGCGTTTGTGCGAAATTATTTAAGACGCAATGAAACGCATTTGATCATCGCCAATCTCGACGACGCAAATCAACTGCAGCATCTTGCCTTTCATGAAGGCGTTCACTGGCTGACCGACGCCGCGCCTGCCTGGTCGCCTGACGGTAAAATCATTATTCGTCAGGCGAGAATGGAAACCTCAAACTCGGCGAACCCGAAAACTCATCTGGTTGCAGTGCAAGTGGCGGACGGCAAGCAGACCGTCTTCAACACTTATCAGTGGGAAGCAATTGATGCGATTGAGTGGTTGGCAGATGGAACAGGGTTAATCGTTGCCGCACGCGATACTGCTTCGTTGCTCGCTTATCAATTATGGCAAATAGATTACCCCGGCGGCGAAGCGCGAGCGATTACCAAAGATTCGAATAGTTATTCAAGCGCCAGCGTCACCGCTGATATGAAGTCGCTCGTGACAATCCTGCATCGCCGCATCGTGAATCTGTGGATTGCGCCGGGCGATAAAGCCAGCGAAGCCGTCAAGATTCTTTCCGGCAACAGCAAAGATTTGGGCTGGATGTTAGGCGTTGTATGGCTGCGGGACGGCAGAATTATTTACGGTTCAACGGCCAGCGGAAAAGAAGATATCTGGTTGATGAACGCCGACGGAAGCAATCAGAAACAATTAACGACCACTGCCGGGGCGAACTTCGAGCCGACGGTTTCAGCCGACGGGCGCACTATGGTTTATGTCTCAAAAGCTGCGGATGCCGCACCGCACTTGTGGAAAATGAATCTTGAGACAGGCGAGTGCGCACAGTTAACCAACGGCGTCTCCGAATTTCGCCCGGACATTTCGCCTGATGGACGCTGGGTTGTGTATATGTTAGTGGATAAAGACTCGCCCAGAGTGTGGAAGACTTCGATTGACGGCAATAAGGCGGCGATTCAACTTTCGGATAAAATAACAACGGTTCCGCGCTTCTCGCCGGACGGACGCTTCGTCGCTTGCTTCTATCGCGCGGATGTCGATACGTTTTCCAAACTCGCAGTGATCCCGTCTGACGGCGGCGAACCCGTTAAAGTGTTTGATAAACCTCCGACCACTATCGTCGAATCGGGTATTCAATGGACGCCGGACGGGCGCGCCTTGACCTATATTGCTAACCGCGACGGCGTCTCAAACATCTGGCTGCAACCTGTGGACGGAAGCCCGGCAAAGCAATTAACGAATTTTACCTCCGAGACGATCTTTCGTTTTGCCTGGTCGCCCGACGGCAAGATGTTCGTCGCCGAACGCGGAACTGAAATCGGCGACATCGTCTTGATTAAAAGATAGAGACGTGAAAGCAAAAATGAGAGGCGAGAAATTCTGATATTGATTTCTCGTCTCTCAACTTTATTTAGCAAACGCGACCTCGAAGCGATGATGAAGGAGCGCGAACAGACAAAGTTCGTCGCCCCGCTGTTTCAGTTCACCGTCTGAGGAAGAGTCGCCTGTGACCTTCAATCTCTAAAATAATTCTCGCAACAGCCTTCGTCGTATGTATGTCTGAGTCCTGATCATTCCACAGGAGGGAAAAGGTGAGATCGTTTATCAAGGCAGGTCGGATCGGCGGCCAGCTTCTCTTGCTGGCGAGCCTCTTGATGACGCCGGCAAACTACAACGCACAGCGCACGCAGAAGCCCGTCCTCCATGGCAGGCACTGGATGGCGATCACGGGCAAGCCTCTGGCGGCAACCGCAGGCGCGATCACATTCCAGCGGGGCGGGAACGCCGTGGACGCCGCCTGCGCGATGCTGGCGGCGACCTCGACCATGTGGGACACGCTCTCCTGGGGTGGCGAGACGCAGGCGCTCATCTATAACCCGAAGACAGGGAAGGTTATCGGTATCAACGCGCTCGGCGTCGCCCCGACGGGCGCGACCACAGGCTTCTACAAGTCGAAGGGGATGAAATATCCGCCCGAGCATGGCTCGCTCTCCGCCGTCACGCCGGGCACGCCGGGCGGCATCCTCGTCATGCTCGCAGAGTATGGCAAGCTCTCGCTCAAAGAGGTGCTTGAGCCTTCGATTCAACTGGCCGACGGCTACCCCATCGAAGCGCAACTCGCCAACGCCATCGAGCGCGAGAAAAAGCGTCTGAAAGAGTGGCGCTATTCGCGCGAGGTGATGCTCACGCACCCCGGCGAGCGGCGCGAAGCACCGGAGGCGGGCGAGATTTTCAGGCAGCCCGACCTCGCCGCCACGCTCCGCAAACTCGTCGCGGCCGAGTCCGCCGCGCTCGCGGCAGGGAAGGGGAGGCGCGAGGCGATCATGGCCGCCTACGACCGCTTCTACAAAGGAGACATCGCGCGCGAGATCGTGCGCGGCGTGCGCGAGGAGGGCGGCCTCTTCACCGAGCGGGATTTGGCCGACTGGAAGGTGCGCATCGAGGAGCCGGTCAAGACCACTTACAAGGGCGTCGAAGTCTACAAACTCACACACTGGACGCAGGGGCCGGCGATGCTTCAGGCACTCAACATCCTAGAGCAAGTCGATCTCAAATTGATGGGCTACAACAGCGCGCGCTACATCCACGCCGTCTATCAGGCGATGAGCATGGCCTTCGCCGACCGCGACTTCTACTACGGCGATCCATACTTCCCGCCCGAAGAGCCTATCCGCGGACTCCTCTCGAAGGAGTATGCGAAACAACGCGCCGCGCAGATTAAGTGGGAGCGCAACGACCCGAATGTAAGTCCCGGCGACCCTTATCCTTTTCAGGGAGCGACCAACCCTTACCGCGCGGCATTGGAGAAGTGGAACGCGCGCCCGCAGCAAGCGAATCCTGTCACGCCGCCGCCCGCGACGCAAGACACCGTTCGTCCCATCAGTCAAAGACCGGCAACGGAGCGGCTGCGTGAGGAAGAGTTCATGCGCTCGTTCTACGCGGGCACGACTTCGGTGCAGGCGGCGGACGCAGAGGGGTGGGTCGTCTCCGTCACGCCGAGCGGCGGCTGGGTGCCTGCGGTCATCGCGGGCAGGACGGGCGTGGGACTGAGCCAGCGCGCGCAGAGTTTCGTGCTCGACCCGGCGGAAGGCCCCTTCAACGTCATCGAGCCGGGCAAGCTGCCGCGCGTTACGCTCACGCCGACACTCGCCCTCAAAGATGGCAAGCCATACCTGTCGTTCGCCGTGCAGGGCGGCGATAGTCAGGATCAGAACCTCTTGCAGTTCTTCCTCAACGTCGTCGAGTTCGGCATGAACGTGCAGGAAGCGACGGAGGCTCCGAACGTCAACAGCTTTCAGATGCGCAGTTCCTTTGGCGCGCACGAGTCGAGACCGGGGCGCATCCTGCTGGCCGAGTCGATGCCGCCCTGGGTGCGCGCGGAACTGAGGAGGATGGGCTACGAGTTGACCTTTGAGGAACGAACCTCCGGCCCCATCAACGCCATCCTCTTCGACCAGAGGCACGGGACGATGTGGGGCGGCTCAAGCAATCACGGCGAGGATTACGGCATCGCCTGGTAGTTGATGCTTGAGCAATCTATGATCCCATCGTCGTAGTCACGACAAGAAAAGGGGAAGCAACAGGGGAGGCGACGGACGGGTCAACGCATGTTTTGTCTCAATTGCCGCCCGTCTGCGGGTCGAACCGTGCGTCATCGAGTGGAACGTTCTGCTTGACCTCGGTAATCTTGCGTCCCCATGTTCTGCCGGGGGCGGTGTGTAGAAATCGCGCGCCGGGTCGTCGAGCTTGAGCGCGGGGGCGATGTTTGAAATCAATGTCCAATCATCACCGCCGAACGGACGCAGCCGGGCATTAACTTTGTCGGCGAAAGATTCGTCGCGCGAAGGACGCCGCTGCCGCAGATCATCTCTATACATTTCGACTACCGCGCTCTCCTTCAAACGTCGCCTCGCCGAATGCAGACGCTTGATAACGGTCGTCAGTGGAACCTGTAAGAATTCGCCGATGTCGGTCTGCGTAAATCCGTTGACGTAAAATAGCGTCGTTACCAGCCGCTCGTTTGCGGGTAACGCCCTGATAGCCGCTAACACCGTCCCGCGCAGTTCGCGTTGTTCCGCCTCGGCATGCGGGTCGGGTGCGGCGGACGGCGTATTCACGCCCACAAGCGGTCGCCGAGTCACAGCCCAAAGTACGGTTGGTCAGTAAGCAGAAAGGAGCGCGGCTCTCTTTAGCCCGCCTCGGCTCATACTACTGGCAGCAGATGAGCAAACGGTTAAAACTCACCACGAGCTTTGTGCGCGAGCACTTGCCGCCGCCACACCTCAGATTATTCAAGTGGCTGACCGCTCCTCAAAACTGATAAGCGGTCAGCTCAAATCAAATATAAATTGACATTTGACCGGACATTCATTATCTTCTGCCCCTCTAAACGCATCCGCCGCCTTCAACCGACGGCAAATGCTCTCTCGCTAACATCTCCGGCAGTCGCCCTGCTCTCACGCATAGACTGCTCCGCCCCAATTAACCACCCGGTCGATCAGTGAGAAGCACATGATGAAATCCTCCATCCACCAGCGTCCGCCCCGTGTCTCACAAACTCACAATGCGAAACTCCTCCGCGCGCTTCTCGTCGGCTTCTGTCTGCTCGCCGGCGGCACGATGGCGACGCGCCTGTTCATCAGCACGCGCGCCGCGGCACGTGAAAGCTCGACGCGGATCGAGCCGGCCAGCCTGAGCGAGCGCGTGAGCGTGCGCGCGGCGGGGCGCGGCGCGCCTTACCTCAACCTCACGGACGGGCGCGAGGCGCTGACCGCTTACGTGGGCGCAGACGAGCACGTCGCCGCCCTGAGACAGAACAAGGTCACGCCGCTGTCGCTGTCGGCCGCGGACTTCGACGAGGACGGCGTGCCCGACGTGGTCGGCGGTTATGCGAGCGCCGACGGCGCGCTGCTCGTGCTCCGGCGGGGCAACGTGGACGCGCTGCACCCGAACGCGCCCGCCGCGAAAGAGCGCAAGGCGAATGGCACGTTTACTGCCGCGCCGTTCCTCGCGCCCGCGCGCGTGTTCGCCAGTCCGGCCGCGCCCGACTTCATCGGCGCGGGCGACTTCGATGCTGACGGCCATTGGGACGTGGTTGCGGCCACGCGCGGCGGCGCGTCCCTCTACCTGTTACGCGGTGACGGTAAAGGCAACTTTAGCCAAGCGGAAGAACTGCCGTTGCAAGGGAGGGTGACGAGTCTCATCTCCGGCGAGATGAATCAGGCGGACGGGTTGAATGATGTCGTGGTGGCCGTCGAGTCGGGCGCGGGGGCGCGCCTGTTAATTTTTGAAGCCCCGGTGGGCGCGCTGCGGGCACAGCCCGAAGTGTTCGAGCTGCCGGCCGCGGCCAACGCACTCGCGCTTGGGCAGTTGGACGACGACGCGGCGTTTGATCTGGCGATCGGGGCGGGTACGGAGTTGCTCAGGGTATACGGGCGTGACCGGCGTCTCTCGCAGCGTGCGGAGCGCCGCGCCTCCGTGGCCGCGGCGCAAGTGGACACGCGGGCGTTGCCATACGCCGTCAAGTCGCTCGCGCTGGGCGATTTCAATAATCAACAGGAGATGAGTCTCGCCTTACTGAGCGATGACGGGGCGGTGCATTTGCTCAGCCCGCATCCTGCGAAAGAGAAGGGGACGGCGATGGTCGAGCCGCTGGCCGCATGGCGGCAGGAGCATCTGCCGGCAGGCCAGTGGGCTGGCGCAACGCAGCTCGTGCGCGCGAAAGTTTCGAGCTTGCCCGGGGACGATCTGTTGATCCTCGACGGTGGCGGCAGGCAACTGCACGTGCTCACGGGCGACAAGCTCTCGGCGCAGCCGCTCGACGGGCGCGCGCCGTCGAAGGCGGATGAGATCAAGGGGGGACTCGTGTCGTTAGACGCAGCGGGCGCGCCGGTGGCGATGCTGCCGATGCATCTCGATGTGGACGCGCTCGAAGACCTCGTCCAACTAAGCTCCGACAGCGCGTCGCCCGTCGTCGCGTTCACGGCGCAGGATAGCGCCGTCTCCGCCGGACGCCCCTTGCAGGCCGCGCCGGGGCTGCTATCCGCCACATACCCCTTGCTCGGCAAAGGCAGCCCGGCGTTTAGTCTGCCGCCGGACGGCAAGCCCACAAAGGCGACACCGGCGGGCGAGAAAGCGGGCGTGAAAACAAGCGGCGCGCCCGGCGGCATAAGGCCGCAGTTCGACTGCCCCTCGACCCCGATCAATTATGGGCAGTCGCTCAACGGCGCGCTCACCACCACCGATTGTCGCTTTATCGAAGGCTCTTATTTCGACAGTTATACCTTCAACGGCATCGCGGGGCAGCAGGTGGCGATTGCCCTCAACTCGGGCTTCTTCGACACCTTCCTCTATCTGCTCGCCCCCGACGACTCGGCAATCGCCATCGATGACGACGGCAACGGCGGCACCAACTCACGCATCCCCGCCGCCTCCGGCTTCATCACGTTGCCTTTCAACGGCACGTACACCATTCTGGTCAGCTCCTTCGAGCCTTCCGTCACGGGCGGCTATCTCCTCAGCGTCGGCATCAACGCGACCACCTGCGGGCCAACGCCGCTGGCAATCGGGCAGGTCTACAACGGCTCGCTGAGCGTCACCGACTGCGTGCTGCTCAACGGCGCATACGGCGACGCCTACACCTTCAACGGACTGGCCGGCCAACAGATCGCCGTGGGGATGAGCTCGTCGTCTTTCGACACGCTGCTGTATATCTTGGCGCCGAACAACACACTGCTGGCCGTGGGCGACGACGCGAACTTCTTCGACTCGCGCATTCCCGGCGGCGGCGGCTACCTGACGCTGCCCGCCTCCGGCACTTACACCATCGCCGCCAGTGCGTTCTCGGCCGCCGTCACCGGCAACTACCAGCTCGTGGTGATTAATAATCCGAACGGCTGCCCCGTCACGCCCATCGCTTACGGCCAGACGTTGGCCGGCACGCTCAGCACCTCCGACTGTATTTTTACCGACGCGCAGAACGTCCCGCACTACGCCGACTCTTACACCTTCTTCGGCCTCGCCAACCAGCCCATTGCCATCCGCCAGTCCTCGACTGTGTTCGATTCTTATTTGTACCTGTACGGGCCTGACGGCAGTTTGGTCACGTCCGACGATGACGGAGGCGGCGGGCGCGACTCGCGCATCCCGCCGGGCACAGTCTTCGGCCTCCTGCCGCAGAACGGCTTGTACACCATCATCTCCACCTCCTTCAACCGTCTTGAGACCGGCGGCTATACGCTCTCGCTGAGCGTCGACATTGGCGGGACGACCGTCACCAACGTTAACGACAACGGCCCCGGCTCGCTGCGGCAGGCGATCTTAATCGCCAACGCGAACCCCGGCGCGGACACGATCCGCTTCAGCATCGGCTCGGGCGCGAGGACGATTACGCCGCTGTTCCCGCTGCCCGCCATCACCGGCCCGGTCACCATCGACGGCACGACGCAGCCCGGCTACGCGGGCGTGCCGCTCATTGAGCTCAACGGCATTCAAGCGGGCGCGCAGACCGTGGGGTTGAAAATACTGGGCGGCAACAGTCGCGTGCGCGGATTGGTGATCAATCGCTTCAGCATCGCCGCCATCGCGCTGACGGCGGGCGGCAGCAACCGCGTGGACGGCAACTATATCGGCACGGATTTGAGCGGCCTCAACCCGCAGCCCGCGCCGCCCAACGGAGCCATCGAATCGCAGGGTGTACTCATTGATAGCTCGCTGAACAACATCATCGGCGGCACGACGGCCGCGTCGCGCAATGTCATCTCCGGCAACCGCGAGGTCGGCGTCCTCATCGAGCGTAGCGGGCGGCTCACGCCGACCGGGAACCTGGTGCAGGGTAACTACATCGGCCTGAGCGCGAGCGGCAATGCCGCCTTCGGCAACGGCGGCAACGGTGTCGTCTTCCTGGCCGGCTCGGCCAATGTCGTCGGCGGCACGGTGGCGGGCGCGCGCAACATCATCTCCGGCAACACGGGGCCGGGCGTTGCCTTGGGCGGCTTTAGCGCCACGGTCGGCAATCTGGTGCAGGGTAATTTCATCGGCACGAATGTGGCCGGTACGGCCGCGCTGGGGGTGCAGAATGCGGGCGTCATCGTCGGCGGTGTCCTCCAGCGCAGCAGCGAGCTAGTCATCGCCACGCGCAACACCATCGGGGGGACGACGGTAGCCGCGCGCAACGTCATTTCCGGCAATACGGGGTCGGGCGTCGAGATGATTAACACCGGCACAATCGAAAATAATGTGCAGGGCAATTACATCGGCTGCGACGTGAGCGGCGCGGCCGTGGTGCGTAACTTGAACAGCGGCGTCTTCGTCACGTTCGCCAACAATAATACGGTCGGCGGCGAAGCGCCCGGCGCGGGCAACGTGATCGTCGGCAACGGCGACTTCGGCATCGGCGTCGGGCTGCCCAAATTCAACCCGCTGACTAATCAACCGATAATCGGCGGCAAGGGCATCGACATCCTCGGCAACTACATCGGCACGAACACGACCGGCACGGCGCGCCTCGGCAACGGCCGCGACGGGGTGCTGATCGCGGCCGACGCGGTCAACAACACGGTCACTAATAACGTCATCGCCTCGAACATCGGGAACGGCATCTTCATCCCCCGGACGACGCCCGGCTCGCCGAGCAACAACCCCGGCATCCGCAACAACCTCGACGCCAATCTCATCTACCAGAACGCGCTGTTCGGCATCGACCTCCAGGACCCCGGCATCACGCCGAACGATCCGCTCGACGTGGACGGCGGCGCGAACCTGCAACAGAATTTCCCCGTGATCACCACCGTCAGTCGCTCGCTCGCGCCGCCTCCACCGGCGTCCGATAGCGAGGGCTATAAACCCCTCGTGGCGGGCGTCATCCGGGGCGCGCTTAACAGTGCGGCGAACACGACCTACGTGTTGCAGTTCTACTACAGTTCCATCTGCCAGAACTCACAGCCTGGCAGCAGGCCGCTCCCCATCGTCAAGAGGCCGGTGGTGACGAACGGGCAGGGCAACGCGGACTTCCTGTTCCCCTTCGAGTTCCCCGGCAGCGACACCGCAGGCTTCGTCAACGGGACGGCGACCGACCCGCAAGGCAACACGTCGGAACTCTCGGCGTGTATGCCGGTGGGCGCAGTGCCGGCCGCCCCGGTTATCGGGTTCAGCGCCGCCACGTATAGTGTGGGCGAAAACGGCGCGCGAGCCACGCTCACCGTGACGCGCACGGGCGACACGAGCGGCGCGGTCACGGCGGATTACGGCACGCAGGACGGCGACACCTTCACGGTGGGCTGTGCCGATACGGTCAATAATCGCGGGGCGGCCTATGCGCGCTGCGATTTCGCCACAGGGGTGGGCATAGTCTCATTCGCGCCGGGGGAAACGAGTAAGCAGTTGACCGTCCCCGTCCTCGACGACGGCCGAGCGGAGGGCAACGAGAC
>DASVPS010000178.1:0-8545 GCA_036389555.1 Pyrinomonadaceae bacterium
GGCTGCGCGTCGAAAGTTTTGAAGACGTGGCCGAGCGGCCCTTCTCGATGATAGTAGGAGAGCGGTTCGCAGTGGCGCGAGAGCGCGTGTGATTGCCGCCCATGGATGGTCGTGCCGTGATAGAGCCAATGCATGTCGCCCGCCGCTTCCTGTGTCACGCGCAGCGTGCCGAAGAAGTTGCGTTCGGCGAGCAGCGTGTGGCGGCTGAGGTTGACGTGAAAACTGCTGCCGAGCATGACCGCGCCGAGCGCGAGCGCGAAACGCACGGGGCGACGCCGGAACAGATAACTCAAGATGAGCGGCACGCCCACGACGAGCGCGAGGCTCTGCACCCAGTCGAACGCGAAACGACTGACGACGAGCGCGATGATGAGCGTCAGGAGCGCAATGGCGGCGGGCACGCCCGCGTCGAGCCAACGCTCGCGCGGCGTGTCTCGTGCGGCATCGGCGGTGGAGCGCGGGAGCAGCAGACATGCCAGCACGATGACGAGCGGGTATTCGAGCGTCGTGTTAAAGAGGGTGGGCGCGACGAGCGCGTTGAAGAGGCCGCCGAGCACGCCGCCCACAGACATCAGCAGATAGAACTCCGCGAGATGCCGGACGCCCGGACGGTCTGCGGCCAACTGAGCGTGGCAGGCCATGGCCGCGACCATGAAGAAGAAGAGGTGAGAGAAGAGAAGCAGCCACGTGGGCTGCGTCGCGCCCGACAGGTAGACGAGCGCGAAGATGAGCGTGACGCCCGGCAGCACGCGCGCCGTCGTGCGCGGCTTAAAGATTTGTCGCCGCGCGAAGGCGAAGACGAGCGTCAACAGGTAGAGCGAGAGCGGCACGACCCAGAGCAGCGGGAGCGAGGCGATGTCGGTCGAGAAGTAGGTCGTGACGCCGAGCATCAAACTCGACGGCACGAAGGCGAGCGCGACCCAGCGCAGGCGACGACGCCACGAAAGAACCTCCACCTCATCGCCCTCCGTCGCTTCGTGCGGCGCGTCGGTTTCCGTGTTTGTCCCTGCGTCGCGCGGCTCTTTCAACTCAGGCGCGGCGGCGCGGAGTTCAGACGCGCCCCGCGTCGCCTGACGCCGCAGGAGCGCGAAGGCGCAGGTGGCGAGCAGCAAGAGAAGCAGCGCATAACCGAAAGACCAGAGGCGGCTCTGCCCGCCAAGCGTGAGGCCGGGTTCGAGCAGCAGCGGATAACTCAAGAGCGCGAGGAGGCTGCCCGCGTTGCTCGCCGCATAGAGAAAATACGGATCGCGCGAAGATACTTGCCGCGTCTCCGCAAACCACTTTTGCAGGAGCGGGCTGTTCGTAGAGACGGCGAAGAAGGGCAAGCCGACGGTCGTCAACAAACTCCACAGCAGCCAGAGCGACGGGTTGCCCTCGCGCGGCACGGAGCGGACGGTCTCGTCCGAAATGAGTATGGGAAAAGTGAGCGCGGTCAAAAGCATCAGGAGCGCATGGACGACGACCTGCTGGCTGAGCGTCAGCCACTTGGAGACGGCGAGCGCGTAGGCATAGCCCGCGAGCAGCATCGCCTGAAAAAAGAGCATGCAGGTGTTCCACACGGCGGGCGTGCCGCCGAGGAGCGGCAGAAGCATCTTCGCCATCATCGGCTGCACCCAGAAGAGCAGCGACGCGCTGGCGAACAACGTCGCGGCGTACAGAACCGTCAGTGCGCTTGAGCGTTTCGGCATGTGTTTTGTGCAGCTACAGGGACTGTCAACGTGGGCTGTTCGGAAAGCGAAATTGCTGTCCCGGAGGGACGATTGATAATAGCCCAGCACATTGGTGCTGGAAACTCCGGGCGCGTTAATAAAGCGAGTCCCGTAGGGACGATTGAATGTTCATCACTATTCAATCGTCCCTACGGGACTCGCTGTAAAAACACACGATGACTGTCCCCAGTCATAAATGACCGGGCTATTATCAAATGTCCTGCGGCACAAGCACAGCTTTATTTTTCAAACAGCTTCTAAGCGGCGGCGGGGCGTGCCTGGAGAGTCGCGCGCAGGAGGTGGTTGAATCTTTCGGCGTGCTCCGTCTGCGGCGTCATGCGGCAGCGGTCGAAGACTTCGAGGCGTGTGCGCGGGTTGAGTTGGCACAGCACGTCGGCCTGTGCGACGGGCGTGGTGATGTCGTCTTTGCCCCAGACGAGCGTGACGGGTTGTGTGAGCCGTGCAAAGGCTTCGCGTGTGTCGGCGTTGAGGTAGCCGGAGAGGAAGGCCGCGACGGCGTGTTGCGCGCCGGGCTGGTGGCTCGCCGTGTAGTAATGCGCGATGAGTCGTTCGGTGGCGAAGCGGCGGTCATAGAAGAGTCGCTTGCGCGCGTAATCGCGCAGGCTTCGCTCGCTCGTCATCGCGTTATAGAACGATTCGCCGAGGACGGGCGAATGCAGCAGTCCGTAGAAGGCCGCGCCGGGCAGATCAGGGCGCGAATCGAACGCGCCCGCGCCGGTCGGGGCGATGAGCGTGAGCGAGCGTACGAGCGCGGGATGTTCGTCGGCGACACGGACGGCGAAGGCCGCGCTGAGTCCCCCGGCGACGAGATGTGCGGGCGCGCGCCGCGTCTCTTCTCCGAGGAAGTCGCGTATGAGCGCGACGTAGAGGTCTGCGGAGTAGGGTGCGCCCGCGGGTTTGTCGGAGAGGCCGAAGCCGAGGAGGTCTGGGGCGTAGACGCGAAAGTCTGCGGCGAGCGCGTCGAAGTTTTTGCGCCACATGAAAGAGGATGCGCCCGCGCCGATGTCGTGCAAAAAGATGAGCGGCTCCGCGTCGTGCCGCTCCGCGCCGGCCGCGCGGTAATAGACGCTCCCGTGGCGAGACGCGAACACGCTCGCTTCGCCGCCGAGCGAGTTATCTTCCGGCTCGGCCGCGACGCCGCGCGCGATTGACGCATTGACGGCCGCCAGCGCGGCCACCCCGGCGCCGCCCGCGACGAAGAGTCCCTTCCAAAACTTTTGCTTCACACTCATAAAAATAGAGGTCAGAGGTCAGAGGTCAGAGATCAGTGAAAAGCATAAACTGATTTTTACTAACCTCTGACCTCTGACCTCTGACCTCTCTGCTTAAACGAAAGCGAAGTCGAACTGCTCCTGATGGACGCGCTCGTCGCTCGTGATGTCCACCGCGCCGAGATAGTCTTCGATCTCGTTAAGCACGTCGCTCTCGGTCGAGCGCAGGGCGCGCGCAACTTCCGGGTTGATGCGCAGGGTCGTCTGCTTGATCCCGTCGCCGTTCATGCCGCGCGAGAGGCGGCGCGCTTCGTCGAGGATTTCGTAGCAGATCGTCTGCGCAGACTTGACCAGCCCCGCGCCCTGACAGTACTGGCAGGGGCTACAGAGCGTGCGTTCGAGCGACTGCTTGACGCGCTTGCGGGTCATGATGACGAGGCCGAAATCATTGAAGGAGAGCACCTTCGTCGGCGACTTGTCATCGCGCAAAGCGTCTTGCAGCGCGCCCATCACGCGGTTGCGATTGCGTCGATCTTCCATGTCGATGAGGTCGAGGACGATGATGCCGCCGAGGTCGCGCAATCTGATCTGGCGCGCGATCTCTTCGGCCGCCTCCAAATTCGTGCGCGTGATCGTGTCTTCGAGGCGCGTGCCGCCGCGGCCGACGAACTTGCCCGTGTTCACGTCGATGGCGACGAGCGCTTCAGTCTGATTGATGACGAGATAACCGCCCGACTTCAACCACACGCGCGGCTTGATCGCCTTGTCGATCTCGGCCTGCACGCCGAAGGCTTCGAGGATCGGCTCGTCGCGCGTGTAGAGTTTGACGCGCTTGACGAGGCGCGGCTGGATGCGGTTGATGAATTCAACGATCTGCTCGTACTCCTCTTCGGAGTCTACGCGGATGGCCGCGAAGTCGTCCGAGAGTTGATCGCGCAGGATGCGCTGAACGAGGTCGAGGTCTTTGTGCGTGAGCGTGGGCGCTTTCTGTTTCTCGGCCATGCGGCGGATGTCGAGCCACGTGCGGACGAGATAGCGCGCGTCGTCGCGCAGGTCTTGCTCGCTGATGCCTATCCCGGCGGTGCGGACGATGAAGCCGCCCGAAGGCACGTCCTCCGTCTCACGTATGTCTTTGATCAACTTGCGCAGGCGTACGCGCTCGCTGTCCGATTCGATCTTGCGCGAGACGCCGACGTGCTCCACCGTCGGCATGTAGACGAGGAAGCGACCGGGCAGGGCGATGTGCGACGTGATGCGCGCACCCTTCGCCGCAATCGGCTCTTTCGCGATCTGCACGAGAATCTCTTGGCCTTCGCGCAGGAGGTCTGTGATGAGCGGCGTGTGGCGTTCGCGCCGGTCGCGGCCGCCGCCGCCACCACCACTACTACTGCTGCTGCGCCCGCCGCCGCCGCTGCCGCTGCGCCCTGCGACGCCCTCACTGCTGCCCTCTGTTCGACCGCCACCGCCGTCACTGCGCTCAGTGCGTTCCGTGCTGCCGCCACGATCAACGCGCCCGCCGCGGTCTCCGCGATCACTGCGTTCACTGCGCTCATTGCGCCCGCCGCGCGACTGGCGGCCTCTGGGTTCGGGGCGTGCGTCAGGACGCGCCTCTGGACGCGCCTCGGAGCGAGCATCGGGGCGCGCCTCCGCGCGCGGTTCGGGCGGCGCTTCCTGAAAATCTTCGACCTCCACCGCCGCCGCTTCCACTTCGACTGGCTCGACCACCTCTTCGGCGTGACCGTTCGAACGATCTTCTTCGCCGTTCTCGCCCGGCTTGCCGCCGGGGCGACGGTTGCGACGCCGCCCACCGCGCCGCGCAAATTCATCGCGCACGCGCCGCGTCCTGATGCTCGCCTCTGCGTCCGGCAACGTCTGGCCGCCAATCGCTTCAGCCGCCGCATCGTCCGGGGCATTGCCTTCCGCAGTCGCGTCGCCCGCGGCCTCGCTGGATTTGGCCTTGCCGCGGCGCGTCTGTGTGCCCTTCGATGCCGCCTTGCCCTTAGCCGAAGACTTCTTCGACGCGGCTTCTTTCGTCGCGCGCGAACGGCCGCTCTTCTTCGGGGCGGCCTCTGCGGCGGTCGCCGCCGTAGTCTCGTCGGAAGTTTCGCCGGTCGTCTCGTCGCCCGCTGCCGCCGTAGCGGCCTTCTTGCCCTTGCTGCTGCCGCGCCGCGACTTGCTCGCTTTGCCGCGCGCAGGAGTCGCCGCTTCGTCGGCCGTCGTTGCGGGCACGCCCTCGGCAGGCTCGCCGTCGTCGCTCACGCGCTCGAAGGATTGAGCCTGCGCCGCCGTCAACGCAGAGTCTTCACTGGCGTTGTCTATGAAAGCAGAGACCGAGGCGGCCACTGCCGGTTGGACGGCCTCGACGGCGCGCGGGGCGTCTGTCTCGTCGTCGTCGGCGATACGCTCGAATGAACTACCGCCGGAGATGTTTTGGGAAGAGAGGAGCGAGCCGACTTCGGCCTCCTCCGTCGTCTCCATGTCGAACTCTATGGCGTGAATCTGATCCGTCAGCCGTTCCTGCAAGCGCGCGTCTTTGAACATCTCGCCGTTGGCGGCGGCCTCGTCGTCAACAACGCGCTCGAACGAACTGTCCGACGCGACGAAAGGCGTGTCGATCTCTTCGCGCGCGGAGAGGCGCGCCTGCACATCTTCGGAAAAACTCGTCGTGGGTTGCGCACCGCTACCAACAGCAGCAGAGGCCGCCGCGCCGGTTTCGCGCTCCTGACTTTCGCGCCCGCCGCCACCGCGCCGTTTGCGGTCGCGCCGTCCGCGCCGTCCGGTCTCGGCCGCGCCTTCGTCCTCTTCGCTGGCGAGCACGGCCGCCGGTTCGGCCGCCGCACGCGCCGCGACGGGTTGCTGCTGTTGCAGGCCGCCCGTCTCTTCTTCGTCCTCTTCTTCTTCGTCGCTACCGCCGACGGTCGGCTGCGCGCGTTCCTGCGCCGTCTCCATCTGGCGTTCGCGTTCGAGGCGCGAGCGTTCGATCTTCTCTGAGGCGGCGCGTGCGGCGGCCGCGTCGTCCGCGCCCTCCGACTTCTTCTTGTCCACGACGATGCGCTCAAACTCTTCTTCCTCATCGAAGAAGTCTGAGACGTAGAGGAAGGCGTCTCGCTCCAGGCCGATGTCAACGAAGGCCGACTGCATGCCGGGCAGCACGCGCATCACGCGCCCCTTGTAGATGTTGCCGACGATGCCCTGACCGTCCTCGCCGCGTTCGATGTAAAACTCCGTGACCTTGCCGTTCTCGATGATGGCAATCTTCTTTTCGCGCCCGTTGACGCTAACGATTAATTCTTTCGACATGAGAAAATTTTTGACTCCTGATGCGACCCTCCGGCGCGTCTTGCGCGCGGCGCAAGGGCGGCGGCCGTGGTGTGGAAATGGTGCGGGCGACCTCGGTGAGTGCGCGCGCTGCAATTGTTTAGTGTCGGGCGCAGGCGTTCGGTACCTCGCGACGGAAGCGGCGACGCCGCCGGGGCGTCGGGCGCGTGTGGAAGATGAGATGAGCTTGGATTCTGAGGCCGACGGCGGGATGCGTGCTCAACACAAACGACTGTTCTGCGATGGCCGGACGAAAGCGCACCTCGCGCTGCCACGGCAGAGCGTGCCCGGCATTCGCGTGCGCCACTTCCGCCCGTGCGGAAAAGCGATTTGAACTGTTCACCTGAAACTCCGTCGAGCCGTCCGGGCGCGCGCCGTGCGAGAACCGAGGGCGCCTCGGCGCGCAAGTGACACCGACGGCGCACGCGCATAAATCGCGCGGCGCGGACATGTCACCCTTTGGCCTGACGTTTCTTGACTCTCGCAAGCAACAGCGGACGGCCTCTACGTGTCGAGAGCGTACAAAACGCGCCCCACGTGGCCGTCAACGGCTTCAAACATCTCATCAACAATCGCGGAACCGTTGTCCGCGATGCTGTAAAAAAATCGTCTCGTCTTCTAGCGGGGTGCGAGATTGAATCTTGTCGCGACTCAAAGCGCGTCTGCACCGCGCCGGTCAATCCGGCTTAGGACGAGGCACGGCGAGTATAACCGACGACCTTGCGAAACGCGAGTAAAGACGCGCGCAAGGGCATCGGCGACAAACGCCGGACGCCCCAACGCGCTCCGGCGACGCCGCGCGTCGAGAGCGATTGCCGCGTTGACCTGCGGAAGATTTTGGGGATAATGGCTCGCGAAATCCGTTGCGGCACGACGCGCCACGTTTTACCTGCTTCATCTCTCGCGCCCGTCCCGGCACGCACATCCGAACTTAAAATCCGACTCTCAGGAGAGCATCAATATGAAACTCAACTACGGTCGCTTGGCCGCGCGCCCGCTGCTGCTGTTCGCCGCGCTGGCGCTGATTTCCAACGGCGGCGCCAGCGCACACGACCCGGCCGGGCACGCCGCGCAGGCTTCCGCCTCATCTCCCGCCATGCAGCAGTGTCCCACGGTCACGGTCTCCTGCCCGGACACGGCCGCGGAGAACCTTGAGGACGCGCTCGCGTTCACGGCGAACGTCAGCGGCGGCGACCCGAACGTGACGCCGACCTTCAACTGGACGGTCTCGGCCGGTACGATCAGTTCGGGGCAGGGAACTTCCACGATCAAGGTGGACACGACGGGCATCGGCGGGCAAAGCGTGACGGCGACCGTGGACGTGGGCGGCTTCCCGCGCCAGTGCAGCACTTCCAGTTCCTGCACGACGAGCGTCGCGAAAAAGTCCGCCCCGGCCGTCAAGTTCGGCGAGTACGTCACGCCCGACCTCAGCGCGAACAAGGCGCAGCTCGACAAGTTCGTCCAAGCCTTGCAGCAAGACCCGACCGCGCAGGGCTATCTCATAGCCTACGGCGGCCGCACGAGCCAGCCCGCCGACGCGCAGCAGGCCGCCGACAACGCGACCGACTACACCATCAACACGCGGAAACTCGACGGCGCGCGCACGCTCTCAGGCGTCGGCGGCTACCGTGAGCAGCCGACCGTTGAACTCTGGATCGCGCCCGCGGGAGGGACGCCCCCGCTGGCGACGCCGACGATTGCTCCGAAAGACGTGAAGCCCGCGCCTGCGAAGCCCGCGCCCGCGAAGCCCGCGCCCGCGAAGCCGAAAGCGACGAAGGGTAAGAAGTCTTAAGGCGGCGAAACTTTCGCGGCGGACAGAGTTAAGAGGGGCGGCGTGCGGGTGTCACGCCGCCCTTCTTAACTTGTCCGTTCAAACGGCCGGTTGGCGAAGCGGCGGAGTTGGCCGCGCACGCGAAAAACCGTTGACTCCGAATCGGAAAGAGAGTAGCTTTTGCGTCCTAACCGTGCGGCTTAAAAGTTAATCAGAGAAAGAGGTGTGTGATGAAAAGGATGTTCGTCCTACTTGTCTTTGTAGCGGCCTTGTCGGCGTTGTCCGTGGTGGCGAAAGCAGATGAACTGGTTTTTACTGCGACGCTCACCGGCCCGAACGAAGTGCCGCAGAGCAGTTCTCCCGGCACGGGCTTCGCCGTCGTCACCATAAACGGCAACCTCATGACGGTCAGCGCCACCTTCAGCGGTTTGGTCACCACCACGGCCACCGGCGCGCCGAGCGGCACGACCGCTTCGCACATCCATTGCTGCGCTCCCGCGACGGGCGTGGCCGGT
>DASVPS010000179.1:0-7710 GCA_036389555.1 Pyrinomonadaceae bacterium
AAATTATCCGGGCTTCTCCAAAGGCATACAGGGGCCGGAATTGATGCAGGAGTTTGAGGAACAGGCCAAGCGTTTCGGCACGGAATTTCTCGTCGCGCACATCACGCGAGCCGACCTATCGGAGCGTCCATTCACGCTCTATACGGAGGAGCACACCATCAAAGCCGAGACGCTCATCATCGCATCGGGCGCGTCTGCGAAGTGGCTCGGCATTCCGGGCGAAGCGCCCGCGCCGCACGGTCTCGGCGGCCTCGGTGTCTCGGCCTGCGCCACCTGCGACGGCTTCTTCTTCAAAGGCAAAAAGATCGTCGTCGTCGGCGGCGGCGACACGGCGATGGAGGAGGCGACCTTCCTCACGCGCTACGCCTCGTCCGTCACCGTCATCCATCGTCGCGACCACCTACGCGCCTCGAAGATCATGCAGGACAAGGCGCTCAAGAACGAGAAGATCGACTTCATCTGGAACACCGATGTGACGGAGATTATCGGCACGCCGGAGACGGGCGTCACGGCCGTGCGCCTTTCCAACAACCGCACGGGCGCGGAGACGACCTTCGACTGCGAAGGCGTCTTCGTCGCCATCGGCCACAAGCCGAACACGGACATGTTCAAGGGCTGGCTGGAGATGGACGACATCGGCTACCTCAAGACGAACGGCCATTCGATGGCGACCAACGTCCCCGGCGTCTTCGCCTGCGGCGACGCGCAGGATTCCTTCTACCGACAGGCCATCACGGCCGCCGGGACGGGCTGCATGGCCGCCATCGACGCCGAACGTTACCTCGACAACTTGCCCGTGCCCACGCTCTCCGGCGAAGAAGTGACCATCGAAGGCGAGGTCGTCACCGCCGACCACGAAGCCATCATCATGCCCGACGGCGAAGTCATCTCGAACCACCCGGACAGCGAAGGCGCGCCCGCAGGGGATTAAGAGCGGCCGCTTAAAAAATTACATCGCGATGCCATCAAGGGTGCGGGGATTCGAATCCCGCACCCTTGATTCGTCTTGCGTGGCACGATCTCGCGCTCCCGTTCGCACGGACTCAGCGCGCTGCTCCGCGCCGGCAAACTTTTCGATTCTCTCCTGTGCTTCGCGCGGCGTTAGCCTTCCCGGCACACACACAAATATACTTCTTGCGAGAAGAATTCTTTAATGAAGGTTGGTTGAAAATTTTCACCGCTGCTGAAGGGCATATCATGACGCATAAACTTTTCCAAGCTCGTTACGCTCTCACCGTACTGGCGCTCGTCGGCGTGATGGGGGGCAGCTTGACGCCGATACCACATGCGGCGGCGCAAGAAGTGCCGAAGGCGCGAAGCGACAGGAGAGCGGAAGCGATTTATTATCCGCCGCGCGGCGAGACCTGGCGGCGCAAATCACCGGGCGAGGTCGGGATGGACGCCGCGCTGCTCGCACAGGCCATCGCCTACGCACGGACGCAGGAGAGCAAAGTGCCGCGCGATTTCTCCACGCAGGTTGAAACCTTCGGCGCGGTGCTTGGCGCGTTGCCGAAGGAGCGCGGCGAGACCAACGGCATCGTCATCCGCCACGGCTACATCGTCGCGGAATGGGGCGACACGCGCCGGGTCGACCCAACTTACAGCGTCGCCAAAAGTTTCCTCTCCGCGTTGCTCGGCCTCACGATTGATCGCGGGTTGATCAAAAGCGTCAAAGACCCCGTGCGTCATTACGTCGCCGACGGCGGCTACGATTCCGCGCATAACGCGGCCGTCACCTGGGAGCATCACGCGCGGCAGACGAGCGAGTGGGAGGGTGTGATGTGGGGCAAGCCGCACGACTTCATCGGCATCGAGGCGTTCGGCAAAGGCCGCCGCGCACCGCGCGAACTGCGCGCGCCCGGCACTTATTACGAGTACAACGACGTGCGCATCAACCGTCTCGCACTATCCATGTTGCGGCTCTGGTGCAAGCCTCTGCCGGAAGTTCTGCGAGACGAGATCATGCGACCCATCGGCGCGTCAAACGCATGGCGGTATCACGGCTATTCAAACTCCGACGTGATTATTGACGGCCGGCGTATGCCTTCGGTGAGCGGCGGCACGCGCTGGAGCGGCGGCCTCTGGATCGGCACGCGCGACGAGGCGCGCTTCGGCTACCTGTACCTGCGCGGCGGCCGCTGGCGCGACCGTCAAATCATTTCCGAGCGATGGGTGCGAGAGTCTGTTGCGCCGGGCGAGGTCAAAGCGGACTACGGTTATCTGTGGTGGCTGAACACGGGGCGCAAGGCCTGGCCGAGCGCGCCCGAGACGAGCTACGCCGCGCTCGGTTACGGCTCGAACACGATCTGGATCGACCCGGAACACGACCTCGTCATCGTCTGGCGTTGGCATCAGGCGAACCCGGACGAGTTGATCAAGCGCGTGCTGGCTTCGATCAAATAACGCATGCGCCGCTACCGCGTCGAGAGCGTCAAATAACGCGCGGCCACCGGGTCTCTGTTAACCGGGCGGCCGCGCGGCTGTTTCAACTTACTACTTCCCCTGATACGAAATTCGCCAGACAGTCTTTGAGCCGTCGTCCGTCACGAACAGCGCGCCGTCTCTGCCGACCGCGACACCGACGGGGCGACCCCATACGTCGCCTTCCGGCGTCACGAATCCCGTCAAGAAGTCTTCATACTCGCCTGTCGGCACACCTTTGCGCAGGGGCACGCGGATCAGTTTGTAGCCAGTGCGGCGCGAGCGATTCCAGGAGCCGTGCTGCGCGGCGAAGGCGTCGTGGCGATACTCCTCCGGGAACTGTTTGCCGGTATAGAACTCCATCTGGAGCGACGCCGAATGCGATTGGATGAGCACGTCGGGCACGACCACCTTGTCGCGCAGGTCTGGGCGTTTGCCCGTATGGCGCGGGTCTTGGTTCGCGCCGAGGTAATACCAAGGCCAGCCGTAGAAGCCGCCCGCGCGCACGCGCGTGATGTAGTCGGGCACGAGGTCGTCGCCGAGGCCGTCGCGTTCGTTGACCGACGCCCAGAGGTCGCCCGTCTGCGGATGGATGGCGATGCCGACGGCGTTGCGGATGCCCCATGCGTAGATGCGAAAGCCCGTCCCGTCGGGGTTGTATTCCAGTATGTTGGCGCGCCGCTCCTCGTTCTCGCGCTCGTTCTCCCAGACGTTCGAATGCGAGCCGACGGAGACATACATCTTCTTGCCGTCGCGGGAAAAAGCGATGTCGCGTGTCCAGTGGCCGCCGCCGCGCAACTGCCCGCCGCCGGGAATGTCGGGCACGACCGTCTCGGCCTCGCCGCGCGCGCGCAAGTCGCCGTTGCGATAGGGGAAGCGCACGATTGAGCCTGTGTTGGCGACATAGACGTACTGCGGGTTCGCCCCCGAAGGGTAGAAGGCGATGCCGAACGGCCTCGTCAGGCCGGAGACGAAGACGTCGTTGTGTGTGGACTTCGACGCGCCGTCGGGAGCGCGCAGGATGCGTATCCGGTCGGCACGGCTCTCGGCGACGAAGATGTCGCCGTTCGGCGCGACGCGCACGAGACGCGGATTTTCCAGTCCGGCCGCAAACTCATCGACTTTGAAACCGGCTGGCACTTTCGGCCAGGCGTTCGACGGACGCGCGACGAGGCGCGGCCCGTTATCAACCGAGCGCGTGTCGAAAGGCGCGGGCAAGTCTGCCGTGGTGATGCGGCGACGCACGCCGGGCGCGTCCGTCGTCCAGTGTCCGAGCGCGGCGCGGCCTGTGAGCGTGGAGTTCTTCGTCACGGCGGCGCTGCCGCTCTCGCGCGTTTGCGGTGCGGCGTCGGTGCGGGACGGTTGTTGCTCGTTCTGCGTGCGCGGGTTTTGGTGCGCCTCGCAGCCGCCCGCGCACAGGCACAGAAAGATGAGCGCCACGATGGTCGCGGGAACCTTGCCCGGTCGGCCTCTGCGCGAACGTGTGGCAGCAATCATCGAGTTAAACCTTCCACGGTTTGAGAATTTATTCAAACCGGATGATGAGATAAATATGTTGCCGGAGTTTCACCTCCGCGTTGATTTCAGGTGTGCGGCGTGTTGGCACACGAACGCGGGGCGGGGAATAATTGCGGGGGCATAGGTGCTCTGGCAGAGGGGAGAAGTTCGCTGCCTGCCCGCCGGCGAAAGATGCGGCGAACGATGCGCGCGACGGACTTCTCCCTGCCACTACATGTGATGACTCACAGGAGGACGATAGAGTCGTCGCGTTCGCGTCGATGCGCGGGGGCGGCGGCGGGGGGCGTCGGCTCGCGCGCATCTCTGCGCGGGCAGGCGTCGCAGTAGTCGCCGAGGTGCGCACGGCGGTCTTCGCATTCGTTGCAGCCGAGCGCGAGGCCGAGTTGGCGCAGGCTGTCGAGCATGGGCAACAGCAGTCGCCCGCGCGCGGTCAGTGCATACTCGACGTGCGGAGGGCTGCCGCCGTAGTCGCGTCGCTCAACGAGTTCATCCTGTTCCATATCGCGCAGCCGGCCGACGAGCGTGCGGCTGCTGATGGGGTGGAGCGCGGCGATGAGTTCGGTCGTGCGGCGCGGGGCACGCGCCAGATCGCGCACGATGAGCAGCGTCCATTTATCGCCGACCACCTGTAACGCGCCCGCCACCGGGCAGCCATCGCCTTCGCGTCGTCGCATAACTCGCCTCTCCTCTTGGACGCAAAGATTAACATAAAGCGAAGTTGAACTCTTGATGATTTAGAAGGCCGCACGCGCGGCGCGCACTTTCTCTCGACTTTGCAGGAGCGCAGCAGAAACCCGACAGTAGAAAGAGTGCAACCGCCCGGCTTTCGGCTGCTGATTGAACTGTTGAAGGAGGAACGCGGAACGCGGAATGGAAGGCTGTTGCTTTCCGTTCCGCGTGCCGCGCTCCTCCTTTATTGTTTCTTCTTTCTGCGAGTTGGCAGAGGAACGTCCTATTCAGGCATCGTCAACTAAAGTCGTCTCGTTTAAGTCAACACGTTCATGCGGGCGTCGGTTCATAATCGCCCGCGATGATGACGGTGAGATGGTCGGGGCGGAAGTATTTGCGAATTGCGGCGTTGGCATCTTCGAGGGTGACGGCCTGTATGAGTTCGGGGAAGCGGTCGAGGTAGTCTATCCCTAAGCGGAAAAATTCGGCGTTCCAGAGCGCTTCGGCGAGTCCCGCGTTGGTCGAGAGCGAGACTTTGAACGAACCGATGGCGGATGATTTTTCGTCCGCGAGTTCGTCGGCCTTCATGCCGTTTGTCACATAGTCGCGCAGAACGAGGAGCGCGGAACCAATCG
This sequence comes from Pyrinomonadaceae bacterium, assembly GCA_036389555.1. Taxonomy (GTDB): domain Bacteria; phylum Acidobacteriota; class Blastocatellia; order Pyrinomonadales; family Pyrinomonadaceae; genus JAIVJZ01. Next base: position 5,244 of record DASVPS010000179.1, read on the forward strand.
CCTTCTCGACGTTGCCGGGGTTGACGGAGACGGCGATGTACCAGGGGCCGGCGGCGAGCGAGGGCGCGCGGAAGCGCGAACCGATGCCGTAAGTCAAACCTTCACGGTCGCGCACTTGCAGGCCGAGCCGCGAGGAGAGCGTGGATTCGCCGAGCGCACCGTTGGCGAGAGTGGCCGCATAGTAGTCGCGCGCGTCGCGGCGCAGGGGCGCGGCCGTGCCGAGCAGCACGTCCACGTTGGCTTTCTCTTTGAGCATGACGATCTCGCGGCGCTCGCCCGCCTGTGGTTCCGGGTCGTCAACGCTGACCTCGACGCTCTCGCGCGGCCCGCCGAACTCGCCGAACGCTTCCGCAAACAGTCTCTGCACTTCGGCCGCCTCGACATCGCCGACGACGGAGAGGACGAGCGAACGGCCGCCGTAGCGTTCTTCATAGAAGCGTCGCACGTCTTCGACCGTGATCGAGTTGAGGCTTTTGATCAGTTGCTCGCCGCCGTGGACGTAGAACGGGTTGGCCGGATCGTAGATGAGTTGGGACAACTTCTCGTAGGCGCGCAGGCGCGTGTTCGACTGTTGCTCCTGAATGGCGGCGATGGCCTGTTGTTTGAGTTTTTCGAGTTCGTCGGCGGGGAACGCAGGCTCGCGCAGTTGTTCGGCCAGCGTGCCGAGGAGGAGCGACAAATCTTTGGCGAGCGCGCGCCCGGCGATCTCTACGGCGAACGGGTCGGCCGAGAATCCTATTTCCGCGCCGACGGCTTCCAGATCGCCCGCGAGTTGAAACTTGGTGCGCCGGAGCGTGCCGCGTTCGAGCATGTCTGCCGTGAGACGCGCGAGGCCGGGACGGTCGCGCGGCTCGAAATACGAACCGGCGCGCAAACTGCCGCGCAGCGAGATGGTCGGCGTGGCTCGATTTTCGAGGACGAGCAGAACCGCGCCGGTCGGCAGTTCCGTTCGTGAGACGCGCGCGGAGAAGTTCGAGCGCCCGACGCTCGCGGGCGTGTTGGCTGCCGCGGCATCCGACGATTTCTCGCCATGCCCCGCGAGCGTTTGCTGTCCTGATTCCTGCGGCGTCGCGCTCACGCCTGTCGTCGTCGCATCTTGCCCCGCGCCTTCCAGTTTCACCATCACCTACACTCCCATCCTGCAATCGACTTGAAGAAAAACTAAAGGCGCACAGATTTTAGTGTGCCTACTTTGAGCGAGGCCGGATCATGTGCCGTGTGATCCGTTGGCGTCGTCCGTGTCTGCGGCGTCGTCGTTGGCGGCGGCGGTCGCCTTCGGGATGAAATAGCCGACGGTGCGGTTATCTTCCGCGAAGTAGGTGCGCGCGACGCGGCGCACATCCCGGCCGGCGACGCGCGCGATGTTGGCCGCGTAGTCTTTGTAGAAACGCCAGTCGGCGACGGCTTCGGCCTCGGACATCTGCGAGGCGATGTCGGACGTGCCGTCGCGGTTGTAAGCGACCTGCGCGATGATCTGCTGCTTCGCCTTCTCCACTTCCGCTTCGGGCACATCTTCCGCCGCGACGCGCTCCAACTCCGAGAGGATCGCCGCTTCGACTTCGGACGGCGCGACGCCGGGGCTGACTGTGGCGTAGAAGTTGAAGAGGCCGGGGTCGCGAAATTGATCGCAGTTTGAAGTGATGGTGACGGCGAGTTCCGTCTCGACGAGGGCTTGATAGAGACGGCTCGTGACGCCGTTCGACAACAGTGCCGAGAGCACGACGAGCGGGTAAATGTCGTTTTCGGCGGGCGGGTTCGCGGCGCGCGCGGCCAACTCTGCGTTCGAGAGCACGTTCGACTGGCCGAGCACGGCGGGCGTGCGAAAAGCTATTTGCACGAGCGCGAGTTCGCCGGCGCGCTTGATCGTCAGGCGACGCTCGCCCTGTTGCGGCGGCTCATCCGTGTAGACTTCGGGGATGGCCTCTTCCGTCGCGGAGAACGCGCCGAAGTTTTCGTTGATCAACTCAAGCGCCGCGGCGCGTTCGAAGTCGCCGACGACGATGACGGTCGCGTTGTTCGGGTGATAGAAAGTGTCGTAAAAGGCTTTGAGCCGCGCGGTGGGCACGTTCTCCACGTCGGCGCGCCAGCCGATGGTCGGGTGGTGATAAGGATGCTCGCGGAAGGCCGTGGCGTAGACGGCCTCGTCGAGCACCATCGCCGGTTCGTTCTGCCCGCGTTCGAGTTCGTTGCGCACGACGGTCATCTCGGATTGGCGATCCGCGTCGGCGATGAAGGAGTTGCGCATGCGGTCGGCTTCGAGGCGGATGGCGAGTTCGAGCTGGTCGCTCGGCACGGTCTCGAAATAGTTGGTGCGGTCATACCACGTGGTCGCGTTGAAGTCCGCGCCGATCTTCTGGAGCGTGGCGGCGATCTGCGTGTTGCGGTCTTTGTTGAAGGTGGGCGTGCCCTTGAACATCATGTGTTCGAGGAGGTGCGTCGAGCCGGTGTAGCCGACGGCCTCGTTGCG